>CALBMZ010000291.1 GCA_937896225.1 uncultured Alcaligenaceae bacterium | reverse complement strand
GATGACCCGACCCCTTTAGACCCTGTTGCGCTGCGACTCGCCATGGCGCAACCCAACGGTGCAGTTGCCTATCTGGCTAGACCCTGTCAATATTTAAAACAAGCCAACGCTGCGCGATGTACTGAAACGATGTGGACAAAAGATAGATTTTCTAAAGCCGTCGTTGACTCGACAAATCAAGGTGTATCGTTCATCAAAAACAAATGGGGTGCGCAGCAAATTGTATTAGTGGGCTATTCTGGCGGGGCGAGAATAGCGCTTGAATTGGCCGCACAGCGCGATGATATTAAGCAAATAATCACCGTCGCTGGCAATATGGACCCTACAGCATGGACTTTGGAATTGGGCCTAAAGCCACTGACCGTTACGCAATCAAATCGCACATTGATTCGTGCGACCAAACAGGTGCCACAAATATATTTTATAGGCGATGAAGATAGCGTCATACCCAGTAAATTGGTTAAAGAATTTGCAAACCAGTACCCTGCTCATAACCGACCCCGAGTAATCGTTATTCGTGACAATGCGCATGTCTGTTGTTGGGTTGAGCAATGGCCTGAACTTTGGAAAACCACGTCTAAACCATGAGTCACTTGATTGAGACTTTTTGATGTACAGGGAACAGCAATGAATTCAACGACTAAAAAGATTGCGGTGGTGATTCCGCACTTCAATGCACCAGAGGGTTTGAAAAAAGCAATTGAGCATCTTAAGTCTCAAGTCAATGTAGAGGTCGAAATATTTGTACGTGACAACACCCATGACAATATTCTCTTTACGCGAGCGATTAATGTCGGGTTAAGGCAGTTTGTCTATTCAGACCTATACGATTACGTCTTAGTTTTAAATCAAGATGCGAATCTTTACCCAACGTGTCTACGTGATTTGATGAGCGTGATGCAAGCGAACCCCTCAGTCGGCATTGCTGCGCCTGTGGCGATTTCAAGCACAAAGGTGGTTAATTGGGCTGGTTCTGCTGATGCTTTTCCGTGGGGCAAACACCTTATTTTTAACATCACCCAACTGCCCCAAGCGCCCTATGAAACCAACTGGGTCAATGGTGCCTGTATGCTTTTACGAACAGCAATGGTTCGTGAAATTGGTTTGTTAGACGAGAATATGCGCTTTATTTGTTCTGATGCAGACTATTCTTTTACGGCTCGCGCACGCGGTTGGAAGTGTGTTGTTGTGCCCAGCGCATTTGTCGAACATGAGCTATCAGGTAGTTCAAATCTCTCTAACCCCTGGTTATCAAAAGTCAAGCTTGAAGACCAACTGTATTTTGCAAAAAAATGGGTAACCAATGACTTGTACCGAGCGTTAGCCGCGGAAGGTTCAAGTCTCACACCGGCTGTGATTCAAAAAGCGATTCACGATAGTCAACAACAGTTAGAACACCTTAGGGCTCAAGGTGTTTAAAACACAAGGTGCTTGGGGTGCAATAAGTTAGCCTAGCCATTAGCCGAGCAGTTAGCCCAACTCAAAGGCGGTGATGCCAAAGATCTGATCGCTCAATAAATTGTGGGCTTGACCTTTGTACATGCGTGCGGTCTCAAACACCCTATTTATTCCCAACTATCGAGCAAGCTGATTCGCAGCGTTATGCTATGCAGGACAATCAATAAAGGGGTGAATATCAAAGTGACTTGTCATCGCTACTAGGTTTTAACAGGGTGTTCAAAAACAAAGGTGAACCAACTGTACGAATTTTAAGCCCTTTTAAATTTTTTAGCGTTGAAATGACTTTCTTGGATTTGCTCAGCTGACAAAAAGCATTTTCACCCCATGCCAGTGGCAACACACCCTTTGCATCAATCACTTGAAAAATCTTTTTGCCTACTTCCCCTCGAGTCATCGAGTCGGAGCCTGCATAGGTGGTGGTCAAGAATAGTAAAACCACGATGTAAACCCAAGCGCAACAACTCCAGGTTGACAAATAAAATAGCCCTACTACCAAATTAAAAATGTTATAAAAATGAAATAGATCTGTTTGATACCCATGTCTATTTCTAATACCCCTTTTCAACC
>CALBMZ010000290.1 GCA_937896225.1 uncultured Alcaligenaceae bacterium | reverse complement strand
CCAAAGAATAAATTCGGTTTACCCAAAGCTTTGAAAGGGTCGGCGCTTTGCCAGTCGGGTTGGGCAATAATGCCAACCCTGAACCCTTGGTTTTCAAGCATACGGCCAATAACTGCCATACCAAAGCTGGGGTGGTCAACGTAGGCGTCACCTGTCACGATGATGATGTCGCAACTGTCCCACCCTAATTGAGTCATTTCTTCGCGACTCATGGGCAAAAATGGGGCTACACCAAACCGCGCTGCCCAAAACTTACGGTAGCTGCTTAAAGGTTTGGCGTGGCGGGGGAATAGAGAAACATCGGCGTAGGCAGTCATATCGCGCTATTGTAGCGAAAGTGAAGCCATCAAAGGCAAATTAACTCATTAAAGATCTAATAAGAAGGTCTAACATTCCAGAAAAACCAATGCTTTATTTTTTAAATACTCAGTACTGTCCGGTTAATTTCCGAATAAATTCAATTGGTTAGCGAATTCGGGATTATTAGTTGTCAGCGCACTGCCTTGAAAGGCGCTTGAAAGCTCAGTTTTCTCAAATACCGACTCCGATAATATCTGTAGCAATGTGTATAGCGTTGCATCAATTTGAAGAACAATTCGACCTGCCAGCGGTTTTTGTAAAGTGCTGCAATTGTCAGCGCTGGCAAGACAAAGTTGTTGCTCAGAAAGACCAAGGTCTTGCCTGTTTCTGGGTCCTTGAATCGAATCCGTCGCAAGTGCTACTGGTATTGTTGCGTGGCATAGAAGCCTTTGAGCAGCAACGCCTGGTCGCAAATGATGCCGGTTTTTCTGTCTGTCGATGCGCAGTAAATGCACCACACGTTCATGTTGACTTTGGCTTGCGTGACAAAAAATCCGCGCGCTCGATGCATGGCATAGAGCCGAGCAAAGTCCAAGTAACCGCGGTCCATCACTTAGAAGGCGCCAGCCTCGACCGGCATGAAGTCGAGCACGTTGACCTCTTGCATCTTTACGTCGCGAATGAGGATAAACACTGGGATTGCACCTCGCAGATCCAACAGCGTGTGCAATTTGACTGCGCCCTTGGGGCGGCGAAATGGCGACCAATCGAACAAGCTCAAGAAAAGATCGATTGTGGTGGCATCGAGCGCGTAAGTTGTGTTCTTCAGATCGAGTCCGACCAGAGCCGTGTGGGTAAAGAGCTTGCGTGCTCGACGAATCAACACCTGCACCACGTCCGACCAAATATGTCAATTACGCGTTTCGTTCGCATCGGCCAGCGTCGAGCAATGAACGCTGTGACGCAGTCCCATCGCGTAAAGCTTGGTCGCATTCGCACCGAGCGTTACTTCGATCTCGCGAAGACTTTCGCGCCAGGTCAATTGCGCGAAGACCATCACTCGAAACTGCTCCGCGCAAGTCATGCGTCGAACGCCGGCGTTGCCACCATAACGATCGACGATAAGAACAAAGCTGGTAAACGGTATAAATGCCATGAGCTGTGCAAACAGTGTCTTGAAGGCGTTCATGAGATATCTCCCAGAGGTTAACCCCTAGGAAATTACCCAAAAAGGACGAATTTGAATTCAAATCGGAACCAAATAAAATCGGCCTATAGACCACGCCAGTATTGGCTTTCACTTAAAAACCGCCTGATTTAACCGGACAGTACTGGACGCAAATCTAACTAAAGCAAATCTCTAAGTCCGTGTCAGTTAACACTAACCGGTGAAATTCGCGCTGAGATTCCCACAAATCGGCTAAGCTTGATTACAATAATCTTTGCGTAAAGTTTTGAGATAAGCCTTGGATAAAAACTTTGTGACCCCAGAACAGCCCGCGCAAACCCTAAAGACCGCAGGGCAGGACTGACCCTTAATACTGCCCCACTCAAATCGATAAGAAAACCAAACCAACACCCATCCTTTGTGACAGACACAACCATCATGATCAAGACCAACCTCCTGCTTCGCGGCATTGCCTTGCTTGCGACCTCTGCCACCTTGGCCCTAACGGGTGCTGGCCTGGCTCACGCTGCTTGGCCCCAAGACAAGCCCATCCAGTTGATCGTCCCATTCCCTGGCGATTCCTCACCTGACCTATTGGCGCGAGCCATCGCCGAGCCCTTGGGCAAAGCCTTGGGTCAATCGGTCGTGATTCTCAATAGAGCCGGTGCGGGTGGCAGCATCGGAACCCGGCAGGTCGCCACCGCCGACCCTGATGGCTACACCCTGCTCTACACCATCAATGGCCCGCTGGTGACAGCGCCTACCCTCTTTAAGGAAACGTTGGGGTATGAACCGTTCACACACCTCGCACCTATCACTTTGGTTGGAACCAGCCCGAATGTGCTTATAGTCAACACAGACTTCGGTACTTCAGACCTAGCCTCGTTTATCGCCAAGGTCAAAGCATCGCCTGGAAAATACAACTATGGCTCGGTTGGTGCGGGCAGTGCTTCGCAACTGGCCAAGAAAATGTTCATGGCCGATGCTGGCCTTCACATGGGGCACGTTCCTTATGCCGGATTCCCCAGCGTGGTGAATGCACTTTTAGCGGGAGACATTCAGGCAAGCTTCATGGTCCCTGCCATTGCAATGACAGAAGTGAAGTCGGGTAAGATCCAGGCGCTTGCCATCACCAGCCTAAAAGCCACGCCAGAATTACCCGGGCTCAAGCCGCTGACCGAACTGGGGTTTCCTGGGTTTGAAGCGATTTCTTGGAATGCGATGTTGGCACCCGCTGGCACCCCGGCCAACGTCATTGAGCGATTGAACGTTGAGGTGAACAAAATCCTGAAAGATCCTACGGTGCAGACGCGGTTTGCTTCTCTTTATTTCACGCCTGCGGGCTCAAGCCCAGCTGCATTATCGGCTTTAATGAAACAAGAAAAAGCACGTTGGGATCCCGTTATTGAGAGGCTGAAGATTTCACTGGATTGAGGGTTTTGGCGTTTGCTTTTATTTGAATGACACAAAAGCCGAACGCCGGCGTTGCCACCATAACGATCGACGATAAGAACAAAGCTGGTAAACGGTATAAATGCCATGAGCTGTGCAAACAGTGTCTTGAAGGCGTTCATGAGATATCTCCCAGAGGTTAACCCCTAGGAAATTACCCAAAAAGGACGAATTTGAATTCAAATCGGAACCAAATAAAATCGGCCTATAGACCACGCCAGTATTGGCTTTCACTTAAAAACCGCCTGATTTAACCGGACAGTACTGATAAATACTATATTCTGATTAAAATTATGAGTAATTTATTAGAAGGCATTGACATGCAAAGCACCTCAGCGAAGCGACTTGCTAGCCTGACACCGGACGATATATCTGCCGTGATTCAAATGGCTTGGGAAGATCGAACCACATTTGAAACAATCGAAGAACGCACAGGCTTGATTCAGACTGATGTCATTAAACTGATGCGTGCTGAAATGAAAGCCAGCTCATTCAAAATGTGGCGCACCCGAATGGCAGGTCGCAAAACCAAACATCGCGCCTTAAGAAGCACCGAAATGAAGCATGACGATTCCAAAATAGCTGATCATAGACGGGCTAATTGTTAGGCTGCTTTTGGCCAATTAATTTGAAGTTTACGATTCGTCGCAAGACAATCACATGGTCAATTTTTTTTCAGTTTAGATACAAAAGGGTTTTCTGTGTCAACTACACCGCGGTCAGCACACTTAAGCTTAATAAAGATAAAACCGTTGATATCAACACTGCTTTTGCGATGACTTCAGGCTTGATTTTGTATTGCAAGGCAATCACAAACGGCATGGCACCACAGGGGCCGGCGGCCACCAGAAACGCCAAAGTTTCCCAGTCGGGTTTCATCACCAGCAAACCACCAACACCTG
Organism: uncultured Alcaligenaceae bacterium; assembly: GCA_937896225.1. GTDB lineage: Bacteria > Pseudomonadota > Gammaproteobacteria > Burkholderiales > Burkholderiaceae_B > Algicoccus. Next base: position 7,867 of record CALBMZ010000290.1, on the reverse strand, counting down.
CTAAAGCCCAAAACAACGCTGGCTGAACAATTAACTTTGCCCCAATGACAAGCCATGCAGGCCCGCCGACCGGACTCAGAGGCTGCCCGCCAAGTATGACACCGAGTGCAAACAACGCCGCAGGTGGGGCAGCAGCACCTAAGAACTGCGCATAAGTGAACACCCCTGACGGAATGTACGTTGAATAAGCACCAGCCAATAGACCCAAAACGGTGGCAATGACCATTGGATTTTTTGACAACATCAACATGACATTTTTGGGGCTAAAAGCACCGACTTTTTTAGACTCAAGTGCTTTGATGAAATCAATCAAAAAAATGGTTAGGCAAAACACAACCACGTCGACAAAAACAATCGCAACCACAGGCGTTATGGCTTCTGAACCATACAAGCTACGTGCAATAGGCAAGACGAACATCACATGGTTAACAAACCCTGCAGCCATGCCAATCAGTATCGATTCACCTAGCGGACGCTTAAACAACTTATAAGCAATAAAAGCCACACCACCATAAACCAAAAACTCAGAAATTAGATATGCATTCACAGTTGTCCAATCAATTTCATGAAAAGACACACTGCGCACCAAATTAAACAGCAGGGCTGGCATCGCTAAATAAAAAACAAACCGATTAATACCTTGTGCACTCGGCACATCAAAGAAATTGACGCGCCGCATAAAATAACCAACGAGCATAACCATGAAAATCGGCAAAATTGGGTCTTGTAGACTAGATAAAATACTCATTCACAACCCATTAATATTATGTTTTAAGATTCTTCAAACGATGATCAATACAGCTGAAGATCACTTAAACGAATAAAACCATTATAGTGAGAATCATGACATCGCCCCGCTCTCTCTCAAACTCCGCTTCATTGCCAACCAAGCAGACCACAGCAGGCAAATCTCAAAAAGTTAAGTTTTTGTTATTAGGAGGCGGGCTTGCATCAGCCCATGCTGCACAGACGCTTCGACAAGAGGGGGCAGAAGGTAGAATTTTAATAGTTAGCGAAGAAAAAATTGCACCGTATCATCGTCCACCGTTATCTAAAACATTGGGAAAAACTGAACAAGGCTTTAAACCAAGTTTTATTTTAGATGCAGAAAGCTGTCATGATCTTAAAATTGAGCTCAAATTATCGAGCAAAGTATCAGCGCTCGACTCGAAGCGTCACGCCGTCACACTTGAAACAGGCGAACAAATTGAATACGAAAAGTTATTAATTGCCACGGGCGCTTCACCGACAAAACTGTCAATACCAGGATCGCATTTAAAAGGCGTACATTATTTAAGAACGTTTGATGACTCATTCGCCATACGGGCTCATGCCAAAAAAGCCAAGCACGCTGTTGTAATAGGAGGGGGCTTTATCGGTGTCGAAATTGTCAGCCTCTTAGCTCAACAAGGCGTAACAGTTACATTAATCGAAACACATGCTCTACTTTATAAGTTACATAACAACAAACTTTCTAAATATATTCAGACTGTCTTAGAACAACACTCGATAAACTGTTTGTTGGGTGATTCCCCGATTGCTATCGAAGGGCAACATCATGCCTCAGGCGTTCTCACAGCCAGTGGCGAAACAATAAAGTGTGACATGGTTGTGATCGGTGCTGGCGTGACACCACGAACTGAGTTTTTGACATCAAGCAACATCATTTGTCGCGATGGCGTGTTAGTTAATGAATACTTGCAGTCGAATGACGCGTCCGTCTACGCTGCGGGTGATGTTGCCAATACGTACCACTCACTATTTAAACAGTATTTTCGAGTTGAGCACTGGGACAACGCCATCAAACAAGGCCGTCTCGCCGCTCGAAATATGTTGGGTCGGCGCGAACCCTACACCGCCGTGAGCTACTTTTACAGTCATATTTTTAACAAGAGTTTTAATCTGGTTGGGTTTCCTTCACCTAATTGTGAAAGAATTGACCGAGGTTCATTTGCAACCGAAACATTTGAGTCAATTTATCTTAACCACGACATACCCTGCGCTTTTTTTACCATGGGTTATTCTTCGTCAAACGCTCAAGCGGCTGAAGACCTCATTCGCAACCACGTCAATTTGACACGAGTCAAATCAAAACTACTTGATAGGTCATTTGAACTATCAGACATACCTGCTCAAGTTTTGTTTGTGCTGCAGGGCGGCGGCGCTTTTGGTGCGTTTGAGTGTGGCGCCGTTGCGGCGCTTCAAGAACGGAACATTACACCAGATGTTGTGGCGGGAGTTTCGATTGGTGCTTTTAATGGCGCCATCATGGCGGGCAACCCTGACAACCCTGCCGGTGCGCTTGAAGCTTTCTGGCAAGAATTGGCCACCGATACCCCCATCACGGGCGACGAGTCTTCAAGACGTTTGTGGGCCAGCCAACAAATAGCCATGTTTGGTTTGCCGGGGTTTTTTGAACCAAGATGGTTAAACCCTTGGCAAAATTTCGCACAATCACCCACTGATTGGCCCAGTCTTTATGACTTTTCTGCCGCACGAAACCTATTAACAAAATACGTTGATTTCGGCTCCCTTAAAAAAAGCCCTATTCGACTCATGGTGACTGCCGTTGACGTTCAAAGCAGTGAAGTGGTGTTATTTGATAGCTACTTAGATGACTTAACGGTTGACCACATCATGGCCAGTGGCAGTCTGCCACCCGCCTTTCCATGGGTCACAATAGAAGGCCGACATTACTGGGACGCTGGTATTGTCAGCAACTCACCCTTGCAACCGGTGCTCAGTAGAGTAGGGCAAACGGGTAAAGATATTTATTTGATAGATTTGTTTCCAGACCATCGCGAAAAACTACCCGAGTCGCTTATTGAAGTTAACGCACGGCGCGAAGAAATTATTTTTTCTGACCGACTCAAGCACAACGATTACCAACAAGATGTCATGGCCAATTATCACCAATTGGTCACAACCATCATGAAGCATCTACCTGAAGAGGTTGCGCGTCGCGTATCGCGCGAACCCCTGTACTTACAACTCATGGGAACTTCCAAACCGAATCAAAGCATTCGCATCACTCGTCACGCTGACCCCGATCACCCGGCCCCCAAAGCCTATGACTTTTCGAGACAGACCCTATTACAAATCATTCAAGATGGTCGACTCGCTGTTGACGAGATTCTAGGTTCAAAATAATACCTACGCTTAATGTGGATTAAGGGTATGTCCTATGTCATTTAGTTTTAACAAAGCCTTATATTATTATCAGACCTTTAAATATATATCGGTCTTAAAACTAGCCCTAAAAAACAATCGTTTTTAAAAAGGGAGCCTGAATTGAGACACTTAAAATCGAGGAATTTAACATGAAACAACTTAAAATTGCACCTATTGCTATGGGCGTCGCAATAGGTTTATCTATGATCAGTGGCGCAGCTTTTGCATCTGACGCTGCAAACCTTGAAAAACTTGGGGCTTTCAAAACAACCGGTACTGGCCCTATGAAAACGGTAGAGCAGTCTGGAAAATATGCTGACAACATTAAGAAAATGTTGACTAACATTAAGTTACCCGATGGTTTTAAAATTGAGCTGTTCGCAATTGTGCCTGATGCACGCCAAATGGCAGTCAGCCGCAACAAAGCCACCGTTTGGGTGGGCACTCGTAAAAACACCGTCTGGTCAGCAACTGATCGTGATATGGACAACGTGGCTGACACCGTTCAAGAATTCAGCCCTAGCGTCAAGTTCGACGTACCAGCCGGCGCATGCTACTCACCTGACGGCTTTCTGTTCATCGCGGAACGCAATCGCGTGATGATGTTCCCAGCAGCTGAGTACTTTATGGAAGGCTCAGACACTGTTGCCGTGCCGATTGTGAAGCAAGGCACCCTTATTCCTGTAGAAGACGAGTCTTATAACCACACGACACGCTCATGCACCATTGGCCCAGATGGTCGTATTTACATCTCGTTAGGTCAACCCTTTAATGTGACACCTGATGATAAGCAACAAGCATTTCGTGAAGTTGGCATAGGCGGCATTGTCAGTTTCAAATCAGATGGTTCTGACCGGCGTGTCGAGGCAACAGGCATTCGTAATTCAGCAGGTTTAGCTTTCAACCCTAAAGACAAGAGCCTGTGGTTCACTGACAATCAGGTTGACGGTATGGGTGATGTGACCCCTCCGGGTGAATTAAATCGTATGCCTCAGGCTGGCATGTGGTTTGGCCACCCTTACTACGGTGGTGGTAACGTTCGCACTGCAGAGTACAAAGGGCAAGAAATTCCTGCAGCGTTAGCCGCGAATTACGTGCAACCACAAATTGAGTCAATTGCTCATGCAGCTGACTTAGGTATGAACTTTTATACAGGTGATATGTTCCCAGCCAAGTACAACAATGCCATTTTTAGTGTGCAACATGGCTCATGGAATTCAGTTGTACCACGTGGCCCACGCGTCATGGTTACTTACCTTGATGACAAAGGCAACGCGACAAAGATGGAACCTTTCGCTGATGGCTTTATGACTAAGAAAGGCTTTTATTTAGGCCGCCCTGCTGATGTAGCCATGTATGTTGATGGTTCATTATTAGTTTCTGACGATAAAGCAGGTGCTATCTACCGTATTTCTTACAATGGTAAGTAATCTTTAATTCAGTCACTTAGTATTGGGTCGAGCCCTGTGCTCGACCCGTTTTTTTGTTTATAAAGTGAACACACAATGTTTTTTTCAAAACTACGCCCCGCACTTTTTCTTGCTGCTTTTGGAGTAAGCAGTTTGAATATTGCTTATGCCGCAGACCTAGAAGAAGTGAAAAATAAAGTACAAATGATGTGCGCGAACTGCCACGGTTATGATGGCGTGGCAACGCTGATAGGCGCGGCGAACTTAAGTGGTCAACAGGAGTCATATTTAAAACAGCAACTCAAAGATTATCGCTCTGGTGTGCGTAAAAATGCCATGATGAATGTGATTGGTCAATCATTAAGCGATGCCGATATTAATAATTTATCAGCTTGGTACGCAAATATTAAAATAACGGTTGAGCCGCCCGCCCCTCCACAATAATTATTTTTGACTCTACATGATATGACGCAGCGTTGAGCTTAGTTTAAGCTCCAAGCTGAAATTTGTTCTGACATAGCATTAAGCATCTGTTTATCAAACATGTTGTGCCCCGCCCCATTCACTCGCACAAGCTTTGCTTGAGGCGCGAGTTGCTTGACCTTTAAACTGTTTTCAAATGGGCACAATGCATCTTGATCGCCATGCACCAATGTTAAATCTAAAGTAGATAACACTTCTGGGCGCATCAATATAGGCTGCTGAACAAAACACCGGTTCTTCAAGTAGTGCATCTGAACGCGATATCGCGCAATTAAGGCGTGGTCATCAAAAGCACCTGGGGCTGGAGCAGGCGCTGGGTAGTCGTTCATTGCACCTTCATACGTCACCCAAGCATGTGCAAGTTGTGCCTGAGCCGATGCATCATTTTCTAAACAAAAAACTCGATAACTGTATTCAAGAACGGTTTCAGGTTGATCTGTCTGTAGAAGTTTATATATATTTTCCCATCTTTCACGACATGCTGCCGGTGGAAATTGGGTGTAGCGTTCAATTTCTGAATCAGTACACAAAAATGTACTGCGCAGCAAAACTTTGTTTATGATATGAGCATGAGACTGCGCATAAATCAACCCTAGCGACCCGCCCCAAGAGCCCCCAGCAACATGCCATGTTGACACTTCTAAATGCTCACGCAATCGTTCGATATCTTTAATCAGATCATCTGTTGTATTCGCGTTTATAGCCCCTTTAGGTGTGCTTAAACCACAACCACGTTGATCATATTGAACAATATAAAATTTTTCAGGATCAAACAAGCGCCTATGCATGGGGCTGGCTGAACTGCCTGGGCCGCCATGAAGCCAAACCACCGGTTCACCCCTTGGGTTACCACTGGCTTGCCAGTACATTTGATGTTCTTCACCCAGGTGTAAAAAACCTTTTTGGATAGGCTCTAACGGCGGAAATAGTTGACATTTCATAGGGTTATTATAATTCTTAAAAATAAAATATATTTATGGGTTATCTATTGATATATACTTAATTTACGTACTTGATTATTACGTGTTGTCATTGATAATTGTTATTTATTTACAACCAATCTTTCTAGGAGACTGCTATGAAATGGGAAACACCATCTGCAACAGATTTGCGCTTTGGTTTTGAAATCACAATGTACATCGCTAACCGTTAAACGTTATTATGAAAGGCCGAGATTACATCTCGGCCTTTTTTTTTCTTTTTTGAGTTGTGATGCAAATACATGTTTTAGGCTCTGCCGCTGGCGGTGGCTTTCCTCAGTGGAATTGTAACTGTCCTAACTGCTCTGGTGTTCGGCTCGGTAGCATTCAAGCCCAACCTCGAACCCAGTCATCGATTATTGTGGGTAACGGCACACCTGATTGGGCGCTCATTAATGCGTCGCCAGATGTACTTACCCAAATTAAAAGTACGCCTCTACTACAGCCTGCTCGACACATTCGAGACAGTGGTATTGCTGCGGTGGTATTAATGGACGCACAGGTTGATCACGTCACTGGCCTGATGATGTTACGTGAAAGAAGCTCACCCCTGCCCCTTTACGCTACTAAACAAGTGTTTGAAGATCTGACTTCTGGTCTACCTTTAATTAAAACACTTGATCACTATTGCAAAGTCGTTCAACACTTGATTGATTTAAACCAAGACAGCTTTCAAATTGAAGCCTTGCAAGGCATTGAGTTTAAACCGGTGCCATTATCAAGCAAAGCGCCCCCCTATTCCCCTCATCGGTACGACCCTCACCTTGGTGACAATATCGGCTTGCTGATTACCGACAAATCGTCAGGTCGAAGTGCATTTTATGCACCAGGTCTTGGCATGATTGAGCAACAAGTCGAACAAGCGATGCAACAAGCTGACGTTCTATTAGTCGACGGCACATTCTGGACAGATGATGAAATGATCACATCTGGCCTTTCAAAAAAACGAGCGATTGATATGGGTCACCTCGCCCAGTCTGGCGCGGGTGGCATGATTGAAGCTTTAAGCGCCTATACCCATAAACGACGTATTCTTATTCATATCAACAACACCAACCCAATCTTGCGAGAAGACTCACCTCAAGCCTTAGAACTTAAAAATTTAGGTATTGAAGTCGCCTTTGACGGCATGCAAATCGAGGTTTAATCATGAGCGAGGCAACCATACCTTGGACCCGTGACGAGTTTGAAGCAAAACTTCGTGCCAAGGGTCAGAGCTATCACATTCATCACCCTTTTAATGTGAAACTTAACTCGGGCCAGTGCTCTAAAGAACAGATTCGCGGTTGGGTCATGAATCGCTTTTACTATCAGTGGATCATTCCAATCAAAGATGCGGCGATCATTTCTAATTGTCAAGATCGCGAAACACGTCGTCGCTGGATTTCTAGAATTCTAGACCATGATGGTTTTGGTCAATACCAAACCGATACAGAATGCGGCGGGCTAGAAGCTTGGACTCGGCTCGGTATGGCGGTGGGTATCGACCGTAATGAGCTTTGGTCACTCAAGCACGTAGAGCCTGCGGTAAAGTTTGCCTGCGATGCTTATGTTAACTTCGCACGCCAACAACCGTGGCAAGAATCAGTTTGCTCTTCGTTAACTGAAATGTTCGCACCGCAAATTCATAAAGACAGATTAGCTACCTGGCCGACCCATTATCCTTGGATAGAAACGAGCGGCTTACACTACTTTCGCTCACGTATTCCGTTGGCACAACGCGATGTCGACCACGGTCTTGAAGTGACTTTAGACTTTTTTACCACTCGGCAACAACAAGAGCGTGCGCTTGATATTTTACAATTTAAACTCAATATATTGTGG
>CALBMZ010000289.1 GCA_937896225.1 uncultured Alcaligenaceae bacterium | reverse complement strand
AAAAAAATGATGTGTAAAAAAATAAAATGTTAATAAAATTATTTATACTTATTTCATGCATGTATAAATCATGTTTCATGAAGGTTGGTAGTGCTGGTAATGCTGGTAGTGCTGATAATGTGGGCCTTACTATTTCTTACGTAATTTCATTTCAAGCCACACCATTTTTCAAGCCACACCATTCGACTTAAACCAAGCCAAACACTTTAACCAACCATCTTTGGCGGCATCGGCACGGTAACTGGCACGGTAATCGGCATTGAAAGCGTGTGGTGCATTGGGGTAGACTTCAATAAGTGATTTTTTAGCGGCGGGGTTCAAAACACTAGCTTGCGCCAAAGTTTCGCGCATTTTCTCAACCGTATTAAGCGGAATACCAGAGTCATCACCGCCATAAAGACCTAAGACAGGTCCTTTCAGTGATGCGGCAATATCAACAGGGTGCAGCGGAAAGTTTTCTGATTGATCACCCACCAAACGTCCGTACCACGCTACACCTGCTTTCATTTGTGGTATTTGAGCACATGCAAGCCATGTCACGCGACCACCCCAACAAAAACCAGTGATGCCAACTTTTGTGAGGTTGCCTTGATTTTTGCCGGCCCAAGATAAACACGCAGAAATATCACCCATTACTTGTTTGTCAGGTGTTTTGGCGACAATTTGGCTCATGACTTCTGCAATGGTGCCTAACGACGTGGGGTCACCTGCTCGTGTAAAAAACTCAGGTGCAATGGCCATATAACCCTGTTTCGCAAAACGACGAGCCATGTCAGCAATGTGCTCATGCACCCCAAAAATTTCACTCACTACAATTACAATCGGTAGTGGGCCTTTTGCATTGGCAGGTTTTGCCATGTATGCGTATAAATCAACCCCATTTTCTTCGACGTGAATTTCATCGGCCTCTAAACCCTCAAAATTAGTACGAATGGCTTGGCTCATAACGGGGTCAGAAGCTAAGGCAAAGCCACCAATTAAACCCGTAGCCGAAGCGTTGCGCAGAAACGCACGACGCGTTTGCTGACAGGGAGGATTAAGAGAAATCGCCTCATTTACAAGGTCACGGCTCAAAATAAATCTCCGAAAATTTGACAACTATTAAAAGATCATTATTTATCTTAGCGCTTTACTGTTG
>CALBMZ010000288.1 GCA_937896225.1 uncultured Alcaligenaceae bacterium | reverse complement strand
CTGAATTGATGTATGGCGTAATGAGTGCACAAATTTTCGCCTCTTTCATGTTGTTATTTTTTGGCTTAGTCGTGTCTTTTTATGCAGCAAAAATCATACAAGTTCCAACGATCGTATTGATACCGTTAATAGCTTTGTTTTCAATTGTTGGTACTTACGCTGTCAAGTTGTTGATGTTTGATATCTATGTCATGTTGATATTTGCTTTACTTGGTATTGTTTTGCGTAAATTTGATTACCCCTTGATTGCAGTCATTCTGGGTCTGATATTGGGCCCAATTTTAGACGGACAGTTGATGCGTACTTACCAAGGGGCCGGTAAACTTTCTGCTTCTATTTTCTTAGAGCGACCAGTCAGTATTTTTTTGTTAGCAGTCTTGGCTTTGAGTCTTCTACCACTTGTAGTGCGTTTGATTAAAGGTTATCTGAACAAAAAGGATATAGCAGATGGGTAAAGAAACGCTAACTGTGTATTGGCAACCGGGTTGTTCAAGTTGCTTGAATTTGAAAGAGCACCTGACCCGAAACCATGTGCCATTTCATTCTGTGAACGTACGCGAAAATGCCGACGGTTTTAAGGCCTTGGGCAAACTCGGTGTGCGCCAAGTACCTGTTTTAGTTAAAGGCGATCAGTGGTGTGACGGGCAAATGATCGCGCAAGTCAATATCTTGGCTGGTATAGCAGCTAATTCGACTGATCAAAAACTAGCGCCCAAGGAACTGGCTGATCGTATGATGGGTTATTTACCCATTTTGAAAGCTTATGTTTTACAAATACCCTCTCAGCGTTTTGATGAATTGCTTCCAGGTCGGCCCCGTAGTTACGGTAACTTGGCCTGCCATTGCGCTGAAATTATTGATTTATTTATCAAAGTTTCCCAAAAAAAACACCAATTGGTTTTTGACGACTACGAGCACCCTTTACCTAATGCGTGTTCGACCCCAGAAAAACTGAGTCAATACGTGTCTCAAGTGGCTATCAAATTGTCTGATTGGGTGCTTAATGACTTGCCCCATCAAAATTTTGCAGCCAACCCTAACGTGTACTACGGTCAACCAACTTTACATGAATATATGGAACGCACAGCTTGGCATGCTGGTCAGCACTTGCGTCAACTTGAGCTAGTTATAAAAGAAAAGCTGGCACAGCAACCTGAGCCTAGTCTTTCAGATAATTTATTTAAGGGGTTACCCATGCCTCATTTGGTCTGGGATGACCAATTAAGCCTTTAACTTTCAGGATCTAATTTCGACGATAAATCGATCGAGTAAGCGACAGAGAATGCAACCATGATTGTAAGCACAATGTTTGACCAAGTTGAACAACCAAAACCTTGGTTAGCACACGATATTAATCAAACTTCGCAATGGGTTAGGCCTTTGACTTATGCAGAAAAGGCTGGGTTGCGTCAAGGCTTAAAAGCGTTTGTGGCCCTGAATAAGCCGCTAGAAGAAAGCAGTGGTGAAGATTTTCCATTTCAAGATATCAAACAGTTAATTCAAGATATTAACCACCAGCTTTATAAAGGGTTTGG
>CALBMZ010000287.1 GCA_937896225.1 uncultured Alcaligenaceae bacterium | reverse complement strand
AAAAAAAATGGCTCGCCAAAATTATGCCGTTATGCAAGCAAAAATTGAAAAAGAAATCAGCCGTTTACGAAAACAAGCTGAAACGTTGCAAATAAAAAATCGCAAACCTATTATTCAAACAATTGTTAAGTCAATGAAAGAATACGGTATTAGCGTTGAGGAACTTGCCGCGGTCGTCAATAAATCTGGCGCAAGCAAAAGCACGAGCTCTGCGTCTAACAAAGTAAAAAAAACCAGCCAACCTAGAGGCCCGGTTGCCATCAAATATCGACACCCTGAGACTCAGGCCACATGGACAGGTCGCGGCAAACCGCCTCGTTGGGTTTCTGATGCTGAAGCAGCGGGTACTCATCGCACTCAGTTTTTAGTGCCCGAGGCAAAGTAAGCCAAAAGAGTATTCAGCATAAATAGTTTAATTAGGGTTGTATTGAATTGAACCATTATGAAAATGCCTGCCATTTAATTAGTGAATGAACGACGTTGTCTTGTTTGAGCTTTAATAAATGATGCATTAAGCCACTTGAAATCAATCATTCAAGTGGCTTTTTCTTTTGTGTGCCAACCCATCTACAATAGAGAGACATTCATTTGATGGTGCTTCATTCAGCTATGACCACATTTCGCTCAGATTACCAACCGTACCCCTTCCTCATACCAGAGGTACATCTTTCATTTAATTTGATGCCAAATTCAACGCGTGTTGTTTCTACGCTCAAAATCAATACCAAGCCTGACCATAACGGGGCAGATTTGATTTTGAATGGCGAGGTTTTAACACTCGAAAGTATTCACGTTGATGGCCAAGCTTGGCCCACTGAAAACTATCAGCTCGATAGCAAACAACTGGTTGTTAAAAACTTACCTAACGTTTGTGATCTGTCTATCACTTCGATGTGCCAACCAGACCACAACACAAGCCTCATGGGTTTGTATATGTCTGGCAACCATTTTTTTACGCAATGCGAAGCTCAAGGTTTTAGGCGCATCACTTGGTTTGCAGACCGGCCAGACGTTATGTCTATCTACACCGTTTCCATCAAAGCTCAACAAGACCATTACCCCGTTTTATTATCTAACGGAAACCTTATTTCTAGCGACAAACAAGCTGATGGCTCTCAGGTCTGTGTCTGGCATGACCCCTTTCCTAAACCGTGTTATTTATTTGCATTAGTTGCAGGTCAGTTTGATTGCCGCGAAAAACATGTGCTCACGAAAAGTGGGCGCCAAGTTTTGTTGCAAATCTTCAGTGATGTGGGCACCTTCAATCAAACCGAATGGGCCATGCAAAGTCTCGAGCAGTCTTTAAAATGGGACGAGCAACGATTTAATCTTGAGCTTGACCTTGAGCGTTTCATGATTGTGGCGGCACGTGACTTCAACATGGGTGCGATGGAAAACAAGGGTTTAAATATTTTCAATGCTGCTTATGTACTAGCTGATGCACAAACGGCAACTGACAGCAGTTTCTCTGCCGTTCAGGCTGTCATCGGCCATGAGTATTTTCATAATTGGACGGGTAATCGTGTCACCTGCCGCGACTGGTTTGATTTAAGCTTAAAAGAGGGGTTGACTGTTTTTCGTGATCAGTCTTTTACTGCCGATATGATGGCCGTCAACTTAACCGACCAAGCTGCAGCCAGTGCACGTTCAATCAAACGTATTGATGATGTGATTACGCTACGGGCCGTTCAATTTCCAGAAGATAATGGGCCCATGGCTCACCCCATTAGACCTGAAAGTTATCAAGAAATTAGTAATTTTTATACCGCAACCGTTTATGAAAAAGGTTCTGAAGTCATTCGAATGATTCACACTTTGTTGGGTGAAGAAATCTTTCAATTAGGCATGCAAATCTATTTCGAACGCCACGACGGGCAAGCGGTGACATGCGATGATTTTGTTAACGCTATGGAAGCAGCTTGGCAAACGACTCATCCTGAATACAATTTACACGTATTTAGACGATGGTACAGTCAAGCAGGCACACCAACCGTGAAAGTCACGATTAAATCAATCGAACCAGGTAAACGGTGTCTCATTACATTGACACAGCAGTGCTCTTCCATCGGCGTCGAACGCGAAAGTGGTCTGGTTAAGCAACCCTTTCACATACCTTTCGCCATTGGCTTTGTTAACACTCAAGGTCAGTCACTTTCACTTCAGGCTAAGCCCGTCGATGCGCCCGGGCAGCATGGTGCTTTGAATCATGTCATACCTAGCGAAACATTGATTTTAAACTTACTAGAAACCACTCAAAGCTGGGAAGTAAGCGGTTTAGAACTCGGGGCGGTACCCTCTTTACTTAGAAACTTTTCCGCCCCTATACATCTTGAGTCTTCGGTAAGCACTCAAGACCTTACTCACTTGGCTCAACATGATAAAAATGCATTTGTACGTTGGGAATCTACCCAAAAATTGATCGCTCAACACGTTTTAGCATCGGCTCATCATTGGCGCACTAAATCGGTATGCTTAGACCCATCACCCGACTTGCTTAGCCTGATTCAATCGCAGTTAAATGATCAACATATTGATTCAGGCTACATGACAAGATTAATAGGCTTACCAAGTGATAAATACTTACTTGAATGCATGAGCCCTATGGATCCGTTATCAATTGCTCACGCTCGCATTCATTATCAAAAATCACTGGGCACATCGTTAGAAAATGATCTGTTAGACATCATTGAGCGTACGGTCGTCGCAACCCCCTATAAGCCTAACCCCCAGCAATCGGGTCAACGATCACTGATTCATTTAGCATTGAATTGGTTATGTAGCATAAGCCAGGAAAAAGCCCTTGTTCACGCCATAACACGATACAAACAAGCCGACAACTTAACAGACCGTTTTGGTGCGATGGCAGCCTTATCTTTAAGCGCTCAACATGATCACTATGCGGATATTTTGACCGATTTTTATGAGTCATGGCAACATGAAGCCTTAGTGATTGACAAGTGGTTCGCCCTTCAATCTGTTAGCCCAAGCTCGACTTGTGCAACCATGCAAGGCCTTATGAAGCACCCTGCGTTTAATTTACGTAACCCAAATCGGGCTCGTTCCGTCATCTTTCAATTTTGCAACAACAACCCAATAGGCTTTCATCAAGAAGACGGCTCAGGTTACGACTTTTGGGCTCAACAGGTTATTGAAATTGATACGTTTAACCCTGAAATTGCGGCTAGGTTGGCTCGCGTTCCAGACCACTGGGCAAGACACATTGAACCTGCACAATCAGGCATGAAGCGTGCACTGCAAACCGTGCATACACATACTGAGCTGTCAAACAACACGCTTGAAATCATATCTAAATCACTCACCCTTTAAACTTTTTTGCCTCTAGAGCTTAACAAACCATGAAAAGAAAAACCCTCACTCAGTACCTAGTCGAACAACAACGTTCGGCCAATGCTTTGCATGCAGAGTTACGACTACTTATTGAAATTGTTTCGCGTGCTTGCAAAACCATCAGCCACTCCGTCAGCAAAGGCGCTTTAGGTGGCGTACTGGGCAGCCTTGAAAGCGAAAACGTACAAGGTGAAGTACAAAAGAAACTTGACGTCATTTCAAACGAAGTGCTGCTAGAAGCCAATGAATGGGGGGGGCACTTAGCTGCGATGGCATCTGAAGAAATGGAGACCATTCACCTCATCCCCAATCGCTATCCTAAAGGCGAATATTTACTTTTATTCGATCCTTTAGATGGCTCATCAAATATTGATGTGAACGTATCAATTGGAACTATTTTTTCAGTTTTAAAAGCGCCTGCCTCGGCTTCTGGTCGAGACATTAACGAAAGCGATTTCTTACAACCGGGTCGCACCCAAGTTGCAGCGGGTTATGCTATTTACGGCCCACAAACCATGCTGGTCTTGACTATTGGTCAGGGCGTGGTGGGCTTTACGCTTGATCGTGAAATGGGATCATGGGTGCTTACCCATGAAAACCTCATCATTCCTGAAGACACAAAAGAGCTGGCTGTCAACATGTCAAATATGCGTCATTGGGCCCCACCCATGAAACGATACGTACAAGAGTGTTTAGATGGTACAAGTGGTGAGCGCGATAAGAACTTTAATATGCGCTGGATAGCTTCAATGGTGGCTGATGTTCATCGCTTGATTACGCGAGGTGGCATATTTATGTACCCTTGGGATGATCGTGAACCCAACAAACCTGGAAAATTGCGCTTAATGTACGAAGCTAACCCGATGAGCATGCTAGTTGAGCAAGCGGGCGGCATGGCAACCAATGGCACAAGCCGTATTCTTGATATCGAGCCCCATGCATTGCATGAGCGTGTAAGCGTCATGTTGGGCTCAAAAAACGAGGTTGCACGTGTCACGCAATACCACCTCGATGCCGCTACTTAAAAATTAGATTTTTTACCCTCGACCTTAGACGGCACATCGGTAACTATTACATAGGAATCGTTTAAGATTGAGGGCAAGTAGAAGGTGCAAGCATTAAAAATGAAATTAACCATAGCAGCTATTGCAAATGTAAAGATTACTCAAGATTAAAGACAGTCGCGCCAATAGTTTGACGTGATGCTAACGCTGAATGTGCTTGCGGTGCTTGATCTAAACTGTAACGTTGCTCAATCAAGACCTTAATCTTTTTTCTCATGATCATGTCAAATAACTCATCTGCTGCAGCCTGAAGTTTTTCAGGCGTGTTCACATGTGTTGCCAAGGTTGGGCGTGTCAAGTACAACGAGCCTTTGGCCGCCAAAATACCCACATTAACATTTTCAACTGCACCTGAAGCGTTACCAAAACTCACCATTAAGCCACGGGGTTGTAAGCAATCAAGCGAGCGCTCCCATGTATCTTTGCCAACACCGTCATAGACAACAGGCACTTTCTTGCCTTTAGTGAGCTCAGTTACACGTTCAACTAAGTTTTCTTTGGTGTAATCAATGGTTTCCCAAGCGCCATATTGTTTTGCAATAGCCGCTTTTTCAGGTGAGGAAACCGTACCAATTAGTTTTACGCGTAAGGCCTTAGCCCATTGACAAGCAATGAGTCCAACCCCTCCCGCTGCCGCATGAAAAAGAATTTTTTCTTGACCTTGCAAGCGATAAGTTTGGCGAAGCAAGTACTGTACCGTTAAGCCTTTAAGCATAACGGCTGCAGCATCTTCATAAGAAATTTTGCTTGGAATGTTAACCAAGTTGTTTTGTGGCACATTACGTACGTAAGCATAAGCACCAATTGGGCTCTGACCATAAGCAACTCGATCGCCTACCTTAAAGCGCTTTACTGCTTTACCGACTGCAATAACCTCACCCGCCCCTTCAAAACCCAAGCCATGCGGCAGTGGCGAGTTGTAAAGGCCTGTTCTAAAGTAAATATCAATAAAATTTAGTCCAACTGCGTACTGACGAACCGTAACCTCATGTTCTGATGGTGGCGCGACTTCAACTTCCACCATATTCATAACACTTTCATCGCCGTGTTGCTCAATGCGAATGGCTTTAGTGAGCATATCCATTTTATATTCCCTTAAGTTAGGCTGTTAAAACTATATTAAATTTGAATATTTACAGCAAACGCTCAGTGTATCGCTTGGCGCTGTAAAATAGAATCTTTATTAAGGTTAAAAAAATTATGGCAGGACACAGTAAATGGGCCAACATTCAGCATCGTAAAGGCCGGCAAGACGCCAAGCGGGGCAAGTTATGGACCAAAATAATCAGAGAATTAACCGTGGCGGCTCGAGCAGGCGGTGGCGACCCCGACGCTAACCCTAGGCTTCGTTTGGTGTGGGATAAAGCCATGGCTGCCAACATGCCCAAAGACAACATGCAACGAGCCATCACTCGTGGTGTAGGCGGGGCAGACGGTGATAATTATGACGAAATTCGTTACGAGGGTTATGGCCCGAATGGTGCTGCAGTCATTGTTGACTGTATGACTGATAATCGCACCCGAACGGTAGCCGATGTTCGTCATGCGTTCACTAAAAATGGTGGAAATTTGGGCCAAGAAAATTCAGTTGCCTTCACCTTTCAGCATTGTGGCCAATTTATCTTTGCACCAGGCACCTCTGAAGACAAAGTTATGGAAATCGCACTCGAAGCAGGTGCCGAAGATGTCATGACTGACGAAGAGGGTGTGATTGAGGTCATTTGTCAGCCACCACAATTTAGTTCGGTTCAACAAGCATTTTTAGCCGCGGGCATAACACCTGAAATGGCTGATGTCATCATGAAACCTCAAGCTGAAATTGCATTAGTCGGTGACGACAACATTCGAATGCAAAAATTACTTGACGCACTAGACGCCCTTGATGATGTGCAAGAGGTTTATACCAACGCTGTGTTTCCCGAATCTGAAGGTTAAAGTATGAAATTACTCGTTATTGGCTCAGGTGGCCGTGAACACGCCATGGTGTGGCGCTTACAGTCTTCGCCAACGGTGAAACATATTTATGTGGCCCCAGGCAATGGCGGCACCGCCCAAATGCAGGGTGTGACCAATATTGACATTCAAAACCCAAGCGATTTACGTGATTTTGCACAACTACAAAATATTGATCTAACCATTGTTGGCCCCGAGGCACCTTTAGCCCAAGGCGTTGTCGACCTTTTTAAGGCTGCTGGCTTACGCATCTTTGGCCCTAGCCAAGCGGCAGCTCAACTTGAAAGTTCAAAAGACTTTGCAAAACGCTTTATGCAGCGTCACAACATACCTACCGCTGCCTATCAAACCTTCACCGATGCGCAAGCTGCTCACGACTATATCGATCTTCAAGGCGTACCCATCGTTGTCAAAGCAGATGGTTTGGCTGCAGGCAAAGGGGTTGTGGTGGCCATGTCACTTGATGAAGCGCATGCTGCCGTTCAAGCCATGCTCGGCGATGAAAAGCTAGGGCAAGCGGGTTCACGTGTGGTGATAGAGTCTTGCCTCGTGGGTGAAGAAGCCAGCTTTATTGTCATTTGTGATGGTAAAAACATTGTGCCACTTGCGACCAGCCAAGATCATAAACGCCTACTAGATGGCGATAAGGGCCCCAATACGGGTGGTATGGGGGCTTATTCGCCCGCACCGGTTGTCTCACCACTGTTGCACGATCGAATCATGAAAGAGATTATTGAGCCCACGATTACTGGCATGGCTGCAGACGACATTCCGTTTCAGGGCTTTTTGTATGCAGGCGTCATGATTGGTGATGGCCCAGACGCCACCCGTGACATCGGCGTGCTCGAATTTAACTGTCGCTTAGGTGACCCAGAAACGCAACCCATTATGATGCGTTTAAAAAGTGACCTGCTAGACCTTTTTATGCATGCAACAAATGGTTCGCTAAATCATGTAGAAGTTTTATGGCATGAGCAACCAGCCATTGGCATTGTTTTGGCCAGTGCAGGCTACCCAGAAAAAGCTGTAACGGGCGATATCATCAACCATATTCCTGCACCCACAGACGACTGTGTAGTGTTTCATGCTGGTACAACCTTTGATGATACAAACACTCACACGGCAGGTGGCCGTGTATTGTGCGTAACCGCTTTAGGACCAGATTTAGCGAAAGCTCAAGCTCGCGCTTACGAAACCGTTGCTAAAATTCAATTTGAAGGGGCCCAGTTTCGAAAAGATATTGGCTGGCGAGCTTTGAGTTCCACTAAAACGCCATAAATTTTTCTACGTCATAGTCCAGGACGATTATTAATCTTGAAAACAACATTACCTATTCCTTCAGTCCACGAATATTTCATTGACCTTCAAGCGACAATTGTTGCGGCTTTAGAACAAGCAGAAGGCCAAAACTTCGGTCATGACGAGTGGGTTCGAGATGAAGGCGGTGGAGGCATTTCTCGATTTATAGAGGGTGGCAACCTGTTTGAACGGGCTGGCGTTTTATTTAGTCATGTCAAAGGCTCAACGCTACCGCCCTCTGCAACCGCTCGCAAACCTGAAATGGCAGGTCGAAGCTGGGAAGCTATGGGCGTATCAATGGTTTTACACCCTCGCAACCCATACATTCCAACAACACACATGAATGTACGTATGTTTGTCGCGTTTGCCCCAAATGAGGAATCTGAAGATGTTTTTTGGTTTGGCGGTGGGCTAGACCTAACCCCCTATTACGCCTTCAAAGAAGATGCAATTCATTTTCATCAAGCTTGTCACGATGCCCTCGTTCCATTTGGAGAAGATCGATACCCTCAATATAAAAAATGGTGTGATGAATACTTCTATTTAAAACATAGACAAGAAACACGTGGCATTGGCGGCATATTTTACGATGACGTGAGCGAGCCAGATTTTGTGACAGCTTTTTCAATGACTCGGTCTGTTGGCAATGGTTTTTTAGGGGCATATATGCCTATAGTTGAGCGTCGTCAATCTATTGCATATAATCAACGCGAACGCGACTTTCAAGCCTATCGACGTGGTCGTTATGTTGAATTCAATTTAGTCTTTGATCGAGGTACACTTTTTGGACTTCAGTCTGGTGGTCGAACTGAGTCAATTTTGCTTTCCATGCCACCCTCAGCCAACTGGCGCTATGACTGGCAACCTGAAGCAGGCTCTGAAGAAGCAAAACTCAGTCAATATTTGAGAGCACACGATTGGCTCAAGTAAAACAAGTAGCTACCGTAGGGGTTAAAACCCTCGTCAAACCTGACAAGACTCATGGCTTGACTCAAAGCGTACAGCCTCGAATTGGTCTCTTAGGCGGTTCATTTGACCCCATTCACACTGCACACATCAAGCTAGCATGCGCCGCCCGCGATCACTTTAATCTAGACCTTGTTATGCTCATACCTGCAGGCCAACCTTGGCAACGCGATGCCTTACAGGTAAATGGCTACCATCGAATGGAAATGGTTAAACTGGCCATTTCAAATCAAGCAAAACTGACGGCCTGTAGCCTTGAAATAGATCGAAATGGCCCCACTTACACAATAGAAACATTAAAATCGCTTGACCCAAAAGCTCTTTATTATTGGATACTCGGGGCAGATCAACTCAACAACTTTTGCACTTGGCACAAATGGTCAGACATTGCAAAGCGCGTAACCCTTGTGGTGGCTCAACGACCTTTATCAGCATTGAGTGTACCTAGATTATTACAAGAACAAATTAACAAAGGTTCTGCAAAATTAGAAGTACTGCCTTTTGAGGCTCTTAGTATTTCGGCTAGCGAAGTTAGAAATCGGCTCTTACAACAGCAATCTGTCGAATCTTTACTCGACAAACATGTGCTTCAATATATTGAAACATACAACCTTTACGGTACAAAACCGGAGAAATAATGGACATCACTAAACAACAAAGAGCCATCGTTGACGCGCTCGAAGACGTCAAAGCACAAGATATAAAAGTATTTAATACCACACACCTAACCGGTCTCTTTGATCGAGTCATCATTGCATCGGGCACATCAAACCGTCAAACCCGAGGGTTAGCCTCAAGCGTTGAAGATAAGGCACGCGAAATAGGTTTGCAAGTTATTGCAACAGAAGGTGAAGAAACAGGCGAGTGGGTGTTAGTTGATATAGGCGACATTGTTGTGCACGTTATGCAGCCTGCCATTCGTACTTACTATAATCTTGAAGAGATTTGGGGTGATAAACCTGTGCACATGAAGTTAGCAGCCGAATCAAAACGTATACCCCTTGCACCAAAACAACATAGTTCATCTTTTGATGATGCATGAAAATCGTCATTGCCTCAGTCGCCCAGAAAGTACCCTACTGGGTCGTTGACGGGTGGGAAGAGTACATTAAACGACTGCCTAGCGACTGGTCTATAGAACTTAAAGATATAAAACCTGAGCCCCGAACGCTAGGCAAAACCCCTGCTCAGATGATGCTTGCTGAAGCACAACGTATTGAAGCGGCTATTGGCCAGATCAATGGCATCAGAATCGCACTTGACGAGCACGGAAAAAACTTAACCACCAAGCAATTCAGTGAAGTGCTATCTAATCAGGCAGCAGAAGCACAAACTATTGTCTTAATCATCGGTGGGCCTGATGGGCTAGACCCAACATTTAAATCTAAATGTAATCAGTTGATACGCATATCAAGCATGACTTTGCCACACGCCTTAGTGCGTGTTTTATTGGCAGAGCAACTCTACCGAGCATGGTCGATTTTAGCGGGTCATCCCTATCACAGAGAGTAGCCAGGTATAGATTTTGAGACTACAACTCAATTTCAACAGTTACTCAAATTTCAACAGCTACTCAGTAACGTAGAAGTCGTAGAAGTGCAAACCCCCCGGTCACGAGAGTGATCCGGGGGGTTTGCGGTTGTAAG
>CALBMZ010000286.1 GCA_937896225.1 uncultured Alcaligenaceae bacterium | reverse complement strand
TTATTCAAGCCAGCTTGAAGCAAGGTTTTTAAGCAATCATGCAAAAACATACAGCAAATACCTCCCTCATTGATCGCCTGGTGGTTCTCACCGGTGCCAGTCGTGGCTTAGGTCGTGCATTAGCTGAGCAGTGTTTGACTCAAGGTGTAGCGTTAATCACACTAAATCGAAGCCATGTCGATGAGCTTGATCAATTGGCCAGCACACACAACGTGCCTTTGACACAAATTTTGGTTGACCTCAATGATCGGGTAGCCGTTGAACAAGCCACCAAACAAGTGGTTGAACGGCTAAGCCAGGTTCAGCGCCCACGCTTAATTCAAAATGCAGGTGTGGTAACACCGGTTACGGTGGCAGATCATCCCGCATCTTTTTTGGATATTGAACAGGCCTATCTGACTAACGTTGTAACGCCTACTTTTTTAAGCAACCATTTTCTGGCCGCAACGGCCCACGCAAAAGACCGCCGCATCATGTTAATTTCATCAGGTGCCGGGCGCCAAGCCGTACCGGGCTGGGGTGTTTATTGCGCAACCAAAGCCGCGCTCGATCGCTACGCGGAAGTAGTCAGCATTGAGCAAGGCACACGCGCACGTATTGTGGCGGTTGCACCCGGTGTGATCAATACACCTATGCAAGAAACCATTCGCAGTACAAATTCAAAACGGTTCCCCGTTCTTGACAGGTTTGTTCAGCTTCACCAACAAGGTGCTTTGGCACAACCAGCCCAGGTTGCTCAGCAACTTTTATCCTTCATCGAAGACGATTCGTTTGGTCTAAAAACCATCGATGACATTCGGCAACACGAGTTTTAATGATGAATTCCCCAGATCATACCCCAACTAGCAATGAAACAGACGCAACGCCTAACAGCGCTGAAATCACATTAAATGAAAACCACCTTATTTCAGAGCGTCGAGCCAAACTGGCGGAAATTCGTACGCGTGGGGTCGCTTTTCCAAATAGCTTTGTACCCTCGCACCGTGCGGCGCCCTTACATGCAGAGTATGGTGAAACAGAGCAAGCCGTCTTAGCCGAAGCCAAACATGCTGTTTCCGTTGCGGGCAGAATGATGCTTAAACGCGTAATGGGTAAAGCCAGCTTTGCCACCTTACAAGACGCTACTGGCCGCATACAAATTTATCTAGATCGTGGCGCATTAGGTGAATCACTTTATGAGTCTTTTAAACAATGGGATCTCGGCGACATCATTGCCATAGAAGGTACTGTATTCAAAACCAACAAAGGTGAGCTATCTGTTCACGCTGTACGAGCACATATGTTGGCTAAGTCTTTAAGGCCTTTACCCGACAAGTTTCACGGCATCGCCGATCAAGAGTTGCGTTACCGTCAACGTTATGTTGATTTAATTGTCACGGAGCAAACACGCAACACGTTTTTGACCCGCTCACAAGCCATTGCTGCCATTCGATCAACCATGACCGAGGCTGGTTTTCTTGAAGTTGAAACCCCGATGTTGCAGACTATTCCCGGTGGTGCAGCCGCCAAGCCTTTTGAAACCCATCACAATGCGCTCGACATGCAAATGTTTTTACGTATTGCGCCAGAACTTTATTTAAAGCGTTTGTTGGTTGGGGGTTTTGAACGAGTATTTGAAATCAATCGTAACTTCCGAAACGAAGGGGTGAGCCCGCGGCATAACCCAGAATTCACCATGCTTGAGTTTTACGCGGCCTATACCGACTACCAATGGATGATGACTTTCACTGAAAACTTAATTCGTCAGGCTGCTGAACGTGCAACGGGCAGTGCTGTCGTCACCTACCAAGGCCGAACGCTTGATTTAAGCAAGCCTTTTACACGCATGACCATTGTGCAAGCCATTCAAGCGCATGCACCGGAATATACTGACGCCATACTCAATGATGCAGAGGCCATTAAAAAAGCGTTACGTAGCTTTGGGGTTGATGCCAATAGTCCCCCTCTTGCACATGCTGGTCTTGGCGCATTGCAATTGGCTTTGTTCGAAGAAACAGCCGAAGCCAAATTATGGGAGCCGACCTACATTATTGACTACCCCATTGAAGTTTCGCCCTTAGCCCGGGCTTCTGATGCCTTTGAGGGGGTCACAGAGCGTTTTGAATTATTTATGACCGGCCGTGAAATTGCGAATGGTTTTTCTGAACTCAACGACCCTGAAGATCAAGCGGCCCGTTTTCAAGCACAAATGGTCGCCAAAGATGCGGGTGACGAAGAAGCGATGTACTACGATGCCGATTACATACGTGCACTTGAGTATGGCATGCCGCCCGCTGGTGGTTGTGGCATTGGTATTGATCGTTTGGTCATGTTACTGACCGATAGCCCCAGTATTCGAGATGTGATTTTATTTCCACATCTACGCCGTGAAGACTAAAGGCTAGTGAAGGTTAGTCACTTTCGGTCAGTGACTTTCTTTAGCGTGGTTGATGGTGTAACGCGGTATTTCAATCGTTAAGTCATCATCAGCCACCAATGCTTGGCATGACAAGCGGGAGTGTGGGGAAAGCCCCCAAGCACGATCTAATAAATCTTCTTCAGAATCAGTAGCTTCTTCAAGCGAATCAAAACCAGACTTAACCACTACATGACACGTGGTGCAAGCACAAGACAACTCACAGGCGTGTTCGATTTCAATATCATGATCTAACAAAACTCGGCAAATAGACAGCCCTTTGGGTGCATCGTCAATCACTGCACCTTTTGGGCAAACATCTGGATGTGGCAGAACTGTAATTTTAGGCATAAGTCAGAAAATCTTTTAAAGTTGATCTAGGGTTTTACCTGTCAAGGCTGCGCGAATGCTACGGTCCATACGACGAGCAGCAAAGGCATCGGTGACCTGACTGAGTTGATGTGTCTGGTCTTTTATCAGGTCAACATTGTCAGACTTGAGTACTTCTTGGGTTAGCAAAATTTGAGTATCAATCTGATCTCGTTCAGCACTAGACAATAAATCGTGGTCTTTTAGCAGCGCTGCCAATACAGACTCTATGAGTGCAGTTGAATCAACTTGTTGCTCGCGCAACATACGCATGGTTGAGTCATTTTTGGCTTCAGACATGCTGTCCGTCAACATTTTAGAGATTTCATCGTCAGTTAAACCATGCGATGGCTTGACCGTTACGCTAGCTTCTACACCACTGACTTCTTCCCGAGCGCTGACACTTAACAAACCGTCAGCATCAACCTGAAAGGTCACCTTTAAACGTGCGGCACCTGCCACCATTGGGGTGATACCGCGTAACTCAAACTTAGCTAGAGAGCGACAATCTTGTGCCAAGTCACGCTCACCTTGTAAGACATGCAAAGCGATCGCCGTTTGACCGTCTTTATAAGTCGTGAACTCTTGCGCACGAGCAACTGGAATGGTACTGTTGCGCGTGATAATGGTTTCAACTAAACCACCCATGGTCTCAATACCCAAAGACAGGGGAGTCACATCAAGTAGCAGCCAGTCATCGCCCGGTGCACGATTGCCAACTAATGAGTTTGCTTGCAAAGCAGCACCCAAAGCAACCACCTCGTCTGGATCAATCGTACAACGTGGCGCTCGCTTAAAAAAAGCTTCGACCGCTTGACGAATTAGGGGCATACGGGTTGCACCACCCACTAAAACGATATCTTGAACAGCGCCAGGCTCAAGATTGGCATCATCTAGTGCACGCATGGCACACTCTAATGTTTGCTTA
Organism: uncultured Alcaligenaceae bacterium; assembly: GCA_937896225.1. Lineage (GTDB taxonomy): Bacteria > Pseudomonadota > Gammaproteobacteria > Burkholderiales > Burkholderiaceae_B > Algicoccus. The sequence goes on along the minus strand of CALBMZ010000286.1, from coordinate 3,697 downwards.
ACCAAAGCTTTAGCCATGATGTCGAATTCAGCGCGTGACAAAGATAGATGCGCAAAGGCACCCGTTAAGTCAGTCTCAATCGAAGTGCTTTCGACATCAGTTAAATTTTCGCGTAAGCGTTTGCTAGCAGACAATAAATGACGGTAATCTGTCTCCGTTAACGTTTTATCAGCAGATTGATCTAAGAAATGCTGTGCAATTAAGGCATCAAAGTCGTCACCACCCAAGGCCGTATCACCGCCAGTGGCGACCACTTCAAACAGACCCTTTGAAAGTTTCAATAAAGAGAAGTCAAATGTGCCACCGCCAAGATCGTACACGGCAAAGAGACCTTCTTGTGTGTGATCAAGACCATAGGCGACCGCGGCTGCAGTGGGTTCGTTTAATAAGCGTAAAACATTTAGGCCCGCTAAGCGAGCCGCATCACGGGTAGCTTGTCGCTGCGCATCATCAAAGTAAGCCGGAACAGTAATGACAGCACCCACTATTGAACCACCAAGTGTGGCTTCAGCACGTTCTCGTAAGGTGCGTAAAATTTGTGAAGACACTTCAACAGGGGTCACTGTAGCGTGTTCAGTCACAATAGAAACGCTTTGACCAAACTGATCAAGCTTATAAGGAATACGCGTTTGTTGAGCATCCTCTAGTGACTTACCCATTAACCGCTTAACCGAAACCAAGGTATCGAGCGGAAATTTATTTTGCTCGTGTAAAGCCTCGAATCCAATTTTCGTATGCTGGGCAGACAGATAGCGAACGGCTGAGGGCAATAAAAAACGACCTTGGGCATCAGGTAAAACTTCGGGTACGCTATGACGAACGGTCGCCACCAATGAGTGAGTTGTACCGAGATCTATACCAACAGCAAGTTTTCGCTGATGGGGTGTTGGCGATGCATCGGGTTCAGAAATTTGTAACAGTGCCATACTGACCTAAAAAATAACAATTAAAGTGAGAACTAAAAATTTAACCCAAGATGATAAAAGATTTTTTAAATTTTTCTTATCTAAGATATATGACGGTCCTGGTCTCGTAATGCGCGCAAGGCATGGGTAATTTCTTGTGCGAACTTTTGCACGAACATCCATTCACGCAGTTGAGTTGCTGCTTTTTGCCATTGTTGCCGATCAAGTGAATCACCTATGGTTATTTCATAGGTTTTTGATGCTTCTGCAACAGATGCCTGTAAAAGGTGTAAATCGTCAATTTGGTGATTGTTGCGAGTGTCTTCTAATGCTTCGCGCCAAAACATTTGATTTTCTAAAAACTCTACGTTCATGGCAGATTGCTGACGATCACCCATGTCTATTCCAGCAAGCATGCAAAGGTATTCAGCGCGTTTAATAGGGTCTTTCAATACTCGATACGCTTCGTTAACCCGGGCACTCCATTCAACAGCAACGCGCTTTTCTGCCGATGAGGCTGAGGCAAACCGATCGGGGTGAACTTGAGCAGAAATGATTTTCCATTTCTGCTCAAGCGCAGCAAGATCAATTTTGTACTGTCTAGGCAAACCAAATAAATCGAAAGAATCGTTAGAGATCAAAGCGGTTATACCGTAAATGACTCACCGCAACCGCAGGTTGCCTTTTCATTAGGATTACGAAATTTAAAACCTTCGTTTAGACCTTCGCGAGCGTAATCGAGCTCTGTGCCTTGCAGATAAACTAGGCTTTTTGGATCGATAAAAACTTTCACCCCAAAGCTTTCAAACACGTTATCTTCAACCACTTGTTCGTCGACGTATTCAAGCTTGTAGGCCATACCCGAGCAACCCGTTGTTCGAACACCCAAACGCAAGCCGAGACCTTTGCCACGTTTTTGTAGGTATTTCTCAATATGGTCTGCTGCTTGTTCGGTTAGTGTCACACCCATGACAACCTCTCTGAAGAATCAATGATTGTGTTTTTCTTTGTAGTCTTTTACAGCCGCCTTAATAGCGTCTTCAGCCAAAATCGAACAATGAATTTTGACAGGCGGTAAAGCTAACTCTTGTGCAATTTGCGTATTCTTAATGTCAAGCGCTTGGTCAAGCGTTTTACCCTTAACCCACTCGGTAACCAATGAGCTTGAAGCAATAGCCGACCCGCAACCATAAGTCTTGAAACGTGCATCTTCAATGATACCCGCATCGTTGACACGGATTTGCAATTTCATGACGTCACCACAGGCTGGCGCACCGACCATGCCGGTACCAATGTGGTCATCACCCTTTTCGAATGAGCCCACATTTCGTGGATTTTCATAATGATCAAGTACTTTATCGCTGTATGCCATGTGATTCTCCTGACAGTTTACTTAACTATAAATTAATGAGCGGCCCATTGAACCGAGTTTAAATCGATACCGTCTTGAGCCATTTCCCATAAAGGTGACATCATACGAAGTTTGTCAACCCGTGCTTTGAGCAGCTGAACAGCAAAGTCTACATCTTGTTCAGTTGTGAAGCGGCCCATCGTAAACCGAATTGAGCTGTGTGCCAATTCATCATTACGCCCTAATGCCCGCAAAACATATGATGGCTCAAGACTTGCAGAAGTACACGCAGAGCCACTAGAGACAGCCAATTCTTTAACTGCCATAATAAGTGATTCACCCTCAACATAGTTAAAGCTGATGTTCAGGTTGTGTGGCACACGCTGTTCGAAATCGCCGTTTAAGTAGACATCTTCCATTGAAGACATACCCGCCCACATACGATCACGAAGCATACGAACGCGTTCGTTCTCAGTGGCCATTTCAGCCTTTGCTAACTTGAACGCCTCACCCATACCGACGATTTGATGTGTCGCCAAGGTGCCTGAACGAAAACCACGCTCGTGCCCACCACCGTGCATTTGTGACTCAATACGGATGCGAGGCTTACGGCGAACGTATAACGCACCAATACCCTTTGGACCGTAAGTTTTATGGGCACAAAATGACATCAAATCAACTTTCAAGTGCTGAAGGTCGATTACAACTTTACCGGTTGCCTGAGCCGCATCGACATGAAAAATGATGCCACGTTCACGACATATTTCACCAATCGTCTCTACGTCTTGAACAACACCAATTTCGTTATTAACAAACATAACTGATACCAAAACAGTATCAGGTCGGATGGCTGCCTTCAAAACGTCAATATCAACAAGGCCATTATCTTGAACGTCAAGGTATGTTACCTCGTAGCCCTGACGCTCTAGTTCACGACAGGGGTCAAGAACTGCCTTGTGTTCAGTTTTAACCGTGATAATGTGCTTGCCCCGCTCAACATAGAACGTTGCAGCACCTTTAATGGCTAAATTATTTGACTCAGTAGCGCCAGATGTCCAAACAATTTCACGAGGATCAGCATTGACAAGTGATGCCACATCAACACGCGCCTGTTCCACGGCTGCTTCAGCGTCCCAGCCGAAGGAGTGACTACGTGAGGCTGGGTTACCGAACTGCTCGTACAACCAAGGCACCATTTTGTCGACCACACGCGGATCAACTGGGGTGGTAGCTGAATAATCTAAATAAACAGGTCGAACTGACATGTTTGATGCTCCTAAACACTCAAAAAGAGTAATCTGAAATTTATAACGGAATTTTAAAGCAGTGCGTGAACACTTGATTTGATGCCCGAAGGTTGACCACCTACTGTCGAATTAACCATATTCACATGAGACTGACCTTTTTCTAGACCATTATTATTCGCTTCTTGCAATTGACG
>CALBMZ010000285.1 GCA_937896225.1 uncultured Alcaligenaceae bacterium | reverse complement strand
GGCCGTAAGAGGACGTAATAAACACCACATCTTTAAAACCAGACTCGGTATCAATGGTAAACATAACGCCCGCACTACCCAAGTCTGAACGCACCATACGCTGTATGCCCGCAGACAGGGCAACATCGGCGTGAGCAAAGCCTTTATGAACACGATATGAAATGGCACGATCGTTATACAACGAAGCAAAAACATGACGAATTTTGTCGATGACATCGTCAATTCCGACAACATTTAAAAACGTTTCTTGTTGACCTGCAAACGATGCATCGGGCAAGTCTTCGGCTGTGGCAGATGAGCGCACAGCAAAAGAACCCTTACCATCAGCATCTAACTGGGCAAAAGCCGTACGAATGTCTTGATCAAGTTGTTCAGGTAACGGGGTTTCAACTAACCATTTACGAATCTCAGCGCCAGTTTGTGCCAAAGCACGCACGTCTTCAGAGTCAAGGGTTGCCAGACGATCTGCAATTTTCTTATCTAAACCCGTAGCCGACAAAAAGTCACGAAAAGCCTGGGCCGTGGTCGCAAACCCACCGGGCACACGCACCCCAGCATCGGCTAACTGACTGATCATTTCCCCTAACGAGGCGTTTTTACCCCCAACAGAGTCAACATCGGTATTACGAAGCTGCTCAAATGAAACTACGTACGACATGAAGTCACCTTTTACAATAAATGGAAAGCGAGTTTGGTTAATATGGGGTGCATACTAGCGTAGACGTTCGAATACTAACCAAACTGGCCTTAAGGTGCCATCACAAATATATAAGAATGTTGCAGTGCATTGTACTACCCTACATTAACTTCTTTAACGGATTTTTACATATGTCTAACCCTGCAATTGAGCGCACCGTATTTATTATTTCTGATGGAACGGGTATTACCGCTGAAACATTTAGCCATTCCGTTTTATCTCAGTTCGAAAGTGTGGCGTTTATTCAAGTACGCGAACCTTTTATCGATTCGATAGAAAAGGCTGATGCAGTTGTGGCGCGCATCAATCAATTAGCCCTTAAGCAAGGTGTCAAACCCATCGCCTTCACAACGCTGGTCAACTCTTTAGTTTCTACTCGAATAAAGTCAGCTAACGCTATATTTTTAGATCTTTTTTCGGGTTTTGTTGAGCCTTTAGAACTCGCCTTAGGTTTGAAATCAAGCCACTCTATTGGCAAATCACACAAAGCTGCATCTTCGGCACAGTATAGAAGCCGTATGGATGCAATTAACTACAGTTTGGCGCATGATGATGGTCAATTTGTTAATGGGCTGGCTCAGGCAGATGTTATTTTAGTCGGCGTGTCACGCTGTGGAAAAACACCGACAAGCTTATATTTGGCTATGCAATATGGCGTGAAAGCCGCAAACTTTCCCCTCATTCCTGAAGATTTTGACCGAGGTAGCTTACCTAATACATTAAAAAAATATCGTAACAACTTGTTTGGGTTGACTATTCAGCCAGAGCGTCTGTGTGAAGTCAGAAACGAACGACGCCCTGATAGTACCTATTCGTCTTTGGCTCAGTGCCGACACGAAGTAGCTGAGGCTGAACGTATGATGCGACTCGAGGGTATACCTTGGTTATCAACCACGAGCAAATCAATTGAAGAGATATCAACCACCATTTTGCAAGAGGTGAAGCTTGATACTTACAAAGCCTATTAACGCTTAGAATGACTAAGCTGTCATCTATTTAAACGATTGCTCTGTCTATTTTGCTCAAATAGACAAATTGCAGCAGCACTCGCAACGTTCAGCGAGTCGACAACCGATTGGTCGTGCTCAATTTTTATTTTAATATCGGCCATTGCTAATAATTCAGGGTTCACGCCTTGGCCCTCGTGCCCAAAAAGCCAAATTGAACGCTTTGGCAACTGAGTAGACCATAGCGATTGGGCACCCACCACAGCAGTCGCCAATACGGTGGCGGGTTGTTCAGTGGCCTGACGGTACATTTTGAGCCATTGCACCGCATTGTCAACTTCTTTCAACGTTAGAGCAAAATGGGCCCCTTGAGCACTTCTAAGCACTTTAGGCGACCAAACTGCAGCACAACCAGACCCTAATATGACATGTGTCACGCCAACCGCCGCACTTAAACGTAAAATTGTGCCCAAGTTTCCGGGGTCTTGAATTGAATCGAGTAAAACAGCACGGTCAAAATTGAAAGCGCTACCCGATAAAGCCTGGTTTTTAGAGTACTCATCAAGTTGAGTCTCAGGCAAATTCGATTGAGGGGTCGCTGCCGCGTGCTCAACTAAAAACAAAATACCTTGAGAAGCCTTGACTGAACTGAGTTGCTCAAATAATGCATGGGTTAAAGAGATCTGACGGGTCGGATCAGTCTGCTGAATCAAAGTTGAAATTTGCGGCAAAGCAACCTTGCTTTCATCAAAAATAGCCCAAAGTGGTTGCAAATGTTTGGCTAACCAAGCTTGACACAAATGCGGGCCGTCAAGCCAAATCAAATTTCCAGGCCGCCCTGCGGCAGAGCGTTGATGCATCCAGTCGCGCCAAAGCGGGTTAGCGCGTGAAGTTATTTCTTTCATATTCGATTTGCGTTACATAAGGCTCGTACTGGGGCGAAGCTTCTTCGGTGGGCAGGGCAAGGTCCTAACTCTTTTAGCTTAGCCATATGGAGGGCCGTGCCATAGCCTTTGTGATGATCAAACCCATACCCAGGGTACTTAGCGTGCAACACCACCAAACTTGCGTCACGGGCTGTTTTAGCTAATATTGAAGCGGCTGAGATC
>CALBMZ010000284.1 GCA_937896225.1 uncultured Alcaligenaceae bacterium | reverse complement strand
CTAAAATGAAAGTGATTAACCTAACGCCAGCGCAAGTCAAAAGTTGGCAGGAAGCTGCCAAGCCAGCGATTGCTGACTACATTAAGGAAGCGGGCCCTACTGGTCAGCGCTTGGTCAACGAAGTTCGCAAGCTCTATTGATTTAAAAGGTTAGTCTAAAAATAGCTGCATGCATAAAGACCTAAATCGCGCATCAGCGCCTCGACTGACACCCTTGCGGGTGATGGACGGGGTGGCTGAGGCATGCGGCCACCTCGGAAACGTGATGGTGATCTCTATTGCCATCATGCTGACCTACGAAGTTGTGGCAAGGTATGTCTTTGCTGCGCCCACCCAATGGACGCAGGATATTGCTGTCACCATGCAAATTTGGTTTACTTATCTTGGTATGGCGCTAGCACTTAAGCAGCGTCAGATGATAAGAATTACTGCGTTTTTATCTATCGCGCCAAGCTGGCTGAGATATCTGCTCGAAGGTTTAGCCCTTCTGATCATTGCTGCATTTTCGGCGGTGGCTATGGTTAAGGGCTTTGACATGCTGATAGACTCTATTCGGCTAAGCCGACGCCAGCCAACGATGCTCGCACTACCAAATTGGGTAGCTGAGATACCGATTGTTCTGGGGTTCACATTTTTGCTTTTGCAAGCCTGTGCAGACCTGATTCGATTGCCCTTCGGCCCTGCACCAAATTTCTCGCCTGGCGGAGAACATGATGCTGAGCATCTTTCCGCTGAAGGTGAGAGGGTATGACGCTTTTATATATTGGTGTAGCCCTTTTGGTGCTTTTATTCATGGGCGTACCCGTGGCGTTTTCACTGGCAGGGTTGGGCGCTGCGCTGCTAGCCATCAAGGGTTTGCCGATGGCGATGGTGGCTCAAAACTTGCAGGGTGCCCTTGATAATTTTGTACTCTTATCTGTGCCGCTTTTCTTGTTGATGTCCAACATACTACTCAAGGGTGGTGTCGGGCGAGACTTATTTGACGCGGTTCAAAAATGGGTTGGGCATTGGCCAGGTGGTCTTGGTGTGGCTGCGTTGCTGTCATGTGGCTTGTTCTCGGCTATATCAGGCAGCTCTGTTGCCACAGCAGCGACCGTCGGTACTGTGGCGATTCCCGAGATGACCAAACGCGGCTATGGGAAGGGCTTCACATTAGGGTTATTGGCTGCGGGTGGCACGCTGGGTATTTTGATTCCACCATCAATTCCTTTGATCGTTTATGGCGTTATTACAGAAGAAAGCATCGGCAAGTTATTTCTGGCTGGTGTTGGTCCGGGTCTATTGCTGATCTTTTTGTTTGGTGTCTATACGGTCATTCACGCCCTGATGACAGGTTCCCAGCAAAAAGTTGAGAAAGCCACTGGCGCTGAGCGTGCTCGCGCCACTTGGCGCGCCTTGCCTACCCTAGGCTTAGCCGTCTTAATTCTAGGGGGTATCTACTCAGGGGCTTTTACGCCAACCGAGGCGTCAGCTGTGGGCGCAGCGTTCGCTTTTTTACTCACCGCTTTCTTTTTGCGTACGCTCTCATTAAAGACATTCTACGAGGCTGTCAAGCAAACGCTAAGCACGACGATCGTTCTATTTTTGATTGTGATTGGTGCAAAAATTTTTGGTAAAGCGATCACTATTTATCAAATACCCGCCATGATCTCTGAGTTAGTTGATGTGCATATCGCCTCAGTTGATGGGTTCATTCTCTTGGTGACGGGTATTTTGTTGGTGCTTGGGTTATTCCTTGAAAGTCTTGCGATGTTGCTCATCATGGTGCCAGTTCTGTACCCAACAGTCATGTCGCTCGGAGTCGACCCCATTTGGTTTGGTATTTTCTTTGTTATTTTGATTGAGGTGGCCCTTATCACGCCGCCTGTTGGACTCAATCTATTTGTTATTCAGGCTATCGCTA
>CALBMZ010000283.1 GCA_937896225.1 uncultured Alcaligenaceae bacterium | reverse complement strand
TTGGCGTTGCTGGCTTTGGCGTTGCAGGCTTTGCATCTACTTTACTGACAGTTTTGGTTGCTTGCTTTGAGGTCGCCTTTGATTCAACCTGCGTCAATATACTTTTTTCTAACTTAACATTGAGATGATCAAATTGTGAAGTTTTTTCTCGGTTTCTGGAATTAAACTGACCTGTCGAATTGCGCTTATGCGTATGAACGTCAAAGGTAACAAAGTTGTCACCTTCAGCAGGCATATCTAAGCACTGAGGGTGAGACAACGTTTCGTGCATGTCATGCAAACCCGTTTGCCAATGCATATGCATAGTCTCTGCACTGAATTGATAATCTTTGTAATGACCTTCAGTTTGCTTGTTTTCGTAAATCAGATGTATAACGTTAAAGCGTGCGCCCATCATATGTTTAACCATATGGCCAAACCAAGGGTCAGCTTCACGTACTTTTTCAGGTATGCGGTCAATCGTGTCAAGTAACGCTTGACGCATCGTTTGCACCAAATTCACGGTGTGAGTAACCGTTCGGGTACGACTAGAGTATTGAATGTCTTTTAAACGCTCAGTGACCTGCATAACGTCAGTAGGCAAAGGCCCATGAGCGCTCCATACATCGACTTGGAATGCGAGTGTATCTTTGCGCGGTACTGAGCCTAAAACATATTCAAGTGGAGTGTTAGAAACACAACCGCCATCCCAATAATATTCACCGTCAATTTCAGTAGCAGGAAAGCCTGGTGGTAATGAACCAGAGGCTAAAAAATGCTTAGGTGTTAATTTTATATCATTCGTATCAAAATAGGCAAAGTTACCCGTTGCTACATTGGTGACACCCAATGACACTCGTGTTTCGCCACTATTTATACGATCAAAGTCAGCGAATTTTTCAAGGGTGCTGATTAAGGGTGACGTGTCATAAAAACTAGTCGTGTCGGGTGCACCACCACCTGGGGCCATCATGCGAGGTTTAAAGAAACCCTCTTGGCCTTGCATAATAGCGTGCATAGCTGCCATAGAGCTAAGCATAGATTGGCCCATACCCTGCATCATGTCGTTCATAGGCGTCATCATTGCGTTCATAAAACCCATGGGGTTTGCAGATGCAAAATGGCTTGGCATAAAACTCGCCGTTAAACTGGGAGGGGAACAAATAGTATTCCAAAAGTCATGCAAACGCTCGACACGTTTTTCAGGTGCATTACCCGCGATGATGGCGCAATTTAATGCGCCAATTGAAATGCCAGCAACCCAATTAGGTTGAATACCACAATCGACAAGGCCTTCATAAACACCCGCTTGATAAGAGCCCAGAGCACCACCGCCTTGTAATAACAAAGCAATATGGGGGTAATTTGGTAAATCAACTTTCTTTGAAGCCATGATAAAAAGTTCCCTCTAGGTACTGCGGTGAAAAACGAGCTTATCAGTCGTAGATTGATCAGGCTGGTAAAGATAACCTTCAAGATCAAAACCTTTTAGGTCATCAGGCGTTTTTGCTCGATTAGTGATGGCATAACGTGTCATTAAGCCGCGAGCTCGTTTGGCGTAAAAACTAATTATTTTAAATACACCCGCTTTGCCCTCTTTGAACACACATTGAACCACACGCGCATGAAGTGTGCTGATGTTGACTGATTTGAAGTATTCTTCAGATGCTAAATTAATAACAATTGGGTTTTTGTCATTCGATAACCGCTCATTTAAATAGGGTGCAGTCTTGTCTTTCCAAAAATCATAAAGATTTTTACCTTTTGGGTTGATTAGCTTCGTGCCCATCTCTAAACGGTAGGGTTGCATTAAATCAAGTGGTCGTAATACGCCATAAAGACCACTTAAAATAGCAACGTGATCTTGGGCCCAATTTAAATCTTTTTCATTTAAAGTGGCTGCTTCAAGACCTTCATATACGTCACCGTTAAAAGCCAGTATGGCTGGCCGGGCATTTTTTTGCGTTGATTTGGGTACCCATTGGGCGTAGCGTTCAACATTCAATTGCGCCAAAGCCGGGCTTAAGGTCATTAGCTTAGCAATTTCTGCTGCCGACTTAGGCTTAAGCTCGGCGATGAGTTGCTTTGACTCATCAACAAACAAAGGGGCTGTATGCAACTGTGTGTGCAAAGGTGTGTCGTATTCAAGCTTTTTAGCAGGTGACAGTAAAAAAAGCATTAGAGAAGCCTTAAATCAAAATAGTTAATTCATTTTAGCGAGCATTGAGGGTATTGAGTCGACAAGAAAGCTGTTTAATGATCTTTTTGGAAGCATAACGAAGCCATGGCTTTCTGCTAACATTGCGAACTTGAGTCGGAGAGGTGGCAGAGTGGTCGAATGTACCTGACTCGAAATCAGGCGTACGGTTTTCCCGTGCCGTGGGTTCGAATCCCACCCTCTCCGCCAAGAAGTCAAGTTAATTAAGCACCCTCAGGGGCTTTTTTCTTTTTCCCCACAGAATGAAGTACGTTTCGTATTAAACCAAATCGTGCAACTGGCATAAATAACTTTTTATTTCAAAAGCCATCACAGAGCGGTCTGACCCAAGACCCAACTCGAAGGCATATCTTGCTGGCTGGATTCGTCGATTTATACAAAAATTAGCGAAGTTATAGCAAAACGATAACGCTGCTAATTTTTGTATATTTCTGATGTTCGACCAGATAAGCCGTGCATTTTAAGGGTAACCAGCGCGTCATACCCGGCGTGCAAGCACCACGGCGGCGGCCGACCCGGCACCAACACCTGCGCACCAAAGCCGCAACAACATTGGCAACGTCTTCGGACCGGCAAGCGCCCGCGCTTCATCGCGATGATGACACTCATCGGCTTGGCATTTTTGAATAATTGACAACAACCCTGGCGGCGCACCATATTGCTCAATGTGATCGACTTGCTGCTGGTTATGACGATCGACAAAGGTCTCAACGGCGGTGATCGTGGCGTAGACCGCCCGCCCCCCGAAAATCGCTGGAATGGCACCAGTTAGCCAACCTGCCAAGCGCCAAGGCCCAAGTAAACTGCTGCGTTTGTCTACCGGCAACCACTCTTCAAGCAGCTTTAGGTGCTCGGCTTCGGTTTTGCCATGCTCTTGTGCAAAACGGACCAATTCGGGGTTGTTTCGCCATTTCGAAACCGCCACAATGCCCTCATAAATGCTGACTGCACCAGTTTCACCAGCGTGATCCGAGCGTAATTCTCGCTCCAAGTGCTTTGAAAGCGCAATACTTGCCTGAGCCTCGGGCGCAGCCAACTGATCCACACTCAAACGTTCCACGGTTTAATCCTTTGACATCTGATTCACAACAAGCAACTAATTATCCCACGCTCACTCACGCTATGTGTAATAACGCACACAGTTCTCAGGGCTTAAACCACACCCACGTATCTGCCGTAAGCTTGGCCCGTCCGCGCTCTTTCCAAATCTGCTGGTGGATTTTCTCGGGCGTTTCGAAGCGAGTTTTCATGAGAAAGACAAAACATCAGAGTTGCGTCAGATAGTCGCGTATTTAACAAAATTGTTTGGCATAATAGGCTAACAAATTTAGAAGCCTCAAACCACAATAATCACCACTTAGACAACCGACATGACGCGTCGCAATTCGCCAAGAGACATACAAGCACTTGATGATCTAAACGCCTTGGATAGAATTGTTGTCGACAAGCGCCATCAGCAACGGGCATCGGCCAAAAAAAACAGGCGCAATCGCCATTACGAAAAACAATTCATCCGTAATGCACTGACCCAACGGCTTGATTGATTAAGACACCGCTGCTTAAACCACCCAACTGAAACACTTTTTCAGCACGTTCAGCATTGGTTAGTTCATAACACCGTGGCTCTATAGGGTTGGCGCAAGTGCTCTAACGCTCTGTCAAAGAAAAACAAACATGATCATTCCTGGCTACATGAACGGGCTAATCCAACACGGCTGTCTTCGGCCAAACTTTGCACCATGGCCAATCCGACAGTAATGATGTCAAATTTTTCAGCACCAAATTCACCTTGGTCATTGAAAAAGAACAGGAGCGAAACTTTGCTGGGTATCTTATGTCAAAGTTCTACAAGAAACCCATTGCGGGTGCTTTCATGGCTGACAAATTGAACGGCGTCTACATTGACTCAGATGGTTCTGAGACATTCTCACGCACTGAAAAAGACAGTCTGGAGGCCTGCTAAACACATGTGCCATCAACAGGCAACAGCAGCAGCGTAACGGCCCGTCTTTCATTTGTACGATAATAATTTGAAGCCAACCGTTCAAATATGAGTCCTCCGCGTTTTATCGCGGAGAACGTCACACTTATCACGTCACGATCAATCGCAGAATTGATCTGAAACGCATTAATCATCGTTGATCTACAGATTCAGCGCTTCAACACACGATGAAAACGCAGGGTTATGGTGCGATTTTCATGGGTATACTTAAAATCAGTTGTTGACCAAATTAACCAGATACCATTGGCTTGGAGACCGTCGCACTTGATGTCAATCCCCTCTTTGCATACCCACCCGCAACCCACGTTTGATCATTGTCATGACCGCTTGGTGTTTGACTTTGATTCTGACGCAGCTACTGGTGTTAGTTTAACGAGGATTCTGTCAAGCGAATCAAGCGCCACTCTCACGCCGCAGTCTTTATTCAAAAAATACACCATAACCCGTGTGGCATTATGTCGCTGCTGCGCGTCTGCAGTCGGGTTACCTAAGGGAATGTCATGAAACAAATCACGCAGCCGATCTTGCGCGACATCGTGCTGGTCGGTGGCGGTCACACCCATGTAGGTGTACTTCGAAATTTTGCGATGAATCCCATGCCAGGCGTGCGTCTGACCGTGGTTTGCCGTGACACGCATACGCCCTACTCTGGCATGTTGCCAGGCTATGTTGCAGGTCATTACACCTACGACGAGGTACACATTGATTTGCGCCGCTTGGCGGAGTTTGCCGGTGCACGTTTTTTTCGTAGCGAAGTCGTGGGGATTGATCGCCACGCCCACGAGGTCCTCTGCAGTGATCGTCCGGCCGTGCGCTACGACCGGCTTTCTATCAACATTGGCTCAACCCCCAAGCTTACCGACGCAGGCGTTCAGGGCACGCGAGCTGTCGCCGTTAAACCCATCCGTCAATTCAACGAGCGGTGGCTGGCGCTATTGACGCGGGTACAGACCCGACCTGGACCAATGCACATTGCCGTGGTGGGTGGTGGCGCAGGAGGGGTCGAACTGCTGCTAGCCATGCAACACCGCTTACGCCAGGAATTAAACCTTCTTGGCCAAGACCCTAATGCACTGGCATTCAGTTTATTCACCCGAGGGGCAAGCATACTGCCAACCCACAACCACTCGGTACAGCAGCGCTTTAAGCGCACGCTTCAGTCCCGTGGTGTGACCCTGCATGTCAATGCCGCCGTTGCAGCCGTGGACGACAAAGGTTTAACAACCATCAATGGCAAGCACCATTTGGCCGATGAAGTCATTTGGGTGACCCGCGCTGGCGGCGCGAATTGGCTCAAAGACACCGGTCTGGCGCTCGATGCCGACGGGTTTATTGAAGTCACTGACACGCTGCAAACAGTCACCGATCCTGATATTTTTGCAGCTGGTGACATTGCCACCATGATCAACCACCCACGCGAAAAAGCGGGCGTCTTTGCTGTGCGACAAGGTCCTCCTTTGACGCGCAACCTGCGCCTGTCGCTTGAAGGCAAGCCGCTGCGCGACTACCACCCGCAGCGCCACTGGCTGGCGCTGATCAGCACTGGCGACCAATATGCCGTGGCTTCGCGTGGTGTTTTTTCCACAGCAGGCGCCTGGCTGTGGCGCTGGAAAGATCACATCGACCAGCGGTTTATGGCCAAGTTCAATGACTTACCCGCCATGCAAGACAAGGCAAACGCATTGCCCCGCTCAACGGTCGCGTTGGCCGGCGAAGAAGCCCAACAGGCCATTTCAGCAATCGCCATGCGCTGTGGCGGCTGTGGCGCAAAAGTCGGTGCCTCAACGCTGTCTCGGGCACTGGGCGCGCTACGCCCAGTCGAGCGCAACGATGTGGTGATCGGCTTACACGCACCCGATGATGCCGCGGTCGTCCGCGTACCCCCTGGCAAAGCCATGGTGCACTCTGTTGACTTCTTTCGCTCGTTCATTGATGACCCGTACATCTTTGGTCAAATCGCCGCCAACCATGCGCTAGGCGATATCTTTGCCATGGGTGCCGAAGCGCAATCAGCAACTGCTATCGCCACTGTCCCACAAGGCCTAGAATCCAAAGTCGAAGACACCCTGTTTCAGATGATGTCGGGTGCTTTAGAGAAACTTAACGACGCCAACTGTGCGCTTGTCGGGGGACATACTGGCGAGGGCCAAGAACTTGCGCTGGGCTTTGCCATCAACGGCTTAATTGACGATCGGCCAGACAAAATCATGCGTAAAGGGGGCATGCGCTCTGGTGATGTCTTAATCCTGACAAAGCCCATTGGCACAGGCACATTGTTTGCTGCTCACGCGCGTCTGCAAGCCAAGGGGCACTGGATTGATGATGCCTTGCAATCAATGCGCCACTCCAATCGCTTGGCGGCCGAATGCCTGCGTCGGTTCAGGGTCACCGCTTGCACCGATTTGACCGGTTTTGGGTTGCTGGGGCACTTGGTCGAAATGACACGCCCCTCTGAAGTGGACGCCACCATCTATCTGTCCGCACTACCGGTCTTAGCTGGGGCCGAAGAGACCGTGGCAGCTGGCATCTTGAGTTCTTTACAACCTGCCAACGTGCGTTTACGCCGAGCGATTCGCAACCCTCAAGCCACGATTAACCATCCCCGTTACCCATTGATATTTGACCCACAAACCGCGGGCGGCTTGTTGGCCAGTATCCCTGCCGACCAAGCCGATGCTTGTGTGCGCGAACTCATCGCGCTCGGTTACTCGCGCACGTGCATCATTGGCGCCATCCACCCACAGGGCGACGCTCTGGAATCGATTTCGCTCAAAGGTTAAGCCCTTGGATCACTGCCAACAATGCCGCTTGCTCAGCCTCTGGCGTGTGGCGCAGCCCCAGTGCCCGACACCTATCGGTCAACGCGGCTCGAAATGCCAAGTCAGACTCAAACCTTGCCATCAACATCGCCAAGGCAGCCGAATCGCCGGCTGGGAAAAGACCGGGATAGTCTTGCCCGAGCAACCCAGTGTTGCCCGCAATATCGCTGGCAATGATAGGCAGGCCCGCCACGCAAGCCTCAGAAACGACGTTGGCACCACCTTCCATCACCGAGCTGATCACTATGGCATGGCTTTGGGCGTACAAACGACGAATCACTTTTTGCGAGACCTCACCCAACCAACTGTAACGCATGTTATCTTGCATCTGTGCTTGTGCGGCAAGCGCCCAATCCGGGGTCTGCGCACGCCCAGCTTGAATAATCCGTATGCGCGATGCTGTCGGCAACAACCGCGCTGCTTCGGCGGTGCGCAAACTGTCTTTCTCTTCACGCAAGTGCCCCACCACACATATCGTGACCGCTCGAACCGAAGGCCGGGGGTAACTTTTGGGCAAAGGCAGTGCCGATTGATGAACGGTGTGCAAAATGGCGTGAAATTCGGCGGGGATGTCATGAGCCACATGATCATGCAACCCAATCAATGCGCTGGCAAGATACAAGCTCGCAAGCGTGACGTCAGGGCGACTGTGCTGAAAACGATAAATATCAGTACCCGTGAGCACCACAATCAAGGCTCGATCAGGAAAGCGCTTTGCAAACGCAGCGATACTGCTTGCACTGCGCCAAGCATGCAGGGCAATCATCAAATCATACGGTCGGTCGTCAGCGCCCCATTGTTCGAGCACATTGACCTGATGACCAGCCGCCCGCAACAATCTCGACCACCGCGCGGCGGTCGCACGGTTACCAGCACGCGAGCGCGGAGGCGCTGGTGTCACCAAAGCAATTTTCATGACCAATCACCGTGCAGGAGAGCACAATGATATCCACACCACCCACTCATCGCCTGACCTCCGAGATGCTGATTGCCATGCTTGACAATGCCCGACAACGCACACTTGAACTCACACAGGATTTGCCAGTTGAACGCCACTTAGGACCTAAGCTTAGCACCGTAAACCCCCCTCAGTGGGAGATCGGCCATGTCGGTTTTTTTCATGATTATTTTGTGCTTCACAAGTTCTATGGCTTGCCGAACTATCAAGTCCCCAATGCCCAAGCGCTCTACGACTCAATGGGTGTGGCTCACGATAAACGTTGGACGCTTGACTTACCCAGCATGGACGATACGTTTGGCTACTTGCGCACGGTTCGCGACGCCATGGTTAGCCAGTTGCCAGAGGGTTTAACCGATTCAGCCACCAGTTACGTTTGGCAGCTGGCCACGTTTCATGAAGATATGCATGGCGAGGCTTTTGCCTATACCCGTCAAACTGTAGCTGATCCAATGCCCATGATCGCACCACCAGCCAGTGGTTTGGCCTCTCTGGACGTGGGCGCTCTGGATGGCGAAGTGTTTGTTCCTGGCGGCGAACACACGCTCGGTGCAGATGAGACCGTTGGCTTTCGGTTTGACAATGAAAAACCCTCTTTCACCCAAGCTTTTGACCCATTCACCATTGATGTCGCTCCGATTACCAACGCCGCATATGCGCGTTTTGTAGAGGCCGGTGGTTACGAAAACCCCACCTATTGGTCACCCGCTGGTTGGGCCTGGCGCGACACTCAAGCGCTTAGCGCACCACGTTACTGGCGCCATGATGGTGCCAGTTGGCAAGTCCGTGTCTTTGACCGCTGGCAATCTTTGCCTCCCCATGCGCCCGTTAGCTATGTCAGCCAACACGAAGCCCAAGCATATTGCCAATGGGCAGGTCGTCGTTTACCGAGTGAACTCGAATGGGAGGTGGCTGCAAGCCGCCAAGCCGTGGGGCAGACACTCAGCCCGCACAAAACTTTATACCCATGGGGCAATGAACCCAAAGGTGTATTAATGGCTAACACCGATGGTTATCGAGTCGGTTGCGTCGATGTGGTCGCTTACCCAGAAGGTGACAGCGCCCTGGGTTGCCGTCAAATGCTAGGAAATGTTTGGCAATGGACCTCAAGCCTATTCAAACCCTATCCTGGCTTTAACGCTGACCTCTATGCCGAGTACTCCGAACCTTGGTTTGCCGACGGGCGCATGGTGCTTCGCGGCGGCTCTTGGGCCACGCGCAGTCGTTACTTAAACAACAATACGCGTAATTTTTTCCCGCCAGAGCGTAATGACATTATCGCTGGGTTTCGCACCTGTGCGCTTTAGTCTGATCAAACCTAAATTTAAGAAAAACCCTGTGAAAGTGCATTATTGATCCAACAGGCCGCTGTTTGTGAGAAAAGCAATGGGATGGCGAAAAGCTATGTTTTCCTTCTCAAAGAACAAGCATCAGCGATAGTCATCCGAGCGATGCAAGTTCGACGGACTCATCAGCGCATAATGATCAGGCCACTGACTAGGTCTCACCCATTAATTAATATTGCACTTGGCACTTGAATCCACAGGTCCAACTGATCTGCAGCCTACTTGCAAAACCTCCAAAAACCATATTTAGTCCAAGTGCTATTTTTTTTTTAAACATGTCAGTTTGAATGGCTATAGTTTTGTGTTTTTCAAATGAGTCTTTTAGAAAAACGGTGTACTCAACCGAGCCTTTACTTAAAACTACAGACCCTTTTTCTTCTAAGGCTTTCACAAGTAACGGGTCTTTAGCTGCTTTGGCAAAAGCGTTTTGCCAAAACTCAATCACGTTTACTGAAGTACCTTTAGGGGCTGCGACGCCTTTGGGTGAACCATAAATAATATTCATGCCCTGTTCTATTAAGGTGGGAACATATTTAACCAAAGCGTCACGGGCCCCAGTGGCAATACCGAGTGCCATAAGTGAACCATCTTGTATCGACTTCATGGTTGTAATGAGATGGGTTTCACCCAACATGATTTTGTTATCTAAGAGGGCGGTATTGCGTAGATTAGACCCTTCGAACTCAACATAACGAAACTTAACGTCAGCCGCATCTTCGACCAGCAGAAAAAAGAAATGGCTCCGTGAACCACGCGTGATACCAACCGTAATTGACTCAGGTTTTTGCTTGGCAAGATCGATCATTTCTTTAAGTGATTTAAACGGCGCTTTAGGTGATGCACCGATAATTGAAGGTGTGTAACTGACTAACGCGATAGGTGCAAAGGCCTCATAAGAAAAATCTGCGCGACCCGCTAAGTCACTGGTAATTATGTTTTCATGAATAGCAATGAGTGTGCAACCGTCTGGCTTAGCGTTTTTAACTTGCGTTGTACCAACAACACTACCTTGCCCGACTATATTAATAACTTCTAATTGTGGTTTGATACCCGTTGAATTGATCGAGTCAGAAAAGGTGCGAAATACAATATCGGTTTCGCCCCCTTTGCTCCAAGGTACAACCAATTGTGCTGTTGAGCAGTTAGGAGCACTTTCTGCGATGTCACTTCCAAATGCCAAGGTAGAGGTACAGGCTAAAGATGTGATTGCAAAAATATTTTTTAAATTCATGAGACTGACTCCAAAAAAATGTCTTTACTTCGTAAGTAAAGTGGACCCTATAGGTCAAGGATGAATCGACCTCGGTATCGAGGAGACTTGTTGCCCCCCCTCTGTCACAATAGATGTCCGAACTTTTATGACAACTACCGATTCTGTTTTCTTAATAGAGGATGCTTTTGAAATTCATTTTCAATCATATCTCTATCGTTTGCACCTTTAGGAAAATCTTACTACAACACGAAATAGCAAATTTCAAACATGATTACCGACTCGCTGTATTTCATGACGATTTGCCTATCATTTCGGTGGCTATTTTGTTTGCAACAATTGGTCTCTCTATTTCTGCTGTAACAGTTCAAGCGACTAACGTAGTAGGTACTTGGGTTGGAGTAACTCATGCGGCAATATTGGGTGTTGACCCACATCACAATACGAAAGACCCTAACAAAATTCGATTCGTTAAAACCGAGTTTACATTTGTGATCGACAAGCAAGAAGGGCAAAACTTTTCGGGTTATCGTATTTCAAAGAACGGTTTAAAAGACAATTTTGTCGGTGCTTTTCGATCAAATATGAAAAGTGGTGTGACCAGTAATTCTGACGGCACGCGGGTATTTGATATGGTGGGCAACGACATTATGGATAGTTGTTACACACATACAATCAGTGCAAATGGTAAAAGTACCGTTGCAGCGTGTAATGAGCTTAAGCGTCAGTAAAGATGGCTGTGTACTCATAAATTCGCCAGCCGAATATTGTGAAGATTACCGTCTTTGAAGTGTTACATGCTAACTCCCATTAATTAGTGCAGCGGCAATGAACATTTTGTATGCTTTCTTAATAAGCGATAAATGCGCACCATTCACTGTGCGTGGTTATTCTTCATTTTTTCGCATCTGACCAATCATATGCAGCACGAAGCAAAGCGCTGGCTTGACAGCACAGTCGCAAGCACTCACGTTGGAGAATACAGGAGGCTTATTCAATTACAACGGCCAACCGCTAACGCTTTGATCACAAAGCCAATCCAATCACGCTCTAGAAGTGGTACTTTTTTCCGACAGCAGTAGGGGCCAGCACTTGATCGCCAAACGCGTTGCTCAGCGCAGAAATTCCGCGCCAACCCGTGCAATGACCTGCACCGATGAGTTTAAGATCGAAGCCCTTGAGCCCTTGAACGGTCTCACCGATAATCGATTCGTTCGGTCCTGACAAATGAAATCCGCCAAAAACTGCGTGAATAGGAATCGCCGGAAAGCGCTGTTTGGCATCCGTCAACACGTTCACCACACCGGCATGCGAGCAGGCTGAAAAAATTACCAGTCCCTTGTCTTTGATATTCACACCAAGCCAGCGTTCATCGATTAGCAGCTCGTCTGGCTCCCACTGACCATCACTCATTTGACGAACCTGTCCGGGAAGCCCTTTCTCGTAAGGGGTCACGCGTGGAATCTCGCCACTTACCATCAACAAACCATCACCAATGGTAATCGCCTCTCGACTCAGATGAACCTGAGCACCAAACGCGGTTAACTCACTCGGTGTCGGCACATCAACCATTTCACGATAAAGACCCCCTGGCAACGAAATCGCGCGTCTGTGAAACATGTCTGGATGGCCGTAGAACGGAATCTCACCATGCCCTTTTCTCTTGTGAATCAAATTTAGCGCCAACAGCAACGCCCCGGCATGATCCCAATGCCCATGCGACAGCACAATGCCGTCAACTTGACTCAAATCAGCGCCAAGTCGACTGACGTTACGCTCAAAAACGTATTCTTCTGGCCCCGTATCAAACAATATGGTTCGTCTGAGCCCCCCCTTTGCTACCGTAATTAGGCAAGACAAACCATGAGCGGCACAACACAAACACAAACCACCCATCATCCTGCCGCCTCTCTCGAAAAGCCCAGTGGCTTCGCTCTTGACACCAGCCGGTGTAGAAGACAGCATGTCGGTGGTGTTATCTACCAAAATTTGAATGTCCAAACTGTCAACTGTCTGCAACATGATGGCTCACCTCCGTACTTGTGGATTCATTCAACGTTTCTCTCGAGATTAATGTCACACGTCTAGCCTGAGCCACAGCCAAAAAATCACCGCTTGGGATAATTGACTCAGCGCCCAGACCTGTAAGGTAATTTTTATAGCATATAAACTACAAACTGCAGATGAAAAAGACTAATAAAGAGTTAAAGACGGTTGAGAACTCCGCCTTAATTGGCGCAATAATCGAATGGTACGAATTCTTTCTATACGGGGTCGTCTCTGGGTTGTATTCAGCCAGATCTATTCCGTAGCCATAACCCATATATTTCTATTCTTTTGTCGTATGCCACCTTCGCAATTGGCTTCATCGCGCGCGCCCTCGGTGGCGTGATCTTTGGGCAACTTGTTGATTAAGCATTCAAGCGACGAGTCACGAGCTCAAAATGATAGTCAAGAGGTTTTTTCTTGGTCATGAGCGTGCCAGTGGTGGGGACACTCGAAGTTTAGTTTTGGTGGGTGAGGATAGTTAGAACTCAATTTTCTTAACTTGAAAACACATAAATTGAAAGCGTCATTTTTTTTGCATGCCATTCTGTATGCCATTTTGATTTTGTTAGCAGTAAACATTGTTGTGGCTTTGAGGTCAACCTTCTTGCATCATTATCACGTCGCGCTCACACAAACCTTATAGGGGGGATGGACCAACCCATGCACCCGCCGGTACTCACCCATGACCGTTTTTGCGCAGGGTAGAAATACATATATGCACGTGCACCTTCAATTTTAGTCGGGCATAGAAGCACTGTGCGATCAGCGATCAATCACCACTTGTGTATTGTGCGAACGCATGCTGTGAATATTAAGCGCTATTTTTGCTGGGTTAATAAAGTCTGGCTTAACCTACCAAAAAAGCACGTCAACGAATCTATTTATTTAAAACAGGCAACATGAAAAGAACGGACATCCTTGTTGACAATTACAGCACCGATGTATAAATTTACGGTTATTTTCAGCCTCGTCTTTGCGCAATAAAATGTTACCTAATCTGGCAGATTAGTTGTGCAAGGATGATGTGCGATTATTTTTTTATTATTAACTAGTGATGATTTTTAGGAATTCGACATGACTCGTGCTGCCTTTGGGCTTGTTGCGATAGCTTTCACTATCTGTATGAGTGGGTCACCCCAAGTATTCGCCAAGACACCTTCCGACACTTTGGTTGTTGCTTGGACTTTTGATAATATGATCACTCTCGATCCAGCTGAGTCATTTGAGTTTACTACTGAAGAAGTTTTAAGCAATAGCTACCAAAATTTGGTTGATTACGACCTTAAAAATGAAAATGAAATATTTGGTGTGATTGCTCAAAGCTGGACAGTATCACCTGACGGCAAGACCTTTTCTTTTACCATCCGCCCTGATTTGAAATTTGCGAGTGGCAATCCGATTACGGCAGCAGACGCAGTCTACTCCCTGAGCCGTGTTGTCAAACTTGATAAGTCACCCGCTTTCATTTTGGCTCAATTTGGGTTGACGTCTCAAAACGTAGATCAAAAGATTCGCCAAACTGGAGCGCTGACCTTCGAGCTTGAGATGGACAAACCATATAACCCCCAGATTCTACTTCACTCTTTGACCGCATCTTTCGGTGCAGTGGTAGACAAAAAGCTTGTGTCAAGCCATGAGCAAGAGGGTGACTTTGGGCACAACTGGCTCAAGACTCAATATGCGGGCTCAGGGCCATTTAAGATAAATGAATGGCGTGCCAATGAGACTGTCGTACTAGATCGAAATAGTCACTACACTGGACCGAAACCGACCTTGGCTCGAATTATTTATAGTCATATTCCAGAACCCGCTACGCAGAGATTGTTATTAGAAAAAGCTGACATTGATATTGCACGAAATTTAACGTCTGAGCATATTGCTGCGCTCGATAAAAACCCTGAAATAACGTTCGCCAACGGGCCTAAAGGGGCTATTTATTATTTAGGTTTGAATCAAAAAAACCCCCATTTAGCTAAACCACAAGTGCGTCAGGCGATGAAGTACTTAATCGATTACGTAAAAATTGCTGCTACGATTAAAGAAGGAAAAGTCAGCGTTCATCAAGCCTTTTTACCCCATGGCACCTTCGGCGCTTTGACTGAAACACCGTTTTATTTAAATGTTGCAAAAGCCAAAACGCTTTTAGCTGAGGCAGGCTTGCCAGATGGCTTTAACGTGACAATGGATACGAGCAATACGCCTGAGGTGAAAACTATGGCGCAAGCGATTCAGCAAACCATGGCATTAGCGGGTATCACGCTAGAGATCTTGCCATCTAATGGTAAGCAGGCCCTGACAAAATACAGAGCACGTCAGCACGATATTTTTTTCGGGCGTTGGGTTGAAGATTATCAAGATCCACATAGCAATGCTGTTGCGTTTGCCAGCAACCTCGATAACGCTGATCAAGCGACCGTTAAGCCCTTGGCATGGCGAAACAGTTGGTCTATACCTGATATGACCAAAACAGTGGGTGAGGCGGTTCTTGAGCGCGACAGCGATAGGCGCAAGCAAATCTACCTTGATTTACAAACAGCACACCAACAAAACTCGCCCTTTGTCATCATGTTTCAAGAAATTGAAGTATTAGGCGCAAGATCTAATGTGAAGGGTATTGTGATTGGCCCCGCTAATAGAAATTCTTTTTGGTCAGTCACGAAATGAAGCGGTTTTTAATGCTGATAAATTTTCGACTGAGTAGTCAAACCGATATCTACAACAACTGCTCAGCACTTTATTTAAAGCCGACATCGTTCGTAAAGTAATGCCCTGAAAAAAAACTATTACGTTAAGCAATGTTAGCAGCACCGCGATCAGCTCCCGGCATGGGTCTCAAAGGTCATGTCAACACCCAACGCTCGTACAACCGCTATGCTGGTTTTCAAAGTCAGATTGCTACGATCATCAAATAACCGCTAAAGGTATGCATATTTAGTGACTGACAACTACCGACAGTAAGACGCACCACGATGCTAGCTCGACTCTAAAAGACCGAACAACTATTGTGACAGAGGGGGCCTGCAGGCGAATAATAGTGAATGGATTTACCCTGCAAACGTGTCCCATTCGCTACAATTGACATATATGATGACCTTTGCAGATGCTTTCCTTATCCGTGGTCATGTCAAGCCCTTGAATAGCTACTGTAAGGTCTGGGCGTTTGCTGACTTAGCACAAAGGTTTGCCACAACGCCAAAAAACTTAACCGATTTCTTTTTTTACCTGAACTAGGAAACGCACATGCTTGAATCTGAGAAACTCCGACTAAGTGCTCGTAGTGGCGAGCTCAACCAGCCTACGGCTGGGCTTGCATATGGTTTTGTGCAAGCTAATCTGGTGATTTTGCCAGCTTCACAAGCTATGGACTTTCTGCTTTTTTGTCAACGTAATCCCAAACCTTGTCCCTTGCTCGGGGTAAGTTCGCCAGGCGAGCGTCATATTCCTGGTTTGGGCTTGAACTTAGATATTGCGACTGATGTACCTCGCTATCGTATTTGGCACAACGGCGAAATGACCTTAGAGACGACTGATATCAGTGAGTACTGGCGAGATGATTTAGTGAGTTTCGCTTTGGGTTGTTCATTTTCTTTTGAAGAAGCCCTGCTCGAGCAAGGCCTGGAAATTCGTCATATTAGACAAGGGTGTAATGTGCCGATGTATCGCACCAATGTGCCTACCCAGGCTGCAGGACCATTTCATGGAAAACTGGTTGTGACGATGCGTCCGTTTATGTCTGCTGATGCTATTCGGGCAATACAAGTCACGTCACGTTTTCCCTTTGTTCACGGTGCGCCCGTTCACATTGGTGACCCAACCCAGATAGGCATTGATGATTTATCCAAGCCAGACTACGGAGATCCTGTGCAAGTTAATGATGGCGAAATACCTGTATTTTGGGCGTGCGGTGTCACCCCTCAATCGGTTTTAATGGCCAGTCGCCCAGCGTTTTGTATGACACACGCACCAGGTTACATGTTGATAACTGATCGAAGAAATGCCGAACTCGCCACGTTTTAATAAAGGTCTCAGGCTGCAATAGGCATGTAGTGACTTTGATACATGTGACTAATGTGCCTATTTAGCACGGGATCATGCAGTTCAAACTTGAAATAGCGATAAGGTTGAATTTTACTTATCGTTGGCACCGTTCCACACAACATAATCGATAAGGTACCAGCTTGATGCTGGTCAGCCATGCCTGATGCCTGCCACAACGCCATAAGTGGCAGAATTTGAACTAGCGTTCCATCTTGATATAACTGCCATGGCTGCTCTGGCTCATTGCGAACCCAAGAACGCAGTTTTAATTGATCCAAATGCTCTTGCACATCCTCAAGTGGCCACAATGCACTAGCCAATGGTTTAGGGCAAAGTTGCTTGGATGCTGCAACAGAAACGGTTTCCCAACCCCGATCAGTGTGATCGGAGCCAGTACCTAAATAAAATTTTTGCCCATCAAAGACCAATAGTGGCTCGACTTCACCAGAGGATTGTTCGCCTAAAAAATATTGTTCTACACCGAGTGATGCCAATTCAGGGCTGACTCGATAGAAAAGTGGGTACGTAGACGGGGCAGGAACGCCAATGGCTTTGAGTTCATCAATATGATGCTGGACCGCTTCACGATTACGACCCGTCCAGCCAGCAACGGTCAAGGTGCTTAATGATAAGTCTATCGTTTTCTCAAAAACAGTGAATTTCATGACAACCTACGAAAAAAATTGGGTTAAAAGATTTAGGCGATGACGCGTCACTTCAAAGAGGCTGGCAACCAAAGTGCCAGCTGTGGAAAAGCAATCAACAATCCCACCATCACAAACATAATGAGCACATAAGGAATAGCCCCTAGCATCACTTCCCCAATGCGTCCTTCGCCTCGGGCGCTTTGGACCACATAGAGATTTAAACCAACCGGCGGTGTGATAAGTGCCATTTCAACTAATACAATCATCAGGATTCCGAACCAAACGACGTTAAATCCGAGTTGGGCAATCAAGGGAACCACAATGGGTATGGTCACTACCATCAGAGATAGCGTCTCAATAAACATGCCCAAAATGACATACATGAGGACAATCACGAGCAAGGTCATTAAAGGGGTCAAGCCCATACCAGTTAAGAACGCGTCTAACTTGCCACCCAAGCCAGCTGATGCGAGTGTGAAATTTAAGAATGAGGCGCCGATTATGATCAGCATAATCATAGAAGTAATTTTCACGGTGCCCACCACGCTTTGGGTAACCATATTCCACGTGAATTGACCAAACGACCAAGCAATCAAAACAGAGCCACCCACACCCACAGCCGCAGCTTCAGTTGGTGTGGCAATACCGTAATAAATCGAGCCAATAATTGCTGCAAATAAGAGCAAAATTGGTAAAAGATCTTTGAGCGAACGGAGTCGTTCACCCCAGGTGAAATGACGGCGTTGACCACCGAGGCTGGGTTTTATGACACACACCACGACTGTTACCAGCATAAAACCTAACGCTAACAAGATGCCTGGTACTAATCCAGCTAAAAACAGCTGAGGAATTGAACTTTGAGTCAAAAATCCATACACAATCAGGTTAATAGAAGGTGGGATCATGATACCCAATGTGCCCCCAGCAGCAATTGCACCAGAGAATAGTCTGGGGTCATAGCCTAAGGCCTTGGCCTGTGGCATCGCCACAGTGCTCACACTGGCAGCGGTAGCCACTGAGGAACCAGATGTGGCTGAGAACATGGTTGCTGTTGCAATGTTGGCGTGTACCAACCCGCCTGGTAGCCATGATACCCAGCGATCTAGTGCACTATAGGTTGAATGAGCAATGCCCGAACGAACCAGAATCTCGCCTAGCAGCACAAAAAATGGGATGGCAATGAGTGAGGATGAGTTCGAGGTTGACCAGACCATGCGCCCCAATGCTTTTATGAGCGGAAAGGCACTGTAAAAATAGTCTACACCAAAGCCCAACAAAAACAGGACTATACCAACTGGAATGGTCAAGGCCAGCGCGCCCAGCAAACCCACGATGAGATAAGTCATCATCGTTCAATTTGCCCTTCATTTGACATGCCAATTAAATCTAGTGCGCGATTAGTTTTGCCCTGTGCGATAAATACCAAAGCAGCCAAAAATTGAACCCAGGCCACGATAGCAAACCATATCCAGCCTAGGAACCATGGCAACTGCACTGTCCATAACATTGTCTCGAGTGGTGTATTGGCACGTGAATGATTTAGGATCGACCTTTCAACGACAGGCCAGCCTTTTAAAACAATGAGCGTAATGACGACTGCAACGCTCGCGATGGCAAGTACATCAAATGCTAACTTTAAATTTGTTCCGCAACGATCACGTAAAGCTTCGATGCGAATATGGCCTAAGGCAGTTAGGGTGTAACCCATACCCCAAGCGGTCAGAATAGCCATGAGGTATCCGCTGATTTCATCGGTACCACCTAAAGAGGAGCCAAATAAGCGTAGGGTGATGTCGAGCAAAACGATCATCACCCCTCCCCAAAGTAATATACCTAGGCCAACGAGTGTCACGCGATTGATCGCATGACAAATGCCTAGTAAGCGGTCAATAAAGGGCATGTGACGAGTATCTAATTACTGGATCTTCACACCGACAACTTTACCTACCGTATCACTCCAACGCTGTCCCCAGTTACCGCCAGCACGTGCTGACCAATCTGGTAACACTTGTTCGACTAGAACCGTTTTGGCACGATTAAAGTCTGCATCAGACACTTCAACCAAAGTCATATTTCTAACTTCACCGACTGGACATACGCCTTTGCCTGTCAAGCATGCAATATCATTTTGCAGAGCAGATTGAGCAGCAGCCCAAGCTGGATCTTCAAAATTTTTCTTGATGGTCTGTGTAATGAGAGTGCGCTGAGCCTCGGTCAAGCTCTTCCATTTAGTGAGGTTAATTGCCGTTACCACTGGATCCCAGCCGCCGAGTGGAATAGCCAGCAAGTGTGTTGAGACTTCCCACCAGCCTGCTGAATAACCAGACCCTGCGCCGGTTACTGCACAATCTACAACACCCTTTTGTAAGGCACCGGGCACTTCAGAAAACGCTACATTTACGCCTTCGGCACCCAGCGCTTCTAAGAACTTGGCGGTCATTCTGCCTGAAGCTCTGATTTTTTTGCCTTTGAGGTCATTTAAATTTTTGACCACTGCGTTGCAAAACACAACTTGAGGTGGGTAAGGAGCGATCGCCAGAACATGACTGTTAAACCGATCACGGAAAATTTCATCGATCATTGGTCGCGCTGCATTGACCATCGCGCGGGCTTGGTCAGCTGTCAATGCCACGAGTGGCACATCTAAGCCTTCTAGTTCGGGGGCATCAGCTACAGCATAATCACTTACTGTCATACCTACGTCATAAACGCCATCACCCAAGAGACGAAAAACATCGCCAACTGCTGTGCCCATCTGGTTGTGCGTGGTCATCGTAACTTGTATGTCACCATTCGCAGCCTTAGGTAATACTTCGGTCCAATATGGCTTTTCATATTCCTTGTAAAGGGGTAGGCTTGACCAGCTTCCGACCACAGATAGAGTCTCTGCGATAGCACTTACACAAAATAGTGACGCCACCGCAGTCATAATGAGTTTTGACTTCATAGCACATCCTCTCTTTTTCAGATGGGTAAACAGAATAGACTTAAAGAAGCAATTCATATCGAATTACAAAACCAAGTCAGTACATACACTGTAACTAAAACGATGAGGGTTTGGAAATAAAACGAAGAGATATGCAAAATATAATTAAAAAGTATCTTATGTTTGATTTTTCACAATAATATCTCTATCGTTTGTACCTTTAGGAAAATCTTACTA
>CALBMZ010000282.1 GCA_937896225.1 uncultured Alcaligenaceae bacterium | reverse complement strand
CATGAGGTATTGAGCGCATAGGGCATACATGCTAAATACTCAATATTAAATAATCGATGTTTCAAACACTGACCAACGAAAAATCAAACCCAATTTTTGCCCACTCTGACTCCTCAGCACGCAAAGAAAAATTGCTCAAAGGGTGGTTTGCCAACCATTTTTGATCAATGGTCGCAGTAATGGACAATTTATTCGCTTTAATATGCAAGGCCAGTCGTGTCAGTTCTTCGCGCCGGCGGCATAACAAAACTGCTAATCGTAATGCCAAGATGGCGTACCATTGATTAAGGTTTTGGATATTCGACTGAACCCTGGTTAGTTTGCTGGTGTGCGCCACGACTAAGGTCGCTAATAAAGCTTGATCTACTTTTGAAAAACCTGGCATATCGGCATGATTCAAAATATAAGCACCGTGCTTATGGTAACCCGCCCTAGATATAGACATGCCCAGTTCATGTAAATCAGCGGCCCAACTTAAAGAGTGCCTGAGTTCTTGATTTATATGATCAGGTTGAACCAATGTGTCAAATAGAGTCAGTGCGGTTCTTTTAACTCTTGACGCTTGGCGGCTATCGACATGGTAACGTTTCATAAACGCTTTAACCGATTCGTCACGACGGTCGTGAGAGTCTTCGCGACCCGACAAATCTACCAGCACACCTAAACGCAAGGCACCATCACCTGTTTGCATGGTCTCAATGCCAAATTCATCAAAGAACGCAGACATAATGGCTAAGCCACCTAGCAACACATCGGTGCGGTCAGCTTTAATGCCGGGCAACTCAGTTGGGTTAACTTGGCCTTGTGCAATGACTTTTTCTTTTAAAGCCCTTAAACCCTGTGCCGTAATACCGTTTCTTGACAAACCACCATCTTGCAAAATAGCCAACAAAGCTTTGGCTGTGCCTGAAGAACCATAAGCCTCGGCCCAACCAAGTCGTTTAAAGGGTTTGGTGATGACCTCAATTTCACGGCGTGCAGCCAATTCGGCTAGTCTCATACGTTGCGCATCAACCCGTCCGTCAGGGAAAAATTTTCGGCTATAGCTGACACAACCCATATACAAAGACGACAAGTTAATGGGTTCGTCTCCAATGCCAATAATGACTTCGGTTGACCCCCCACCAATATCGATGACCAACCTTTTTTTATCGCTTTTTGGTAAAGTATGATTGACCCCAGTGTAAATTAAACGAGCCTCTTCTTTGCCTGCAATAACTTCTATAGGGAAGCCAAGTGCTGTTTCAGCGCGAGGTAAAAAATCATTGGTGTTGCGCGCGACCCTAAATGTGTTGGTTGCCACAGCACGCACTCGGCTAGGGTGAAAACTGTCTAGTCTTTCACCAAATCGGTGTAGCACACTAATTGCTCGCTCGATTGCACTTTCTTCAAGAATTTTATGTTCGTTTAAACCTGCCGCTAAACGAACGGTTTCTTTTAGTCGATCTATTTGATAAATTTGGGCTATGCCGTTAATTAGCTCGATGCGCGCAAC
>CALBMZ010000281.1 GCA_937896225.1 uncultured Alcaligenaceae bacterium | reverse complement strand
GGCGACGATCTGCAAAAACACGCCCCTCTTTCATAACCAGTTGGATATTTTTCTTTTCTTGTAGGCAGCTAATTGCTTTCATGGGATCACCGTCTATTGCAATCAGATCAGCAAACTTACCCACCTCAAGACTGCCAATGCTACTTTCTAATTTCACCGCACGTGCACCATTGATCGTGGCAGACTGAATCGCTTCCATCGGTGACATACCTAAATCGACGTAGATCGCCAATTCCTTAGCGTTCGTTCCCATTTCTGGGTCAAACCCGAGGTCTGTGCCCATAGCAATTTTGACGCCTGTTTTGTGCATACGCTGGAATGTTTCAAAGCAGCTAGACTGAAGCGACTTCATTTTATTAATCACAAACATAGACGTTCCCTGCATGCGACGCATCTCAATTGCGTGGTCTGTACGGTGCAGCAGGGTAGGGGTCATGTAGGCATTTGATAAAGCAATTTTATCGGCTGTTTCTTGATCAGAAAAAACCATGTGTTCGATCGTATCTGCGCCCGCTTTAAGTGCCATATTTTGGCCGTTAGGCGTAAAGCAGTGAACCGCTGCAATTTTGTGGAAAGCATGTGCTTCATCAACAATTGCGTCGATTTCTTCTTGCGTCATGTTACGAATATCGGGTTCTTCCTTATCAGTACCGCCGCCACCCGTTGCACACGTTTTGACGACATCGCAGCCCACCAAAAGATTTTGTCGAGCAAGTTTGCGAAGTTCCCAGGGACCATCAGCCGTCTGGAAACCGAAGCGCTGCATCGCACGCGGATTAATCAGGTCTAAATGAGACCCCGTAATCGTTGTAAAGCCCCCAATCAACATACGAGGCCCTTCAACGACACCTGCGTTAATGGCATCACGAATGGCGCAAAGATGACCTGTTAATAAACCTCGGCTTGAAGCTAAGCCAAGATCTCGAAGGGTCGTGAAACCCATATCAAAACAAAGTTGTGCATGAAAAAGGCCATACATTTGCTGTAATTCAGGTGTGATTTCCCATTGAGCCACGCGGTAGTTATGAAACGTCAGGCAGTTAAACATCATGGTGTGTAAATGACAGTCGATCAAACCTGGCATGAGGGTTAAACCACCGCAATCAATCACA
>CALBMZ010000280.1 GCA_937896225.1 uncultured Alcaligenaceae bacterium | reverse complement strand
GTGGTGCCCGGGGCCGGAATCGAACCGGCACGCCTTGCGGCGGGGGATTTTGAGTCCCCTGCGTCTACCAATTTCACCACCCGGGCATTTGGGAGCTAGGGCACTATTATGACACGAAATCGCTGACCCTTGAAATCGAACAAACGACCCCCATGTGAATAATAATCAAATTCACACCCCTCATTTATTACAGGTGACACACATGACAGAAACCGCAACACCCCAACCCACTGAAACCCTAGGTTTTCAAGCTGAGGTTAAGCAACTGCTGCATTTAATGATTCACTCGCTCTACAGTAACAAAGAAATCTTTTTGCGTGAGTTGGTGTCAAACGCATCAGACGCCTGCGACAAGTTGCGTTTTGAAGCCCTTGATCAGCCTGACTTAATGTCAGGTGATACCGATTTGCACGTTCGTGTTGGTTTTGACAAAGCCGCACGCACCATTACCATTTCAGACAATGGCGTGGGTATGTCTCGCGACGAAGCGGTGTCAAACTTGGGCACCATTGCACGCTCAGGTACCAAAGAGTTTTTCTCGCGTTTAACAGGTGACAAGCAAAAAGATGCACAGCTGATCGGTCAATTTGGTGTGGGGTTTTATTCTTCTTTTATCATTGCCGACAAAGTATCTGTCACCACACGTCGCGCTGGTTTACCTGCCGACCAAGCAGTACAGTGGGTGTCAGACGGTCAGGGCGAGTTCTCAATAGCCGCCACCACTAAAGAAAGCCGTGGCACAGAAGTTGTTTTGCATTTACGTGCTGATGAAGACGAGTTTTTAAGTGGTTGGAAGTTACGCGAAGTGTTGCGTCGCTACTCCGACCATATTTCGTTACCCGTCGAAATGCTTAAAGAAGAGTGGGACGAAAAAACGTCTGAAATGAAAACCACAGGCGAGTGGGAAGCCATTAACCAAGCCAGTGCTTTATGGACTCGTAACAAATCTGACATTACAGATGAGCAGTACAAAGAATTTTATAAACACGTTTCGCACGACTTTGAAGACCCATTAGCTTGGACGCACAACCGTGTTGAGGGTCGTAGCGAATACACGCAATTACTGTTTGTGCCCAAACGAGCACCGTTTGATATGTTTGAGCGCGATGCCAAGCGGGGCGTCAAACTGTACGTGAAACGCGTCTTTATTATGGACGACGTAGAGCAATTGTTGCCCAGCTATTTACGTTTTGTGCGAGGTGTTATTGACTCGGCAGATTTGCCACTTAACGTATCTCGTGAAATTCTTCAAGAAAGTCGTGATGTGCGCACCATTCGTGAAGGTTCAACCAAGCGCATTTTGTCGTTGTTAGAAGATATGGCTGAAAATAAGCCAGAAGATTACGCCACATTTTGGAAAGAGTTTGGCGTTGTCTTAAAAGAGGGCACGGGTGAAGACCAAACCAACCTAGAGCGCATTGCTAAGCTATTGCGGTTTGCCTCAACCCACACTGCAAGCGATGCTCAAATTGTGAGCTTGGCTGATTACGTTTCGCGCATGAAAGAAGGCCAAGACAAAATTTACTACGTGACAGCCGAAAGCTACAACGCAGCAAATACGAGCCCGCACCTTGAAATTTTCCGCAAAAAAGGCATTGAAGTCTTACTGCTTTCAGACCGTGTAGATGAGTGGATGCTCTCTCACCTACGTGAGTTCGATGGCAAGCAAATGAACTCAGTAGCGAAGGGCGGCCTTGACTTGGCAGAGTTGGCCGACGAAGCAGAGAAGAAGCAACAAACTGAAGTGGCGGAAGCGTTTAAACCTTTGGTGGCACGTTTGCAAGAAAGCCTCAAAGCGCGCGTGAAAGAAGTGCGCGTGTCGAACCGTTTGGTTGATTCGCCTGCTTGCGTGGTGGTTGATCAAAACGAAATGAGTCCACACTTGCAGCGTCTTTTAAAGTCAGCCGGTCAAGATGCACCAAATGTTTTACCTGTGTTAGAAATTAACCCAGATCATGCTTTGGTCAAACGCATTCAAGACGCACAAGACGATCAGTTTAACGACTGGTCTGAAGTGTTGTTAGATCAAGCCTTACTGGCTGATGGCGCACAATTGGCAGACCCTGTTGGATTTGTGAAACGCATGAATGGCTTGTTGTTGAGCCGCTAGGTGCTTAGCACTAAATATTAAGTGCAGACCTCGCTGAGATGCTTGTTCGTGAGGCATCTCAGCATTCATCGGTTAAGCTCATTTCTTAATTTTTTTAAGATACTAGCCGTTGAGATCTAGAGTGTTTAACTAACGTTTATGGTAAGGCATTAAGTGTCCACTTGGCCTCACGGGCGTAGCGCGACCAATCAAACGACGTGCCAGGGTCAGTCTTACGTTCGGGTGCAATATGGCAGTGCCCCCGAACTGACTTAAGGGGCAACGCCTGTTTCAATGCGGCAGTTAGCAAAGCCAAGGCAGCATACTGGTGTTCGGTATAAGGCAAATTGTCAGTGCCTTCCAGCTCAATTCCAATGGAAAAGTCATTACATTTTTGACGGCCGTCAAAGGTTGACACACCAGCATGCCAAGCGCGATCGTGACACGATACAAACTGAGTGATGTGACCCTCGCGCTCAATTAAAAAATGTGCTGACACCCGAACTCCTTTCAGGTTCTCAAACCAAGCATGGGCAGTTGAGTCTAGCGTACCCGCAAACAGTTGATGTACATAACCACCGCCAAACTCTCCGGGTGGCAAACTAATGTTGTGCATCACCAAAAGATCGATGTCTACATCGTTTGGGCGTTGATCAAAATGTGGTGAGGGCGCGTGTTGACAAGTGAACAGGCGCAGGTTGGACTTGGCTTGACTTTCAACGCTACGATTGGTTTCAAGGTCAAATTCAACCCACCCCTTTGCATTGACGTGCATAGATGTATCTCTTTTTTGAGTGCCTAAAGACTTCTCTAGAGGGCGTGATGTATGTGCCCATCATACGTTTTAATTTCTGACCCCCAGCTTCGCATGTGCTTTACTGCACCACGTTTGCTCTCGGTCATAAACTGCCTCTGAGCGGGGCAAATGAATGTTGCAGTGTTGGCAAACGACCATTTCTTCAGCAATACTGGGCGCACCTTTCGCGGTGCGCTTAGCTTGCTCGTTGTCTTGACGTTTACGCGCGGCGTAGTGAGCAAGTATGCGGCTTAAGAAAAGGCCGCCAATAATTAATAAGACCCAAAATAAAATTTTACCCATGGTGCATCAAGACCTTTGCAAAATCATTTCAATAACAAACCGGCTGCCACTATAAGACAGCACCACAAACGCAAAACCCAATAATGTATAACGTAGGGCAATGCGACCACGCCAGCCGCGTATGTGACGCCCTAACAGCAGTATGCCAAACGTTACCCAAGACAACAGCGTAAAAATGGTTTTATGGTCAAACGGCATGATCTTACCGGTTGTGGCCATTGAAATGAGCCCGCCCGACAGAACTGCGAGCGTCAGCGTTATAAACGCGACCCAAATTAAACGAAATAGTAGTTGCTCTTGCGCCATTAAAGCGGGTTGGGCATAAAGCATTCGGCCCCAAGCTCGTCTTAGCGGCCCCGCTTGTCGACCTGATTCTTTAGGGTTGTGTAAGTAATGGTCAGTTGCCGCCATCAGCATGCTTTGAAGCGCCGCGATGGTCACTAAGCCATAGGCTGCCAACGCCACAATAAGGTGGCTTCGCAAAGCAGGTTGCGAGTTATGCGCAATAAGATGACTTGATGGAAATAGGGCTGCTAAGACACAAATAAATGCCGCAAAAGGTAGCAGTATCAATTGCAGACCATCGATTGAAACAATTAAGCTTTCCAGCCAAAATACAATTAAGCCCAACCAAATCGCGGCAGAAAGGGCTAACACCCAGCTTAAATGCAGTTGTTGGTTGTATAAAACGGCTGCATGCAAGGCCACGCCCTGCAATACAATGCCTAATAATAAGCCTGCGCGAGCCGTTTTGCCGCGCCGAGCCAATACCTGACCCGCCTGAAGAGGCTGCCATAAATAGGTGGCTAGAGCGATAAATACCAAAGCCGCGAGCGAGTGAAATACAATGTCAGTAGACATCTCAATAGTGTAAGCGAAACCACCTCTATGCTTGAAAACTTAACCCAACGAATGACCCGTGTCGTTAAAACGATTCGAGGTCAAGCCCGCCTAACTGAGGCCAATACCCAAGAAATGATGCGCGAGGTGCGTTTAGCCCTGCTAGAGGCTGACGTTTCGTTACCTGTGGTGCGTGCCTTTATCGATCAGGTTAAACAAAAAGCTTTGGGGGAAGATGTCGTCTCAAGTCTTTCTCCAGGTCAAGCATTGGTTGGGGTGGTTAGCAAAGAGTTAACGGCATTGATGGGGGGCGATTTAGGCCAAGAGGCCAGCGAATTGTCATTATCAGTGCAACCCCCAGCCATTATTTTGATGGCGGGTCTGCAGGGTGCAGGTAAAACCACTACCACTGCTAAATTAGCGAAATGGCTTAGTGAGGGCGGGCATACGCATCAAGGCCGTAAAACGGGCAAGAAAAAAGTAGCCGTTGTCAGTGCTGACGTTTACCGCCCGGCTGCTATTGAACAGTTAAAGACGGTCGCTAAGCAAGTTAATGTGGAATGGGTTGAGTCTAACGCTTCACAAAAGCCAATCGATATTGCCAAGCATGCGCTTGACTATGCCAAGCGGCATCACATTGATGTGTTGATTGTCGATACCGCGGGTCGTTTGGGTATTGACGAAGCCATGATGCAAGAAATTCAGGCTTTGCATCAGTTTTTACAGCCTGTTGAAACCTTGTTTGTGGTTGATGCCATGCAAGGCCAAGACGCTGTCAATACTGCCAAAGCGTTCGGTGACGCTTTGCCTTTAACTGGCGTGGTGCTGACTAAGCTTGATGGTGATGCACGTGGTGGCGCAGCACTGTCTGTTCGCCATGTAACAGGTAAGCCACTTAAGTTTGTAGGTGTGTCAGAAAAGCTTGATGGCATCGAGCCGTTTTACCCAGATCGTATGGCTCAGCGTGTGTTGGGCATGGGCGATATTGTGTCGTTGGTTGAACAAGCCCAGCAAAATATTGATGTCGCCGAAGCTCAAAAAATGGCTGCCAAGCTAAAATCTGGTGACCGTTTTGATTTGAACGATTTTAGAGACCAAATCGCTCAAGTTAAAAAAATGGGCGATATGAGTTCATTATTAGAAAAGTTGCCTGGTCAGTTTGCACAAGCTGCAGGGCAGTTACAAGGCGGTCAAGCTGAAAAGCAAATGCGTCGCACGGAAGGCATTTTGAATGCGATGACGCCTCTTGAGCGCTCAAAGCCCGAGTTGCTGAAGGCGTCACGTAAACGTCGTATTGCTGCGGGTTCGGGTGTGCCCGTGCAAGAGGTTAACCGCATGTTGAATCAGTTTGATCAAATGCAAGACATGATGAAAAAAATGAAAAAAGGTGGCATGGCTAAGATGATGCGTGCCATGGGTGGCATGAAAGCGCTTGGCAAAATGGGTGGCTTTGGTCGTTAACCTTCAGGCTGACGTTTAAAAATTAAATCAAACACGCCGTGCCCTAAGCGCAGGCCTCTTGCTTCAAATTTGGTAAGGGGACGATAATCTGGCCGGGGTGCGAAGCCCTCGCATGTATTCACTAAGCTGGGCTCAGTACTTAAAACAGCTAGCATTTGGTGTGCGTAGTGTTCCCAGTCGGTGGCGCAGTGCAAGTAACCTTCGGGTTGAATTCGACTGGCCAACAAGCTCACCAGGGCGCCTTGTATTAAACGACGCTTGTGGTGACGTTTTTTATGCCAAGGGTCAGGAAAGTAAATGTGCACGCCTGCCAGGCTGTTGGGGGCGATCATGTCGCGCAACACCTCAACCGCATCGTGTTGAATGATGCGCACATTGTCGATTGACTGATTGTGCAGACGGTTCAACAGCGAGCCAACACCCGCTTCAAAAACTTCCACCCCCAAAAAGTTATCGCTTGGGCGTGCCACTGCAATGGCTGCTGTGGTTTCGCCCATGCCAAAGCCAATCTCTAAAATGGTGGAGGCTGTGCGGCCAAAGGCCAAAGCAGGGTCAAGCGTCTGCGCTTGGTAGGGCAACACCCACTTGTCAGCGTGCTTGGTAAAGCCAGACTTTTGCCCTTGCGTAATGGTGCCCCGTCGGTTTACAAAGCTTTTAATATGAGAAGGCAAGGCAATGGGTGCGTCTTGAAGCAGTACGTTCACTTCTGTATCAGGTGTTGTTGACATGAATTAACCGCCACCGACTGCCACGACGATTTCTAGTGTATCGCCTTCGGTTAATAATGTTTGTGCGTGTTGGCTTCGCGGCACAATGGCACCATTGCGCTCAATTGCGACACGGTTGTTGGTCAAATCGAGTGAGGCAATGAGTTCAGTTAACGAAATTGAAGCTGCCACAACCTTCATTTCGCCATTAATCGTTATGTTCATCACACAATTTTAGCCGACTCAGCACATGTTTTTTAGACTTTTTGCCTTGCAACATGTGCTTTCACTGCTAGGTAACGAGAAATGTTAGTTTTCTGCAAGTCGGTATAATGCGAACCTGCGCGGGTGTAGTTTAATGGCAGAACGGTAGCTTCCCAAGCTGCATACGAGGGTTCGATTCCCTTCACCCGCTCCACTCTGGCTATGCCCTCCGCACTACTCCATCAAGGCTTAATATAAGCAAACCCTTCACGATTTTGCAGCTGCGCCAGGCGAACCACACCTGACGGTGTAAATTCAGCATCTAAAATGAACTGATCTTTGTTGAGCTTGCGATTTTTAAGCGTAATTTCGCAGATTTCAAATTTGACGCCACGAGACTTAAGGGCTGAAACTAATGCTGCATAGTCAATATTGGCATTCTTAGCGTCTTTTGCGCCTTCCATCAAAAAGTCAACGCCCTTGGCATGGGTGACCACAATGATTTTAGTGTCAGGTGCGACGTCAAGGTGGTTACGTACATTGCGTAAACCCTTGGTAGCCTGAGTCGCTGAGTTATCGATGTGATACACAACGTTATCGCTTTGTGCGAAGGCTGCGGTTGAAATAGACAGTAAAAAGGCTATGAAAAGGGCTTTAATATTCATCATGTGGTTCTCTTTTATTAGGTTTTAATAGCTGTTAAATAGTTGTTAATTAGGTGTTTAATAGATTTTTCTAAGACGGGCAACCTAAGCCATACTATGGGCAATGCGTTTACGCTGTCAATCAGTGGTAACGTTAGGAAAGTGTAAGGGCGCTACGTTTCACCCCCGTTGCACCACCGCTAAAGCCGCCCAATCGGTAGTGTAAGCGCGGCTTTTATGGGTTGATCGCATTGCCCAAGGCTTGGCAAACCCTTCGCCCGCGCTACGTAAGGTGCCTCGCCCAAAACGTTCATTCATCGTATCAAGGGTTTTAAGTAGCGCTTGGCTGCGAAGATCAGTGGGGGCACCTAAAGCGCTAAATAAGTCTAATGGTACGCGGTTAGACGGTTGCAAATCAAGCAGCATGATACCTGCTTTTGTGTAGGGTAGACCAGGCTTGTAAATCTGTTTCAGGCCTTGCGTAGCGGCCTGGGCTAGGGCGAAAACACTGTTAGTGGGCTGCATTAAGCGCACCACCACACCATTACTGTAGAACGGTGCATCGGTTTTAAAGGGGCTGGTGCGCAGATAAACCTGTATGGCGCTGGCCACATGTTGCTGACGACGCAGCTTTTCACTGGCGCGTGCGGTGTAACTGGTGACGGCTTCAATTAAGTCTTCTAAACGGTAGACTGGCTGCCCAAATGAGCGTGACGACATAATCTGTTGCTTAGGGGGCGCCACATCTTCAAGCTCAAGACACATCTCACCGTTTAATTCAGCAACCGTACGCCCGACCACCACACTAAAGTGTTTTTGTATGCGGTTAATCGAAGCGTTTTTGAGATGCGCTGCTGTTGTAATGCCCATATCGATTAATTGTGCAGATAAGCGTCGGCCTATACCCCACACCTCACCCACAGCAATACGACTTAAGGTTTCATCAAGCTCAGCATTTGAAAGTTGCGTTAAGTCGGTTACACCACCTGGCATGATGGGTACGATTGTTTTTTTGGCGCAGTGATTGGCCAACTTAGCTAAGGTTTTGCTGCTGCCAATACCGACGCAAACGGGTATGCCCACCCACTGTTTGACGCGTTGCTGAATGCTTTGACCATACGTGATCAAATCACCTGGCATACCCGTTAAGTTCAAGAAAGATTCGTCAATAGAATAAATCTCTTGTTCAGGCGCAAACTGCGCGATGACGCTGTGCATACGATGACTCATGTCACCATAAAGCGTGTAATTACTACTTTTAGCAATAATGCGATTTTGTCTGGCAAGTGGTTTAAGCTTAAACCATGGTATGCCCATCGGCACCCCCATTGCCTTCACTTCGGCCGAACGCGCCACCACACACCCATCATTATTTGACAAAACTACCATCGGTTTGCCTTCAAAATGTGGTTGAAACACGCGTTCGCATGAAACATAAAAATTATTGCCGTCGATCAATGCAATGGCAGTCATGTTGGCCGCCTCACTCTATGGTCTAAGTGAGTGAATCACGTTGGTGACCACCCCAAAAATCTGTAATTCTTGATCTTCTTTGATTTCAATTGGCTCAAAGTTTGGATTGGCGGGTAATAGACGAATTTTGCCGCGTTTTTTTTCTAGACGTTTGACAGTGAATTGACCATCAATCGCTGCAATGACCACGCAGCCATTTGTGGCGTTAAGAGATCTATCAACCACCAATAAATCGCCATCATGAATATTGGCCCCCATCATGCTGTCACCTTTGGCGCGCAACATAAAGCTGGCTTCTTGATGTGGCATTAAGTGTTGGTTTAAATCTAATTTTTCGGCAACATAGTCATCAGCTGGGCTAGGGAAGCCAGCCTGCACGGGGTACCCAAACAACGGTGTGCGCCAGGCGTTGGTGGACTCGCTTATTTCGACGGGAATCAAACTGCTTGGCCATGTGTGCGGTGCTGCGACATGATCAACCTTCAGTGAGCCAGGGCTTTGCGCGGTGCGGGCGGTGAGGGCTTTCACAAAATCAATGACTCTGTCTTGTGCGCTAACAGGCACCGATACCCGTGCAGACGCTTCGCCGTACTTGCCTGAACCAGGTTTACGGCCGGCCCCAGAACGTTTGCCACCATGT
The DNA here is from genome assembly GCA_937896225.1 of uncultured Alcaligenaceae bacterium. Lineage (GTDB taxonomy): Bacteria > Pseudomonadota > Gammaproteobacteria > Burkholderiales > Burkholderiaceae_B > Algicoccus. The sequence goes on along the minus strand of CALBMZ010000280.1, from coordinate 246 downwards.
TGCTTAGGGGGGTGTGATACATTTGTCATAATAAACTTGATTTTTAGGAAATTAATCAAGTTTATACGAAAACTAGTTAATAAAACAAAATATCTAAAACATTTAAAATAACATTATGAAGGGGAACAATGGATTGGAAGACATTGTCCTATAAAAGGTTTGAAGTTTATGGCATCAGAAAAAATAGAGCCGTCTAACGATCCGTTACTATCGACAGAGGCTCTGACCGATAAGATTCAAGAGGTG
>CALBMZ010000279.1 GCA_937896225.1 uncultured Alcaligenaceae bacterium | reverse complement strand
TTTTTGATACAGGCTCAATTAATACCTCGTTTTTTAAATGTTGAAAGGGTCTTAAAATATTAATATTTATGAATTAAATTTGTAACACAAAGAACTTAAGATTAGACATGTTCACAACTTAGAGCGTATATGTTTAACTTACAAAAAAATGTATTGGGTTTGGATTTTTTCTCATCAGCTAAAGAGAAAAAACGAAAAAACCGTAAAGGTAAAGCTTTTAAAAAACTGATAACAAAAAAGTTCGTACAAAAGATTTTTGGAAAAGGTTTTGCGACTTGGCCTAACGTGGGTCAGCAACTTGAGACCTCTAGTGCTAAAAGACTGATAAACGTCAAACAAAATACTCTACTGGCGTCTTGGGCAATTAGTAAAGAAGAAGTCAAAGAAGCTCAAAAATTGCGTTTCTTAGTATTTGCTGAAGAAATGGGGGCAAAGTTACCTAATGCTGAGCTGGGGTTAGATGTTGACGAATTTGACGATTATTGCGACCACCTAGTCATTCGAGATCAGAACACCCTTAATGTTGTTGGAACTTACAGAGTGTTGCCGCCACATCAAGCTATGGCAATTGGCCGACTATACTCAGACACCGAATTCGACTTGAGCAGATTAGATCATCTACGCCCTAATATAGTTGAACTTGGTAGGTCTTGTGTGCATGCAGATTACAGGTCTGGATCGGTCATCATGGCACTTTGGTCTGGTTTGGCTCAGTATATGACTCTGCACGGTTACGATATTATGTTAGGCTGCGCAAGCATACCTATGGCAGATGGAGGGCATTATGCTGCCAGTTTATTTCAGTCTTTAAAAAGCGATCAAATAGCACCCCTTGAACTTCACGCTTTTCCGAAACTGCCTTTACCGATCGAACACCTTCAAAATAATTTGGTCGTTGAAGCACCTCCTCTTATTAAAGGGTACCTCAAATTAGGCGCCAAAATTTGCAGTGCACCCGCATGGGACCCTGATTTTAATACCGCCGATTTATTAACAATACTAAGGCTCTCAGACATGAACCCACGTTACGCTAAACATTTTTTTAAGCAACCGTAATACACATCACTTTTTTTATAAGGTATTTAAATTAGCCAAGGCACAAACCGTTTTGTGTGCTTCATGTATTGCGCGTAGCTACCATAATGTTTTTTCAAATAGCCTTCTTCTATAACCGCTTTAAACACGAGCACCAATAGCAACGAAAACCAGTTAAACCATGCCCACCACCCATCAATAATCATGACAGCTGTCACAGCAAACAACAGCAAACACGTATACATGGGGTGCCTAATATAGCGGTAAGGACCGTGCGTGATGAGTTGACCACCCTCTTTTGGTTCAGGCACGATGCGAAAGTTACCCACGCGGTTGGACATCAGTGTCCATATAGTCAACACGATACCTAACGTTAACAACCCCGCGCTCAGGCTATCAAAGCGTATATTGGGCCAACGGTTATAAACTTGCACCCCTAACGTGGCTAAAAGACCAAACTGTGCGAATACTAAGCCTTCGTTCATACCGTCTCTTTAATTTTTAAAACAGAATAATTTGAAATTATTGACCAGTTGTATTAACCCGCATTTAACTTATCAAACTATTTCATATTTACTTTAATTTAATGGGTTAACCTTCGAGTCTAAGCGGTTTTTATGCTTATACGATAACAATGAGACCAAAACCTTTTTTCAAACAACAGGCACCTAAATTATGAATCAAAATATACCCCAGTTATCAGAATTACAGAAAAAGGTTTTGGGCGATGCAGTTAAGCACTCGGGCAAGCTCATTTTTATTGGCGTGTTACTCATTGTTTGTGGTTCGTTGGGCATCTTGGCAGAAGCGGCATTTTCACTTGCAACGATCACCTTACTGGGTTCGATTGCATTTGTAGCCGGTGTCTTTATTGGTGTGCATGCCTTTCAGTCAAAAGGCTGGAAAGCATTCCTAGTTCAAACCCTATTTGCAATCCTCTATGTTGGCATTGGCATCTACACTTGGACTCAACCTATTAACGCCTTAGAAGGCCTCACCATCTGGATAGCCGCGATACTTTTTATTACTGGTGCCATGCGTTTGATTTCAGCTATTCAACATTGGTCAATGGGCAACATGACTTGGACTGCCCTATCAGGCGTTCTTTCAATTGTTTTGGGCGTTATGATCATGAACAACTGGCCTGGTGCGAGCACATGGGTACCCGGTATGTTGTTAGCCATTGAATTATTACTTCAAGGCTGGTCATTGTTTTTTATTGGCATTGCAATTCGCAAGGCAGGTGGCAATTGAAACCATGCTAAAAGAAAATAATTGGCGTCAACGCCTTCCCGTAGTCGTACTCTTTATACTTGGTTTATTTGACCTCTTCAGAGGAGTTGCACACACCTATCTTATACATTGGGCGAACGACACCTTTGCGCATTTAGATTTATCGGTTAACGGGCCAGACCAGTTGGTTTTACTGAGTGCTTTTGGTATCTCTAACTTTCTAACAGGCATGACATTTATTCTTGTTAGCCTTAAAGCTCGAGCACTTGCCGCTTCGATGATATTGATTATCTTATTAGCCTACTTATTTGGTTGGCTGGGCATGCAATACGCTGGGGTTTCGCCCAACTCAGACTTTTATGGTAGGTTTATTATGTTTGGGTATCTAGGGGTGTGCGTACTCACCTTGCTGGTGGCCTGGACAGGCAAGAAAAAATAATTCATAAATGCTTGCAAGGAATCAAAAGGTTTCTTACCTTCAGATCACTTAAAATGCGATAGCGTTTCAAGCAACACCATACATTAATAGCTTTGTAATTTAAGTAAAGGGAAGACTTTCAATGAAAAAAATATTAATCATTGGTGCAGGCTTACTTTTAAGCACAGCATCTGCCACCACTTTTGCACAAACAACTTTTGCGGGTTTTTATGGTCAAGTCTCGACTGGCTATGAGAAAAACAATGTTAATTCTGCAAAAATGACAGGTACTGATTATGGCAGCACACCAAATACGAGCTCAGAAACCAGTGCGAGTTCTAGCGGTGCACCACTAGTTTTAGGTTTAGGCTACACATTCAAACTTCAAGAAAAGTTTACCCTGGGTCTCGGTGTTGATTACTCTGCACTGACGCAAACAACCAGTGCCACTGGTTTTAGCTACCCCAGCATTAGTAGCGCTACATACAACTACGATTTTGCCATTTCGAATCGTTTCAACATTTTTGTAGCACCCGGTTATGCCATTGATGAAAATAAACTGGCCTATATTAAGTTAGGTTATTCAAATCAAAACATTCAATACAGTCAAACAAACTGTTGCTCAACCCCTTCCGAAAAAGCGAATGTAAGCGGTTACGTTTTAGGTCTAGGTTACAAACAAATCATTCAAAACGGTCTTTATGGTTTCATTGAAGCCAATTACTATGGTTATGCAAACACCACTATGAAGGCGACATATACTGACGGCCCTGGTGGAACGACTCAAGTATCACCAGACCTGAGTGCCTATAACGTTTTAGTCGGAATAGGTTATAGGTTTTAATTCCCGAAAACCATTGTCATGGAATGCTACGATAGAATCCTGATTATTGTGATGATTGAATCGATGTCGTTGCCGAAATAACCACTCTTCGGCTTTTTTACTCGCCATTCAATCTAAAAGGAGTCAAAAGCATGTTTAAGGGAATCATTGTCGAAAAAGACGAGAGCGGCTATAAGGCTGCCATCAAAGATATTGACAAAGCGCAATTACCTGAGGGCGATGTCACCATTCAGGTCAGCCATTCAACCCTTAATTACAAAGATGCGCTAGCGATCACAGGTAAAGGTCCAGTGGTTCGCAAGTTCCCAATGGTTCCAGGCATCGACTTAGTCGGCACCGTAGAAGAAAGCACCCATTCTGACTACAAGTCAGGTGATATGGTCTTACTGAATGGATGGGGAGTTGGTGAAACACACTGGGGTGGGTTGGCTCAGACTGCTCGCCTAAACGGCGACTGGTTAGTTCCCTTGCCCTCCAAGTTTACCCCCCTGCAAGCCATGTCGATTGGTACCGCAGGTTACACCGCTATGCTTTGTGTCATGGCCTTAGAAAAACAGGGCGTAAAGCCTTCCGATGGTGAAATTTTGGTCACTGGCGCCGCAGGTGGTGTGGGCAGCGTGGCCATTGCTGTTTTAAGCAAGCTAGGCTTTCGCGTGGTCGCTGTGACGGGGCGTTCTGCTGATGCCGACTATTTAAAAAAGCTCGGTGCTGTTGAAATTCTTGAACGCTCACAATTTAATGTTCCAGGTAAACCACTGGCCAAAGAACGTTGGGCGGGCGCCGTTGATGTTGTGGGTAGTCACACACTGGCTAATATTTGCGCTTCCACCAGGTACCAAGGTGTGGTGACGGCTTGCGGCCTAGCCGGTGGCATGGATTTCCCATCAACAGTCGCACCTTTTATTCTTCGCGGTATAACCTTGGTGGGCATCGACAGCGTCATGTGCCCAAGAGCCGAACGTATTGAAGCTTGGCGCAGACTTGCCACTGACTTAGAGATTGAGAAGTTGGGTACTATCAGTCACGAAATCAGTTTAGGCCAGGCGATTGATGTGGCGACTCAACTGCTCAATGGTAAAGTTCGTGGCCGTGTGGTTGTTGATGTAAACAAATGATGATCAAACTGACTTTTTGACACACGAAGACATTTGGAATATCGCTGGCATTGCCTCGTTTTTTGGGTTGTCTAACTGCGTGGCAACCTTAACCAACATGAGACCGAACGCTGAGTTCTACGCGATGGGTCGGTAAGCACTAACCAAATCCATCTAAAGCTAATCTTTTTAGTCAGACACTCTACAATTGATTGATTCATTCAGACATCATGCAGGAACTCAATCGTGAAAGCATTACGCATTAGTTTATTGGCTCTTTTTGCGCTTGTCATCATCACAGTGGTCGCTGGCGCTATTTTTGTAGCAACTTTTGACGCAAACCGCTACAAGCCCGAAATCGAAAATTTTGTATTTGCTCAATTCGGTCGGGTATTTAAAATAAATGGCAACATTAACCTCACCCTATTCCCTAATATTGGTGCAGACATTAATCGTGCCACTCTTTCAGACAAAGACCCGAAACAGACATTTGTCACCATCGAATCAAGTCGTGTCTCAGTGGCATTACTACCTCTTTTGTCAGGTCAAGTGCTCGTTGACGGCCTCTACATCGATGGTCTGTCGGCCAATGTCGTACGAGACAAAAGCGGTTTGTTGAACTTTGCTGATTTGTTAAACAGATTTAACCGTCAAGACGAACCTGCCTCGCCAAAATCTATGCCAAGCCATAGCGAAACAAAGGGCCAACCCTCTTCATTTCAAGTCGATATTGCTTCGATTGTTATAGCCAATACTCGCATTCACTTCAACGATGTGCAAAACAACGTTGACCTGCGAATTAAAGATTTGAACCTAAAAACGGGTCAGATAAGCCCTCGCTCAAGTGGCAAGCTTGAACTATCAGCTAACGCTGAATCAAAATCGCTGGCACTTAACGTCAACATTCGCGCCAACAGCGAGTACAAAATAAATCTATCTGACCAAAAAATAGATTTCAACCAGTTGTCGGCTAAAGTTTTTGGAAATTGGCAAGATATCAAATCAATTGATACCCAGACAACCCTGAACCTAACAGCCGACTTGACCAACGCCCACTACACCCTTAGAAGTATCAAAAGCGAACTCAAGGCCAAGGTGTCAGACCAAGCGGCTGAGATTAATTTCAACATACCAAAAATCAATGTATCGAGCAGTACAGTGTCTGTTGAGCCTTCAGCGCTGACGTTATCGTTAAATGGCGCTCATCGCCAAATTAAATCAGATCTTAAGTTGCCGGCATTTACGCTTGCCAATGACCAGCTGAACGTGAAAAAAATAGCCGCCAGAGTTTCGATCACCGACCCTGCGATGGGTAAAGTACCACTTATCATTCAGACCAATAGCGACCTGTCGTTGAACACGAAGTCTGAAACCCTAAGTTTAAGATTAACAGGCCAGCTTGACGATTCTCCCATCAAAGCAAGCATAGGTTTGGCAAGCTTTAGCAAACCGACTGTTACTTTTGATGTTGCGGTCGATCAACTTAAACTTGATCGTTTTGAGGGGGTCGCAACAACGAAAGATAGAGTAACTGCAGACAGTAAACAATCAAATCAAACCAATCCCCAAAACCTGTCAAATGAAACCCTGTCACCTGCTGTTGATCTAACAGGCTTGAAGAATCTAAAGCTTCAAAGAGTTAAAGGCAAGATTTATATTGGAAAATTACTATTCAAAGGTATATCGCTCGAACAGCTAAAAGCCGAAGTGGCTTTAAGTCAGGGTAAGCTCTCAGTTTCACCACACAGCGCACAATTATTTGGTGGCAAAACGACTGGCGGTTTCACGGTTGACGCCAACACCAATCAGTTCACATTAAAGGAAAACGTCACCGATATCAAAATTGAATCACTGTTGGCTGCCTTGGGCAAAGTCCCTAAGGTTACGGGAAAAGGGGCGCTGGCACTTGACCTGACGAGTACCGGCAACACGATTAAAACTCTTGAACAAAACCTTGCTGGCCGTGTCAACATCAAGTTGCACGACGGCACAATTAAAGGAATTGACATAGGCGCTATTATCAATAAAGTGCGTGCCATGCTTGGCAAAGCGCCAACCCAAGAGGGTGCAGGTTCCGGTCAAACCACGTTTAGCGATATGACAGCCTCGGCTACCATACAACAAGGCATCGTCACCAACCGCGACCTAAACGTGAAGGCTCCGCTTTTTAGGCTCGTGGGTGCCGGCACCGTCAATATCGCTCAATCAACATTAAACTATTTGACCAAAGTGGCTGTTGTAGAGAGTTCCAGTGGCCAAGGCGGCAAAGACTTAGCAGTGCTGCGTGGCATCACTATTCCAATAAAGATAACGGGCAATCTCGACAAACCCCAATACATTGTTGATGTGGCTAGCCTAGCGGGTGAATTGGCTAAATCTCAGCTTGGTGACAAAGCCCAACAAGAAATCAACAAATTCGTGCCTGGTCTTGGCGATGCATTAAAGGGCTTGTTTGGGCGTTAAGGTGTGCAATGACGACGCAATCTGTTTGTAAAGTAAATCTAGGCATAAAAATTCATTATTACTGAGGGTGATTCTGTCTGTAGAAAACCCATTCATCAATTTTTGTACCGTCAGTTAATACGCATGTTGTCACATCGCCCTGTGGGCTTTCTTTGATGTCTATCGCCCCCCCTTGTTCGATGCAATAAACAGATGCTGGGTTTGGCAGCTGTAGGCCCATAATAGGGTCAGGCCCAGATACAGTGCACCCCCCCATGAAAATAAGAGCGCCCAAGACACTAAATTTAGTCATACCCATCCTTAATAGAAAGCTGTTTAATCTCTATGAATATTCGAAATAAACATCTCAAATTGCGATGTTTATCAACATACTCGGTTAATCTATATTCACTTTTATCATGAATTTATAGGTGCCATCATGTCAGTCAATTTCAAACATCATTTCAAACATAAGAAATGGGGTGCTTTGTTATTGATGAGCTTGGCTGCTTTGTCAGTACCTGCTCATGCTTTAGAGTTTTCTGATATTGCCTCAGAGGGTGAAATTAAATTCTTTAAAGAAAGACCCGACCCAGGTGCTTATGCTTACCAATCTAAAGTTATGATCACCCCAGAAAGTTTAGAAACGGGAAGCGTCAACATTGCAACGTGTCACGACAAGCTTGATCAAATTCGTAAAGTCGTGATTGTTTTTAACCCTGAGCGTATTCAAACCATTAAGATTAAAAGTTTTAATGGAATGGGTTCTGCCACGGTTCAAAATAATGAAGTAGAGCTGACAGATGTTGCTAAAGGCGCTTCTATTTGCATTGACCTTCAATCAAGAGCACTCGATAGCTTAGGCATGGGTCAATATAAACTCAATGCAGGCCCGTTAATGCGTAGGTATCTTGATGGGTATTTACCTATGTCAGCGAGTCTCTCTGTCCAATGGCCGACTAACTTATTGACGGTTGAAAGAACTGTTCCCACAGCCAATGATGGCGTAAAAATTAATCAAAACAATCAGGGCATTCAACTCAATATGGTGTTTGCCGGCAAGATGACGACACAGATTTACTTGAAACAGAAGCAGATGGTCAGTCAGTTGGGGCGTTGATGACCTAGCGGTAAGTAACAAGCACCGAAGTCAATACAAAAGCCTCACCGAACAAGAGCCTAAGTTACTCATACGAAGACAAGCCATTGAACCGATTATCGGCCATTTAAAATTCAATAACCGAATGAACAGATGTCACCTCAAAGGCCCAGAAGGTGATGCCATACATAGCGTTCTTTGTGCCGCGGATTTCAACATTCACGAGTTGCTGATGATGATTCGTAAAAAAAACCTCAGTCTTTATTTGGCCTTAATAAAAGCACTCGTAGGTGGTTTGTTAGCTGAAGTTACGGAAATTATTCAAAGTCAAGCAACGAGTCGAAATAGAAATATTGCAATTGCGACTTAATGTGAATAAATCAGGTTCGACTAATTAAACCGACAAAAAGCACTGAATGGTGTTAGTAAGATTACTAAGTACTTTAAATAATTACTAATTTCAATTGTTGAGTTTATCAAGATACTCATTTTATAAAAATGTTTAAATTTTAAGTATTTCAAATCTTTCAGAGCTTAAGGATTCAAAATAAACTAATCTTATTTTTATCACCAAGCGCTGCGTCGTGTAAGCGCTCTGCCGATCACTTCATGCTGATTTATTTGACTTTCGTGCCAGCTTGATTATCACGGTTAAGCGATTGGTGCGTCACATTTTAATGTCTGATTAATCAGGCATTTAAAATTAATAACCACCCACAATCAAATTATTTAAGCTCTTTTGTAGTGTTACCTGCCGAACATTTAAATCGCTTTCTCCGTGATGTTTCGTCGAAGTCAACGCCATATTTTGACCCATTATCCAGTCGATCTTCAAGACATACTATGAGATTTTAACGGTGTACTGGACACTTATGATTCAATGACCACACGTGCCCGTGGACAAGCCGGTGAATTGGCGGCTTTAATAGGCCCGAGTTGCTAGCAATGTGACAACACTTCGAGCCAGTACCGTTGTTTCACCTGTGGTTGAGTTGACACTAAAACCATGAAAAAATTGAATGTAGACAGAGATTTGCAATTCATTTATCAATCTGATGCCCCCACTATGACTTTTCAGGGAGAAGAGCAAGATTTTAAAGAAATTTTGGGCAATCTAATCGATAACGCGGCGAAGTGGGCCAATCGTAAAGTTTATGTGTCAGTTTTTTTTGAGAACGCTCAATTGCATGTTCGAGTAGAAGATGACGGACCTGTTATCGCTGAAATGAATCGTTTGCAAGTACTGCAACGTAGTGGGCGTCCTGATGAAAGTATTTTCGACACGGGGCTTGGTTTAGCAATCGTCAAAGAACTTTGCGGCCTGTATCAAGGGCACTTAAAACTAGAAATGTCTGGTATTAGTGGTTTGGCTGCAACTGTTGTTTTGCCTGGCCATACGGTTCATGTTAAGCCTGTCAACATTTATCACTGCATCTGACGGCGTCGGTCAAATCATAATAAATAGTAAACGGTAAACTACTGTTTATTAGAGAGACAGAGAGGAGTGTATTGTGGCTGCGATATTAGGCTATGGTGGCATTTTTATTGGGGCCGTTGGTATTTTCTTTGGGCTATTTTATCTTTCTGAAGACCCTTCTACAGCCCTGAAGATATTTACCTTCAACGCTGTTGGCTGTTTAGTCACGCTGGCGTTTATACGCCATGTTTTATTCTACAAATCTGACGCCCAAAGAATGGGTTGGGAAACAAGTTGACCCGAATGGATGTTTGAGGTTGGCTTTGCTAATCTTGCATTTGGCATCAAGGGTTTCATTTCGACGCTCGGTGAACAAGAGACTTCGTCTCGGGGGATTAGTGGTGTTGGGTTATGGGGTTTACTTGTTTCAAGCGTCTAAGCTTTATGGCTTTAATTACATGACGAGCCGAGATAAATCGATTGTAAAGTTTTGGCGGGGGTACATTACGACCTTTCTTTATGTTGCATGGTTGTTTTATTTTTCAAATCCCCTTTGCTTTCTTAATTGTGTCGCTTGATGCTTTAAGCTGAGTTTCACAGCATTTCGCACTATTTTTAACTTCAAATAGATCGCTTCATATTGACTAGATCTGATTTGATAGAAGTTGCAAGTTTCGGTCGCATGCTATCTTATAGAATATAAAAATTATTTAATATTTCTCAGTTTATTTAGTAAAAATGAATATTTTATTAAAATTGAGCAACAAGCTCACATGATTGTTGTTTACAAAAGCAAATTAAAGCTCAGGGAATGTGATGAAAAATAAAAATGTCTCAACCACCAGATTGCTTGCAGGTGGCATCATTGGCAATACGTTGGAATGGTTTGACTTTGCAGTCTATGGTTTTTTTGCTGTCATTATTGGTAAAAACTTTTTCCCCAAGGAAGACCCTGTTGCACAGGTCATTGCAGCGTTTGGTATTTTCGCTGTGGGTTTTATGATGCGCCCACTAGGCGGTATTTTGATAGGCTTTATTGGTGATCGCTATGGTCGACAAAGAGCTGTGTTAATTTCTGTCGGTGCGATGGCCATTCCAACTTTTTTGGTAGGTGTGTTACCGACCTATGCTGCGATAGGTTTAGCTGCACCCCTTTTATTGCTACTTTTGAGAATGGTTCAGGGTCTGTCAGTGGGTGGCGAATACACCACCTCAATCGTGTATATGGTTGAGCATTGCAACCCGAAACACCGTGGCCTAGTGGGCTCTTTGGCTTGTGTGGGTTCAGTGGCCGGTATTCTTCTCGGGTCTGCCCTTGGGGCCTTATTGGCTTCTGCGATGTCGGCAGAGTCATTGCAGGTATGGGGTTGGCGTATACCCTTTATTTTCGGCCTAGTAATAGGTTTGGCTGGCTTATACTTGCGACGTGAAGGATCAACACCAGAGCCTGTGTTGCCCAAGGTGACGCACAACCCTCTTAAGATGGCTCTGAGAGAGAATCGCGGTGTCATGGCTCAAGTAGCGGGTATTTCGATGATGACTGCGGTGGTTTTTTATTTGATTTTTGTCTATTTGGTCAGTTGGCTTGAACTCGTTGATGGTATTTCCCCAGCCCACTCGTTAGCCATTAACACTGGCAGTATGCTGGTGTTGATTCCGGTGATGATGATTGCCGGTGCATTGTCAGATAAATTTAACCCACGATTAATAATGATGGTTGCTGCGGGGTTAACGGCTATTTGCGCCTGGCCACTCTTTTGGGCCATGCATAGTGATACTTTGCTGCATGTCATCATTGCACAAATTGGTTTTGCGTTGCTACTGGGTGTGTATCTGGGTGTGGCACCCGCTTACATGGTTCAAGTGATTCCACCTAATGTGCGTTGCACGGCAGCTGGTTTTAGTTACAACGTGACGCTCGGCATTGCTGGTGGCTTAACCCCAATGTTTGCAACTTGGCTTGTCAGTCGGGTTGAAGACGATCTAAGCCCATCTTATATGGTCATTGTGGCCGCGTTAATTAGTTTCTATTCCTTGTGGACAATGCGTGATCGTAAGCTTATTTAAAGAGCTGAGTAAGCATGGGAGTCAACTGTATAGGCAGACAACTAAGCAGTTGACTGAATTTTCCACTTTTTATATTTATTTGGCTTGTTTGAAGAAATGCTTTGCATAACGCGGGTTGATTTCAGATAGCTGCAACATGGTTAACAAATCAGCTGTATTGAAGTCGGGATCCCAGGCGGGGGTACTACAAATTTTAGCGCCTATATTTAGGTAACCTTTGATTAAAGGCGGTCCCGCCACAGCCAGACATAGCGAAACCTTTTATCGTTTGA
>CALBMZ010000278.1 GCA_937896225.1 uncultured Alcaligenaceae bacterium | reverse complement strand
ATATCTGCCAAACCAAGCGCAGCGCGAAGAAATTTTGAGCAAGCTTTTCAAGCTGGACCCCAAGGCATGCCCACTTTGGGGGGTGCCTTTTGCCATTAAAGACAACATTGATCATATAGGTTGGCCCACCACTGCTGCTTGCCCGGGTTATGCCTACACTGCACAAGACACGGCCACCGTCGTTCAAGCGCTACAAGACGCGGGTGCAGTACTGATGGGTAAAACCAATTTAGATCAGTTTGCAACCGGCTTAGTGGGTGTGCGTTCGCCTTATGGTTGGGTGCGAAATGCATTCTCTGATGAGCATATTAGTGGGGGGTCAAGCTCAGGTTCAGCCTCGGTGGTGGCAAGAGGTTTAGTGGCTTTTGCATTGGGAACGGACACGGCGGGCTCGGGGCGTATACCCGCAGGTTTCAATAATCTGGTGGGTATGAAGTCAACCCCCGGTGCATTGAGCATTAAGGGGGTGGTGCCGGCTTGTGCAACCCTTGATTGTGTGTCAATTTTGGCGCTCAATGTTGAAGATGCGGCCACAGTATTTCGAGTGGCGCAAAACTTTTCCCTTGAAAAATCACCTACAGAAACATCGTTTCACGAGGTTGGCACGGCGCCAGTTTTTGATTTTCCAACTCAGTTGCGTGTGGGCATACCAGAAGACCCGTATTTTGAAGATGAGCATTACCGAGTTTTATTTGAGCAAGCTGTGCAACATGCTAAAGAACTTGGCGCACATATCACCACGTTCAACATGAGTGCGCTCTCTCAAATTGCTGAGTTGCTCTATGAAGGTCCATGGGTTGCTGAGCGTTATAGCGCCGCGGGTGCAACCATTGAGGCAAATTTAGAAGGGGTTGATCAGACTGTCGCAACGGTTATTAAAAAAGCGGAAAAATTTTCAGCGGTTGATGCTTTTGAAGCCTTGTACAAGGTTCGCCTCTTAGCGGTGGAAGCGCAAGCTTTATGGCGTGACTTTGATGTGATGCTGTTACCGACTGCACCCTGTTTGCCAACGTATGAGCAGGTTACAAAAGACCCGATTAAACAGAATAGTGCACTGGGTACCTATACTAACTTTGTCAATTTACTTGACTGGGCCGCCATCGCTGTGCCCGCTAGTTTTACGCCCTCTGGCTTACCCTTTGGGGTCACCTTTGTGGGTCCGAAAGGTAAAGATGAAGCGCTTTTGGCGCTCGGTAGTCGTTGGGAAAAGCGTGTTCAACTGCCGATCGGTAAACATTTGCCTCTGGCGCGAACACTCAAAGGTGGGCTGGGATCTGTTGCCATGCCAAAGTCTCTTGCCTTAGCTGTGGTGGGCGCACACTTAACCGGTATGCCTTTAAATCATCAACTTCAAAGTATCGGCGCACGCCTCAGGGAACAAACGACGACGAGTGCAAATTATCGATTATTTGCACTACCCAATACGACGCCGCCTAAACCTGGCCTCACGCGTGTAGAAAATAAAGGCGTCAAAATTGTGGTTGAAGTTTATGATGTGCCGATTCAACAGGTTGGTACGTTTTTAGCCAATATACCGGCGCCGTTGGGCTTAGGCTCAGTTGAGTTAGATTCAGGCCAATGGGAAACCGGTTTTATCTGTGAACCTATCGGCATATTGGGTGCTTTAGATATTAGTCACTTAGGTGGGTGGCGAGCTTATATTGCCAGTTTAAAATGACAGAAACGACAGAACAATCTTTAGCTGACAAAGCTTATTTGCGCATTAAGCAAAGGTTATCAACGCTTGATTTGATGCCGGGCGATCGATTGTCTGAGATGGATCTTGTCAACATTCTTCATATCAGTCGCACCCCAATTCGACAAGCTTTGCAACGATTGTTACATGAGGGCTTGCTGGTGCTGGCGCCTAAGTCTGGCTGGACAGTTGCACCCTTAGACTTCGATAAGATTGACCAGTTGTATGATTTCCGTACATTAATAGAGCGTTATGCCTTAACAGCGTGCTGTCAATATGTCGGGCAACAACCGTTAATTGATGCCTTAGAAAAGGTTTGGCTTGTTACGCCTGATCAATACAGTACAGATATTCAATATGTGAGTGAACTTGACGAGCAGTTTCACATGGCGCTTGTCAGTGCCAGTGGCAACTTAGAGATGGCTAAGGTTCACGCTGATATTACTGAAAAAATTCGTATTGTTCGGCGACTTGACTTTACTAAGCTAGATCGTATCGAAGCAACCTATCAGGAGCATCAGCAGATTTTGCAGTTGATTGCTCAACGGCGTGTCGATCAAGCACTTATTGTGTTGTCAGCCCACATTGAAATCAGCAAAATTGAATCTCGAAAAATAACGTTAGACACGATTTATCGCGCTAGGCGTGAGGTTGACAAGAAGTATGTGTCAAAAGTTGCCGCCCACATAGACCTTTAACGAGAGTAAAAAGGCTGGCTGCCCGCCGCATGGTCAGTTGTATCGATGATTTCTATTACTTCTGAGGCGATTTTTTTAACCATGACTTCAAAGCCTTGTCGCAGAGTCACTTGAGACGAGGCACAGCCTTGACAGCCGCCGCTCATGGCAATGTAGAGTTTGCCTTGATCAAAGTTAACAATCGAAATTTTGCCGCCATGGCTGGCGATCGAAACATTGATGTCTTGGTCAAGCAGTTCTTGAATAATGGCTTCGACTTCTGTGTTGGGTCGAGCTTGTAAGTCGATCGGTACGTAGGTCTCAAGTATGGCGGGCACGCCACTTTGCACTTGCGCCCGAATGGACCCACCAATAGCGGCTTTTAGGTCTGACCATGACGCGGTGGGTTCTTTATTAATCGTCACCACGTTTTCTGCAATCAATACGTTGGCCACACCCGGTAGGGCAAACAGTCGCTCGCCCAGTGGCGAACCCACGGCTTGTGCGCGATGGGCAAAAAAGAAGGTGCCACCCGGGTGCAACATACAACTCGCTATAAACCGGCACGTATCGGCATCGGCCAGAGAAACCTCTGCCCGAATGCTGACGGGTTGGTTTACGACCGGTGCGTCAGACATCTTCGCTGCCGCTTGCTGCCGCCCGTGCGCCTAAAGCCCGTAGGTCTTTAAATGAATAGATGCCGCTGTTGTGGCCGTCATTCCAATCAAAAAGTATGGCGTAGTTGCCGACGCTGTGAATTTGTTTGGGGCTGATGTCAGCTTTAACTGTTTTGGGGTCTAGCAATTTGCGTCCCGTCATTTCTTCGATACAAATGGCACAGTGGCAGGCTAGGCGCAGTTCGCGCAAATCAAGGTCGTCGCGGTGACCGTCTTCCCAAAGAATAGAGAGGGTGCGGGGGTCGCGTCGCATGAAGCCAATTGGAATCATTTGTGAACCCGTTGGCTTGGCCGCGCTTTCAACCCAAGCAGGGGCGCCTTCGTTGCTGTTCCAATTCCAGTTAAAGGGCTTGAGAACCGTGACGGCTGATTGCATTTGCTCGACCAATGCTTGGGCGATGGTGACATACATTTTGGCGCTAACTGATTTGGGTTGATCGGCCACGATTGGGTTGCCCTCGTCGCCACATGCCACAACGTTGGGGTCAATCGGTAGGGCGCCCAATAAAGGCACGCCCAGCTCTTGGCTCATGCGTTCGCCACCCCCGTTACGGAAAATATCGGTTGTTTCGCCACAATGTGGACACGTGAACGTGCGCATGTTTTCGATAATGCCAAGAATTTTGACTTGTACTTTTTCAAACATGCGTAGACCACGACGGGCAATTTTGAGGCTGACGGTTTGTGGGGTCGTCACAATCACCACGCCCGATAAGGGCATGCTTTGTGCCAAGGTCAGTTGGGTGTCGCCCGTGCCGGGGGGTAGATCAAGAATGAGGTAGTCAAGCTTGCCCCACTCGACACCTTCAATGAACATTTTGAGATATTTGCCCACCATGGGCCCGCGCAAGACTGCGGGCTTGTCGTCTGGCGTCAACATACCCATCGACACCACTTTCAGATCGTAACGTTCAGCTGGAATCAATTTGTTTTCAGTCGTTAACTCAGGCGGCTCACCGGTTGGTATGCCAAGCATGCCAGGAATACTGGGGCCCAAAATATCAGCATCGACAATACCCACTTTTGCACCGAGTTGCTGCAACGCAAGTGCTAGGTTAACGCTGACGGTTGATTTGCCAACGCCGCCTTTGCCGCTACCGACGGCAATAATGTGGCGTATGCCTGGCAATTTGTCTTCGCTTTGAGCCGATTGTTCACTCGTGGTCGCCATGATTTACCTTTAGTAAGATGTTTTGTTTATTTTGTATTGAAACATGTTGTTTGAGGGCTTGGGTGTTGCGCCTGTTGGTCTTGAGGGAAATTTTTTGTAAAGTCATTCCTTTGTTATGATTCATCGTGCATCAGGCTACCCTGTATAAATGTTGCTTTTTGTTTTACATTTACGGGTCTGTCTATAAACTATTAACGACAAAGTGACCGCCCACTTTATGACACTACTGACGATCATTTTGCTGCCGCTTCTAGCAGGCACAACTTTAGCGCTATTGGCCGCTCGTTACAGCCGTAGCGCGTCGGCCTGGGCCGTTGCTGGCGTAACCCTCTGTAGCTTGACCTTGTTATTAGGCTTTAGCGATGCAGTCTTTAGTGGCCAAAAAATTGTATCAAGCACCCCCTGGATGCCGGAACTGGGCATTGACTTCGCCTTTAGGCTAGATGGTCTAGGCTATCTGTTTGCCTTATTAATATTGTGCGTGGGCTTACTGATTATTTTGTATGCCAAGTATTACTTGTCTGAAAAAGATTCAATGGGTAAGTTCTATGCCCTGTTGATGATGTTCATGGCAGCCATGCTGGGCATTGTTTTAACTGAAAACATCTTACTGACCTTTGTTTTTTGGGAACTCACCAGCGTTTCTTCGTTTTTATTGATTGGTTTTTGGAACCACAAAGCTGAGTCAAGGCGCGGCGCCCGTATGGCATTGATCGTGACAGGTGGCGGTGGCTTAGCCATGTTGGCGGGTTTCTTGTTGCTGGGTCATGTGGCGGGCAGTTACGAGTTAACCAAGATTTTTCAAGCCCGTGACGTGGTTCAGGCTAGCCCCTTGTTTTTCCCCATTTTGATTTTGATTTTGTTGGGTGCATTTACCAAGTCAGCGCAGTTTCCGTTTCACTTTTGGTTGCCCCAAGCCATGGCGGCGCCCACCCCCGTTTCGGCTTATTTGCACTCGGCCACTATGGTTAAGGCGGGTGTGTTCATTCTGGCGCGTCTTTACCCCGTATTGGGCGGCACCTACGATTTCGAAATAATCGTTTCGGTTGTTGGCTTAACCACCATGGCATTCGCCGCTTATGTGGCAATTTTTAAGCATGACCTGAAAGGGTTGCTGGCGTATTCAACCATCAGCCATTTGGGTTTAATCGTATTTTTGATCGGCCTCAGCTCGCCGTTGTCGGCGGCAGCGGCTGTATTTCATATTATCAACCACGCTACGTTCAAGGCCTCACTGTTTATGGTCGCCGGCATTATTGATCACGAGTGTGGCACACGTGATATGAGACGCTTGCGTGGTCTCTTCAAATTTATGCCCTATACCGCCACGTTGGCGATGGTGGCCGCCGCCTCTATGGCAGGGGTGCCGTTATTTAACGGTTTTCTCTCTAAAGAAATGTTCTTTGTCGAGTCGCTGTCATTATCTCACTTGGGGTGGTTTGGTGATGTGGCCCCGTTTGTGGTCACCTTTGGCGGTGTGTGCAGCGTGGCTTACTCGGCTCGCTTTGTGCATAACGTGTTTTTTAACGGAACCGCCACCGACTTACCCCGTACGCCACATGAGCCGCCCCGCTTCATGAAAATTCCAGTAGAACTATTAGTGGTGCTCTGTATTTTGGTGGGCGTGTTGCCGGCCCTAACCGTCGCCCCGCTGGTCTTTTTAGCAGCTACCGATGTGTTTGGTGGCACCATTCCTCAATATACGATTGCGATTTGGCATGGTTTTAACCTGCCGTTGCTCATGAGTGCCGTGGCGTTATTTGGTGGCTTAATCTTCTTTTGGTTGTTGCAAAAGCGCTTTAACTTGCATTTGCATGCCCCCAAAGAGCTCAATGGCCATCGTATTTTTGTGCACCTGGTTGAGTCATTACGGGCGTTCGCGCGTTGGCTCACGGCGCTGCTGCAAAACGGTTCATTGCAACGTTATTTGGCCTTGTTGGTTGCCAGTGTGATTGCTCTGGGGGCATGGCCCTTTATTGAATTTGGTTACAACACGGGCGATGCACCCGTTACCGGCTTTAACCCCGTTGCGATAATGGTGTGGGTGATTGCTGTTGTTGCCGCACTGGCCTCGGTTGTGATGCATAGGCAACGTTTAACAGCGGTTATTTTGGTAGGTGTGGTGGGCTTAACCACTGCACTGACATTTGCTTATTTTTCAGCGCCCGACTTGGCTTTGACCCAGTTGTCAGTTGAAGTGGTGAGCACCGCTTTGCTGCTTATGGCCTTAGCACTGTTGCCACAAGTTGGCCCCAAAGAGTCTAGTAATGGTCGACGTGTGCGCGACATCGCCTTGGCCGTGTTGGCAGGTGCTGGTGTTACAGCGCTGATGTGGGCGGTATTGACCCGACCACACGAATCAATTGCGTGGTATTACTTGGCTGAAAGTATGCCCAAAGGTGGTGGTACCAACGTTGTGAACGTTATCTTGGTTGACTTCAGGGGTTTTGATACCTTTGGGGAAATTATAGTGTTGGGCATTGCAGCCATTGGTGCTCTGAGCTTGATGGACGGTCTGAAAATGGACCGTAAATTGTCGACCTCATTTTTGAACCCTGTGCTGCTCAGCGTAGCGGCTCGCATCTTATTGCCGTTTGCCTTGCTTGTCAGCGTTTACATTTTCTTACGTGGTCACAACTTACCGGGTGGGGGTTTTATTGCCGGTCTGGTCACTTCGGTCGCTCTGGTTATGCAGTACATGGCGGGCGGCTTGGTGGCTACTTCTGAAAAGCTTCGTATGAACTTCCCCAAAATCATCGGTAGTGGTGTACTTGTTGCCGGGTTTACGGGGTTGGGTAGCTTTGTATTTGGTTCTGCATTTTTAACGAGCGCTTTTGGTCACCCAATCATACCGTTCATTGGCGAAGTGCCTTTGGCCAGTGCGGCGTCGTTTGACCTAGGTGTGTTTTTGACGGTTGTCGGGGCGACGATGCTAACTATTTCTGCTCTGTCTGGGGCCAGTCGACGAGAGCCTAAGCTCATAGGGGCGGCCCAATAATGGAATTTTTACTTGCATCTGCCTTAGGTATTGTGACGGCTTGCGGTGTGTATTTGATTTTGCGCGGCCGTACGTTTTCAGTGGTTTTGGGCTTGTCTTTGTTAGGCTATGCCGTGAACTTGTTTATTTTTGCGATGGGCCGATTAACCTCAGGCCACCCCCCCGTGATCGTTGATCAGGCAACTTCTTATGCAGACCCTTTGCCGCAAGCGCTTGTACTGACAGCCATTGTGATTGGTTTTGGAATGACCGGGTTTATTGTTGAGTTGGCACTCAGAACGCGAAATGATACAAAATCTGATCACGTCGATGGGCAAGAGCCTGAGCAGTCTTCAGGTTCAATCAGTGCGTCACAAGATGGGAAGGCAACATGAGTCATTTTCTGGTCTTGCCCATTATTTTGCCCGCGTTAACGGGGGCTTTGTTGTTGTTTTTTGGTGGTCGTTTAGCCATTACCCGGGTCATTAGTTTTATGTCATGCCTAGTCTTGTTGGCCATCAGTGTTCATTTGCTTTCTGAAGCGAACTTGGGTGCGATTCAAACCTATGCTTTAGGTAATTGGTCGGCGCCGTTCGGTATCGTGCTGGTGCTTGACCGATTGTCTGGCATGTTGGTTTTGCTGACTTCAGTTGTAGCGGTCGCGGCACTTTACTATTCAATGCAAGGTTGGGACGCTCGCGGTAAGTATTTTCATGCCTTATTTCAGTTCCAGTTGATGGGCATTAATGGTGCCTTTTTAACGGGCGACTTGTTTAACCTGTTTGTGTTTTTTGAAGTCTTACTCATCGCCTCATATTGCTTGTTAATGTACGGTTTTGGTGAGCAACGATTAAAAGCCTCGGTGCATTATGTAGCCATTAATCTGACGGGTTCTGCCATCTTTTTGATTGCAGTCAGTTTGCTCTACAGCGTGACGGGTACGTTAAATATGGCGCATATTGCCGAGCGTGTTGCCACGTCGTCACCTGACGATATTGCGCTGATTCGCTCGGCAGGCCTCATGTTATTGGGGGTTTTCGGGGTTAAGGCGGCATTATTTCCCCTATATTTTTGGTTGCCGACGGCCTACGCCAGTGCCTCAGCTCCGGTGGCGGCGCTCTTCGCAATCATGACCAAGGTCGGTGTCTATGCCATCTTCCGGTTTACCACTTTGGTTTTTGGTGGCGCTATTGGTGCGTCGGTTGACCTCACATCACCGTGGTTATTGCCAGTGGCACTCATCACGTTGCTACTAGCAGCTTTGGGCGCGATGGCTGCCAAACGTTTGCTTGAGCTGATTGCTTACTTAACCATAGCATCGGTGGGTACCATACTGATTGCTTTTGCGGCAGGTGGCACGGAAGGCCTATCGGCTGCACTTTTCTATATGATTCACAGCACGTTAATCGTTGCCGGTTTGTTTTTGCTAGCTGAAATGATTTCTCAGGCGCGTGGCGATGCACAAGACACGCTGCATGCTGGCCCAACCATTTTGCAGCCGGTCATGTTGGGTATTGCATTTATGGCCGGTGCCGTCATCGTTGGGGGCTTACCGTTGTCTTCTGGCTTTTTGGCTAAGCTCATGATTTTGCAAAGCACGGCTGAAAGTGCAAATATGCCTTGGGTATGGGGTATGGTTTTGGGTACAAGTTTAATAACGATGATTGCGTTGTCGCGTGCGGGCAGTATGTTGTTTTGGAAAACGTCTTATGAGGTGTCTGCCAGCGCCAAAGCACCTGTTACAACTCAGTGGTTGCCCGTCATTTTCTTGTTTGGCTGCAGCTTGCTAATGGTTATCTACGCGGCACCGCTTAAGCAGTTTACCAATGCGACGGCAGAGCAATTGAAGAACCCTGAGCAGTATATTTTCAGTGTGGTGGGCCAAACCTTAGATCGTGCACCGCGTGCGTTACCGAAAGAGGCAAAGTAATGAAAAACTGGCTGCCTTACCCTGTACTGTCTGTCATTTTAGTGGTGGCTTGGTTGATGTTGGCGGCTCAAATTTCAGTCGCTCATGTCTTGCTTGCTCTGTTTTTGGCTTGGGGCATACCTTTGGTTTGTAAACCGTTTTTGGTGAGTACACAAGGTGTACGCAACCCTATAGCCGCTATACGGCTTATATTTTTAGTCATGTATGACATTGTTATGGCTAATATTGCGGTCGCTCGGCTCATACTTGGTCGCCCTGATCGTTTAAACCCCGTGTTTGTGCAAGTGCCGCTTAAACTGAGTCAGTCGATGTCAATTTCTTTATTAGCAGGCATCATTACCATGACCCCGGGTACAGTGTCGGCTGATTTATCAGAAGACAACACGCTATTGTTGGTTCATGCCTTAAGTTGTGATGACCCTGAAGCGTTAATTGCTGAAATTAAAGAACGTTACGAAAAACCCCTCATTGAGATTTTCGGATGCTAACCCTTTCTATCAATATCGTTTTTGTGGCGCTCGCCATTGCGATGGCGCTCACCTTATACCGCCTCATTAAAGGGCCAAGTGCGCCAGACCGTATTCTTGCGCTTGACTCTTTGTATGTTTGCGCCGTGGCTTTGCTGGTTGTTTTGGGCATTAAAGATGGCAGCTCTATCTTTTTTGAAGCGGCCCTACTCATTGCCTTGATGGGTTTTGTGGGTACCGTGGCCCTGTCGCGCTATTTGGCGCGTGGCGACGTGATGGATTAAGGGACTAAACATGCTTGAAATCATCACTTCTATTTTTCTGTTAATTGGTGCATTTTTTATTCTGGTGGGTGCCATTGGTTTGGCTCGGCTACCTGATTTTTTTATGCGTTTGCATGCACCCACTAAAGCCTCAACGTTGGGTGTAGGAGGCGTATTGATAGCTTCTATGGTTTATGCCGTCAATGATGCCTTGTTAATTCACGAACTCATCATTACGTTGTTTGTGTTCTTAACGGCCCCTGTTGGTGCTCACTTGCTAGCACAAGCTGCTTTGCGTTTAAAGCTGAAGTCAAAGGCTAAACTGCCTTAAGCATTTTAAAACAAGATCCAACACCCAGCACCAACCAGGTTTGATTCGCGTCCCATAAGAAGGGGGCCAATGCTGGCGATCACGAATTGTTTACATTTGTGGTGGCTCAAGGTCTGGCAAGGGTTGGGCCGATGGCTTTTCACGATGCTCGTTTAAGCGCCCCATTTTGCTTTCAAGCAAGCGTGTCAGTTGTTGAACGGCACCTTGAACAGCCTGTTCTAAGGTCGTGGCGTGGTCTTTTACCGCAACCGGGGGTTGACCTTCGAGTCGGGCTTCTAGCATGCAACGTTTGTCTTTTGGCCCGCTTTTGCCACCATTCTCATCGCCCAGATGAACCTCTACACGCGTCACGTGGTCAGCATAGTGTTTCATACCCTTTTCGATTATGGCATTCACTTTTGCGGTGAGCGACTCACTGCCTTTGATGTTGCTGTCTGTGTTGAGTTGAATTTTCATGTCGTTTCCTTATTTAGTTTCAGGGCTGAAACCAGTGAAAAATTTAACAGGGTGCCTAGAAAAGATAACGCAAACCAAGTAGTTAAGGTATTTCCATCATACACAGTGATCGTGATTGGGTATGAATGACTTTATGCTGAAGGGGTAAATAACCAAAGCCCAAAGAAAGTCTGGCGGGGTGTAGGTTGATCTAAAAATAATTTGAACCGTTTCTTAACTGCCGTATACCAATAAGTGTAGGGCGCTATTAATTTGTTTTTTTTAAACAGATTGAGCGCTGATGACAACGAATCACTTATTTGGGAATAAAAACATGGCAGATGCAAATTCAACAGAATTAGTTGGTAGCGGCGCACAGCTCGACATTCAGTGGGCTTGGGGTCAAAACCTTGACTTAGTCTTTGACCCTGCTAAAGATACATTGAATTTTGGTTGGTTCACGGGTAACAGTTTTACGGTCACCGAGCTTAACGGTTCGGTTGTCATTTCAATTCCCTCAAATAACCAAAGCTATACCTTAACGGGTGTCAGCTTGGCTGATCTCGCGCCAGAGAATATTCTTGCTAAAGATTCGCAAGCGAATATGCAATGGCAGCAGGCGTTGGCAGTTGAAGCGCCTGTGGTAGAAACGCCAGTGGTAGAAACACCTGTGGTGGAAGCACCTGTCGTGGTTGCGCCGACTGTGCCGGTTAACGTAGCGGCTGATATTCAAGGCAGTTTCACTATGAATTGGGCTTGGAATGAGCAAGCTGTTGTGGCCTTTAACCCAGCAACCGATAAAATCGATATGGGTTGGTTTGGTGCAGATAGCTTTACGATCAAAGAAGTAGATGGTTCTGTTGTGATTGGTATTCCAAGTAATCAACAGTCTTATACTTTGCAAGGTGTGCAGTTAGAAGACTTGTCTGCAAATAATATTATTGCGAAAGACGCTGGTGCGGCGAGTAAATGGCAGGTATTGTTTGATGCTGATGGAAGTGCGGTGCTCACACCCGAGCCCACACCTACACCCGAGCCCACACCTACACCCGAGCCCACACCTACACCAGAGCCCACACCTACACCAGAGCCCACACCTACACCAGAGCCCACACCCACACCAGAGCCCACACCTACACCAGAGCCCACACCCACACCAGAGCCCACACCCACACCAACGCCTGAGCCTATACCTGTGCCAGCACCGGAACCCTCGCCTATACCGAATCCAGGGGGTGGTGTAACAGTACCCGTGGCGGCCCAAACCCCTATCGTGGCGGCATACTACCCTGAGTGGGCCATCTACAGTCGCGATTTCAATATTGCCGATATTCCGACTGAAAATTTAACCCATTTGATCTATTCATTTGCCAAAATTGATACGTCAGGTCGAATGAGCCTGTTTGACCCCTACGCGGCAGTTGAGAAAACATTTAACAGCGCCGATAGCGTCGACGGCGTGGGCGACACATGGGACCAAACCTTAGCGGGTAACTTTAATCAATTGGCTGAGCTGAAAGAACTCAACCCAGATCTGTCAAACCTGATCGCGGTGGGCGGCTGGACGCTTTCTGGCCCGTTCTCTGATATTGCATCGACTGCGCAGGGTCGTGAAACGTTTGCCGACTCAGCTTACGATTACTTGAAAACCTACACGATGTTTGACGGCTTAGACTTTGACTGGGAATACCCAGGTGGGGGTGGCTTAGAGTCAAATATTGTGCGACCAGAGGATGGTCAAAATTATGCACTGTTGTTGGAAGCCGTTCGGGGTCGATTGAATGACCTCGAGGCGGAAACAGGCCGTGACTTTCAAATATCAGTTGCCTCACCGGGGGGCCCTGACAAAATTGCAAACTTCAACATTGAAGGGTTAGAGCCTCACGTTGATTTTTTCAACTTGATGACTTATGACTACCACGGTGGTTGGGAAAACATCACGGGTCACCAAGCGCCGATGTATGACACGATTGGTGGCAATTATGACATTGCGACAACGGTTCGCTTGTTTAAAGAAGCTGGGGTTGACGGTAGTAAAATTGTGTTGGGTGCCCCCGCTTACACGCGTGCATGGTCTGGAGTTGAAAATGGAGGTGATGGTGGTTTTCAAGAAGTCACCAACCAGTTGGCACCTGGGTCGTTTGAAGGTGGCGTGTACGACTATAAAGATGTTGTTGCCAAAGTGCTTGACCCCCAATCAGACTGGACTATCTATTGGGACGATGAGGCGCAGGCAGCTTATGTATTCAGTGAATCAGAAGGTATATTCTCAAGTTTTGAAACCCCAACATCAATTGCATTGAAATCTGAATGGGCCAAGTCTGAAGGCTTGGGGGGCATCATGTTATGGGACTTGTCCGGTGACGTGTCACAAGGGCCTGAAAGCCTGTCTGGCGCGGCTTACCGCAGTTGGGTAGAAGGCGCCACCGTTGAAGATATTATGCAGGCCTCTGCTTTGAAGGCTGAAGTGGTTATCGGTGGCAATGGCTTGATGGACAGCTTTGTTGACGGTACTGCACCAGCCAGTGAAATGGACCATAATGGTTCCATGCCAGAAAGTGATTCAGGCCAAGGCGGTATGGATATGGGTATGCCGGGTCATACGCATATTCACTTCATGATCACGTCTGCAACAGCAGCACAAATTGTTGAGGGCTTTGTGCCATCGATGGGTGACATGATTGATATTGGTGCCGACTTGAATGCAGAAGATATTTCTATATTTGAAGAGTCAGGTGACGCGCTCGGTCAGACAGTTCGTATCGAAATTAGCGATGGCAGCACCGTTAGGCAAATCATTTTTAAAGGGTTTGGTTTAGATGATTTAAGTATGGCTAATTTTTCAATTGCCAATCAGTCAGTTAGCAATGAAGTTGCCGCAACATTGGGCGCCACCGTTGTGATGCCTGGTATGCAAGAGTCTTACACGTTGGAAAGTGATACGGATGGTTCAAGCCCAGTAACTTCAACGGGTAATACTGCTAATAATGGTATTAAGTATAGGGCTGACAGCCAAGCAGACGATATCGTTGGTTTCCGGCCAAGCACCGATGAAATAGACTTTGGTAACGCATCGGTTCATGGCTTAATTTTAACGAAATCAATAAACGGTGAAATTGTCATCGATAGCCCTTGGTCACCAGCAGCTCAAATTGTTCAGGGTGTCAGCTTTCAAGATGTGACCTTGAGTGATTTTGGCATAGTCGGTAACGAGCACTTACGGCAAGACATCGGGGGCGTCCTCAGTTGGGAGCAAGGCGTGGGCCCTAGATCTGATGATACGGTTTACATGCGCAGTCACGAGTACGGTAGACATGAAACGATCGAAGACTTTAACCCTGCTGCCATGAAAATTAGTTTCTTGTATTTTGGTACCCGCGAGCGTTTGAGTGTCGAAGACTCTGATGAGGGTATGGTGGTGTCGTCTGAACCGTCAGGCCAGTCGTTTACATTTTTAGGTATTCAAAAAGCCGATTTAATACCTGGCATGGTTGAGTTTCATTTTGATCAAGTGATGGAAGACAACCTAGAAGCCTCTTTTGGTTTTAACCAAAATGATGTGACCTTAGTTGATCGAACCGCCTTGCTCACTCCTTTTGCACCTGAGGGCGCAACGACAGATGGTGCACAAGCGAGCATGGGCGATTTAACGGGTTCAATTTATGAGGCGTTTGTTGATGAACCCAACATCGGTTTAAGTGATGAGCAGATGACTGAGCTGAGTAACACTGAGACTAAGGCAAATGACCCCTTGGGTACTGACTCAAGTGACATCATTGATATTGACTGGTCATGGGGTTCGAACCAATCGGTGTTGTTTGACCCGCAATCAGACAAGCTTGATTTTGGGTGGATCAACGGAGAAGCTTTTGAGTTGTCTGAAGAGCAAGGTTCGGTTGTGATTCGTTTGCCATCAAATCAACAAAGT
>CALBMZ010000277.1 GCA_937896225.1 uncultured Alcaligenaceae bacterium | reverse complement strand
AGATAATTAATCTAAAATAGAATATCTATCAGTCAATGATTAACGTCATAATTTAGGTTCGGCGCGTTTGTTTTTTATATTGGCATGGAACAATCTAGGCATAGCCTCTTAACCATTTAAATAGCCATCAAAATCTTGCAAGCAACGGCCTTTTTAGTTATCAAACAAATAGGTTCGGTAACAACCCTTTCACCCCTACGTCTATAGAAAATAAGCCACCCTCGTGTGGATTGGCTTCTAAGTGATCGGAATTCATGGAGAATCTTGCTGATGTAATGAACAAGCGATTTAAGTTGGGGCCTGCAAAAGCACAGCTTGTTGGCCAGGTACAAGGCAATTCAACCACCCTATCGACTTCACCATTAGGACAAATGCGAACAACACACGCCCCACCAACTACTCGACAATTCCAAACATACCCCTCTTCATCAACACATGAGCCATCAGGTAAACCACGAGCATAGTCTTTCAATAGCACTTGACGCTGGCCAAGTTCTCCCAAAGGGCTTAAGGGGTAATCGTAAAGTGTATTCGTAAGCGTATCAGCGGTGACAAATCTACTCGCATTGGGCCAAACAAAAGTGTTGGTGATACCAAACAAATCATCTGTAGGGCTTGACACCTTGCCGCTTTGGGCGATGCGGTAGATACGACCTAAGTGCTTGTCAATAGTTAGTGGTAGACCCTGATCTGTAAAGTTTTTTTGCATAGTACCTACCCAAAATTGACCATCAGGCCCCACCACGCCCTCATTTAAGCGAACATCTAAGTTGTCGCCTTCAATCGTGGCAAAATCTAGCCAGACTTGATCAAAGTCCCATAGCACGACCTCTTTAATTAACCCAATAATGGCTCGGCCATCATCGGTTAGACCAATTGAAGTAATGAAATCAGGTGCGGAATCAATTTTCAGTTTCTTAGTTGAAAAATCTAAGCTATAGACTTGCTTTTGTATAATATCGACCCAATGCAAAGTGTGGCGTTTTTGGTTCCAGACCAAGCTTTCGCCAACAATATTTTTTGAATCTTCAACAAGTTCGGGGGGCTCACATAATTTTTCCATGGCTTCAAGCATTTCATTAAATTCATGCTATTTTTACATGTAAAGCCTAACTTTATGCAACGACTTACACAAGATTTCTTTAAACTTAACGTAACCGTCATTTCAAGATGAAACTATGTCTCACACCTCACACGCACTACTAATAATCGATATTCAAAATGATTTTTGTCAGGGTGGCAGCTTAGCGGTTCAAGGTGCAGATGAAATCATTCAAGGTATTAACCAACTTGCCCATGAGTCAAATTGTGTGGTTCTTACGCAAGATTGGCACCCGTCAGACCACTCAAGCTTTGCCAGCCAGCATGCTTCGCACGACCCCTTTCATATTATTGATATGCCCTATGGTTCGCAAACGCTATGGCCTGATCACTGCGTAATGGGTACTGAGGGTGCCGCTTTTCATGAAGACTTAATTATTGACCATGCTGACTTGATCATTCGAAAAGGCTTCAGACGTCATATTGACAGTTATTCTGCATTCTTTGAAAATGACCAGACAACACCCACAGGTCTCGAGGGCTACCTTCGTAACAGATCGATTCAACAGTTAACAGTTGTGGGTTTAGCCACTGACTTTTGTGTTCGATTCAGTGCACAAGATGCTGCACGTCTGGGTTTTGATGTCACAGTTGAACTCAACCTGTGTCGAGGTATTGACATGAACCATTCCCTTGATGAAGCCATCACTTTCATGCAGCGCGACGGCATTCAGATCAAACCCTAAAAACCCTTTGCGTGAATGATGTTTTAAAGGGTTTATCGACCCATTTACTGGTTTAACACCGAAGGCTTAGGTTTTGCGCTTTATTATGACAACATGGCACATTCAGTAGTTTGGTTTAAACGAGATTTACGAGTAAGCGACCATGCGCCCTTGTGGCATGCGAGTCGCTTAGGGCCAGTAACGTGTCTTTACATCATTGAGCCAGCGGTTTGGTCAGCGCCTGATGCAGCGACTCAACATTACAAATTTGTACAAGAAAGCTTAGCTGATTTAAAAAACGATTTGGCGGCTATGGGTCTGCAATTACACATACTTTTTGGTGAAGCAACCGAGAGCCTATCGAAGTTATACGCACTCAAACATTTTGATGGCATTTACTCACATCAAGAAACAGGTAACGATATAACGTACCAGCGAGACCGTGATGTGGCGCGTTGGTGTAAAGCCCGCCAGGTAGGCTGGCATCAATACCAACAATTTGGCGTTATTCGGGGACCACACAACCGAAATCAATGGCAAAGCAGTTGGGAAAGCTTTTTTCGTGAACTTCAACTGAAGCCCCCTGTCGGCGCTACTGACTCAGGCGTTTCCGCTCTAACAATCGAATGGCCCAAGCCCTCAACCTTTAACTTAGACCCACACGACCCACCCAAAAGACTTAATGGGGGAAGTCGCAAAGCTTGGGCTACCCTGTATAGTTTTTTGGAAGATCGCAGCGCACAATATCGAGGTGGTATTTCTTCACCTCTGTCAGCAACAACCGCCTGTTCGCGGTTGTCAGCTTACTTAACTTGGGGCTGCATTTCTATGAAAGAGGTTGTACAAAACACCCGTGATCATTTGGCAAACAGCCCAACGGTGTCGCAACAACAAGCCAAGGGTTTGAGGGCTTTTATCAGCCGTCTTTACTGGCATTGTCATTTTATTCAGAAGCTCGAAGATGAGCCAACTTTAGAATTTCAAGATTTACACCCAGGTTATCAGGGGTTACGAAATGACTGGCAAGAAGATTATTTTGAAGCCCTCAAAGCCGCAAAAACGGGTTGGCCCATGGTGGATGCCAGTGTCATGATGTTACGTGAAAAAGGATGGCTCAATTTTAGAATGCGTGCCATGCTGGTTTCGGTTGCTGCTTACCCACTTTGGTTAGATTGGCCCAAAGTGGGGCATTGGTTAGCCACTCAATTTTTAGACTATGAGCCTGGCATTCACTGGAGCCAAATGCAAATGCAATCTGGTACCACAGGCATTAATACGGCACGTATTTACAACCCAATCAAACAAGCACAAGACCACGACCCCAGCGGTCGATTTGTGCGTCAATGGCTACCCGCTTTAAAACAGATACCAGATGCCTGGATATTTGAGCCTTGGCGCATGCCTGAAAATATTCAGCAATTGGCGCGCATCTCGGTAGGTCACGACATTACCGTGCCTATTGTCGATTTAACCCTAGCCACACGACAAGCCAAAGCTCGGTTTTATGAACGTCGCAATGAACCTAATGTGCGAGCAGGTAAAGCTTCGATAGTTGAGAAACATGCTTCCCGAAAGCGGCCCGTTGGCCGCACCAGCCGTTCAAAAACAAAAGACATTCGTTCAAATAGCCAGCAACTGACCTTAGACTTGTTCTGAGTATTTGACGTGTACTCGTCTTTAAAACACATTAGACTTGTACTGCTGATGCCTCATTTGCACTTTGTGCAAAACAGGGTCTTCCGCTCATTTTGATCAACAGTTTTTACAGGGGTCAATAGGCAAGCCTTGCTCAACCCAGCCAAGGCCTGCAGAGCTGCCTACCATGCCCTCTGGCACATGTTTCACATTTGTAAAACCCATTTCAGAAAGCACCATGGCCGCACGAGCAGTTCGGCTACCCGTTCTGCAAATCAATACGATTGGAGCATCTAAATCGTTGTTAACAGCCAATGCGACTTCTTGTGCAAACCCAGACATACCTTGTGGGTGAAGCATATTGACCTTTGAAGCCCCACGAGCAATACCCGTTTGGCGCCACTCTTCAGGCCGACGTATG
>CALBMZ010000276.1 GCA_937896225.1 uncultured Alcaligenaceae bacterium | reverse complement strand
TTAACGATCTAAAGATATTGCAATGTTAAGTTTTTTAGCGCGGTATAAGTATCTTTTGCCCGACAATTACTTTATTATTTTTTAGGTTGTTGATGTCTTTTAAAGTTTGTGGGCTTATTTGATATCTATACGCGATACTGACCAATGTTTCACCAAAACGCACTTGATGTCCTTGGGTTTTAAAGCTACGATCAATTTTAAGAGTAGATGTAGCAACTGTAGCCGTTGCGCCGGGTATCACTAAACTTCTAGCCATAGGTAGTAAACGTAAACGACGGTTCAAATCGTTAGCTTGACGAAGTAAATCAACCGAAACATTAAATTTTTGAGCAATCGCCAAAATACTTTCACCCTCTCGTGCAGAGTACTTTTTCCAACTTGTCAGATCACCCTCGTATTCAGCTAAATTAGCCAAATAGGTTGGTGCCTTGTCAATGGGCAGAATAATCTCGGAAAGATGATCAGCCATGATGACACCCTGATTGAAGCTGGGGTTCAGTGCCATAAATTCTTCAATTGACATGTGTGCAAGTTTTGCGGCAACAATCAAGTCAATATCTTTATCTTTTTTGATCGAAACAAAGTAAGGTTCATTGTTTATCGTTGGTAAAACAATTGAATACCGCTTGGGGTTAGCAATAATGTTTTTAATTGCCTGTAATTTAGGAATGTAGTTTTCAGTTTCTTGAGGAAACCTTAGGTTTTCAAACTGTGGGGTTTTACCAGATCTTGTAGCCTGATTCATTGCGCGTTTCACCGCACCCTCACCCCAGTTGTAGGAAGCAAAAGCCAAATACCAATCACCCTGATAGTTAAATAGATACTCAAGATAATCAAGTGCTGCATGGGTTGATGCAATAGGGTCTCTGCGTTGATCACGCCACCAGTTTTGCTCAAGCTTAAACTGAGTGCCTGTACTAGGAATAAACTGCCAAAGCCCACTTGCTTGTGCTGACGACAGTGCATTAGGGTCAAAAGCACTTTCTATAAAAGGCAATAGTGCTAACTCTGTCGGTAAATTTCGTCTATTTACTTCATTAACAATATAGTAAAGATATTTACCAGACCGATCTGCCATGCGTTGAATGTACTCTGGGCGAGCAGCGTAATAAGCCACCCATTTATCAACCAATGGGCCCTCAAGATTCGGTATGGCGTAACCCTTACGAACTCTTTCCCAAACGTCAACAGCTTGAATGGTTAAGTCTACCGTCTGTGCATTAACTTCCGCTGTCTCTTGGTTTTGAGAAGATATGGGTGTGCAAGCCACCATTGCAAACAATGGCGCTAAGCAGAATATCAAAACGCCATGAAAGTATCTCATTCTAGATAGAGTAACAAACAAATGCTATAGCTTTGGCTATGGCGAACCCTCAGGCCAAATGGGTACAAGTAATTTGCTACCTTCAATAATGGTGTTGCTCTTTAAGTTATTTAAAGAACGTAGTATCAAAGGATCAACATTATATTTTTTTCCAATTGAAAAAAGAGTGTCACCTTTTTGAACTGATATCTCTTTTGTTGGAGCAGGCTTTAAAGGCTTCACTGGGGGTAAGGGTTGCTCTATTGGTGGCGGTGGTGGGTTCACCTTTTTTTCAGCCTCTTGGGCAATATATTTTGGCAAAGTCATTGAGGCATCCTGAACAGCAACACCAGTCCAGCATCTGCCTGCACGAGCAGGAACTGCAATATCCATTCTTGAAACAGCAGATTGTGTAGAGGGTGATGTTTGAGCTGAGAGATAGTCATAGTCTTGAGCCAGTTGCTTCACTGATTCAGCACCCTCCATGTCGTACCGAACGGTCATTTCTGTTACACCCAACTCTTCTAATCGACCTGCGGCGGCAGGAAAGTCATTGGGTGTAAAGACTCGGGCGCCCTCTTGAAACTCTTCTAACATTGTAGGCAACCCCATGGGGCCAGGGTAGCGTTTGGTTAACGTTAAATTATCGATTTTTAACTGTAACGTGGTTTCGCCGCACTGCTCTGGTGACCAAGCAAAACTACTGCTTGCTTTCATATTAAGGTTGCTTAATTCTATAGACTCTTGGGCACACTGAATACTTAACACTGCAGAATATGGTCGAGATTTAGCGCTCGCATTAACAGACAATGGAAGCGCTGAAAGTGAAAGTTTGGCACTTTTACTCGTTGCAGTTTTTGCACGCTGCTCTCGAACGAGTGCCCCAACTCTGCTTGTTACCGCTTGATTTAAAAACGTCACAAAACCGATTGCAAAAGGTATTTTATGACCATTGAAGTCTGCAATCGAAAAAGAACTACCTTTACGGTTTATAAAATAACGATTTGGCCCATCAACCAGTGACCAAACTGTACCGTCTTTTCCGAACAATTGCTCACTTGCTTCTTTAGGATTAATAGCAAGCTGGCTTTTCCATATGACGTTTCTATCCCAATCTTGTTGTACTTGACAAGATGCTTGCTCTAAAACATAACTGATGAGCGCATTAATGGGCCCATTAATAACACTCCAAATTGATTCATCTTCAGCACGGTTATACTTTGAGTCTCTTTTAAAAGTCGCCAAACTAACAGCTAACTCTCGTAATTCAGATATTTTTTCTTCGTCTGTCGCGCCAGAAAAATAACTCCGCGCGATTTGAAAATTTTGGGTAGGCCCGCCTAAAGCTAATGCGGTAACCTTTAAAAGTTTCTCTTGATAGTTTTGAAAAAGCTTGAGATCATTGTTTGCACTGGAAATGGCCTGAGGCAAAAGCATAGAACCAGTATCAATTGATCTGCGAATAGCACCTCCGGCTACAGTATTAATTGCAGTTACCACGCTCATTGTATTTTTCAATGGCGCTGTACTTTGTGCTTGATTTTGCAAGTCAAAATAGTAGCGAGCGAAGTTTAACCACGCAGGAGACTTTTCTTGCTCAAGGTCAGCAAACTCTTTGATCATACGACTCAAAAACAAGTAAAAGGGACTGTTTTTGGTGCCCAATGACTGTATGAGTTCTCGCCAGACAGGTTCGATACCGACTAAGTTGCTATCTCCTGTGAACCCTTGCGCAAATGACAGCCAACCACTATAGCGATTGTTCATGTACGAGTCATAAAAAGAGGCCTCTGCGGTCTGAAATTTGGTGTTGTTTTGCAAAGCC
>CALBMZ010000275.1 GCA_937896225.1 uncultured Alcaligenaceae bacterium | reverse complement strand
ACTATAAATTAATCGGTGTTGTAACTGATGATCGAACAGAAACTGTAATAAATCATCACTATCTTGCTGAGAGAAACCGATTATTTTTATGGCATAGCCTGGATTGCAATACAGAACTTTACGGTATGAAACGGGATGACGCATAACAATGGGTTGTTGCACCGGTGGCTTCTTTTGGCGTTGTACGGGGGAAAGTGGTGGGCGATCTGAGCCAGGTTTAGCACGCATCATTTCCCAAAATTTATTGAAATCATGTTCAACCGAAAGGTTTTCTATTCGCTCTTGAACATCAAATGGCAAAGTATCGTAAGCCAGCCCCATATCGGCAAATTGAGTATCACCTAATGGATGGCCATCACGTACAGGTATTTTTTTACCGTAAAGCATGTTGGCTAATGCAATGGGCTTAGAGTAAGACATGTCAGTGTGCCAACCTTGCCCTGCATCAGACAAGCCGATTTTTACGCCGTTTTCAACAATATTTGAAAGCGTCATGATTTCAGGGAAAGGTTGATCCGTGGCTGTCACGGCAACATTGACCTCTAAAGAGCCGAAACGACTCGCAAAAGCAACCATATCTTGTTCAACGAGATGCTGTTGGGGAAAACGTAAAAATCCGTAATTCGCCAAGGCATGACGCACAAATTCAGACTCACACTCACTCAGTGGGTGAGACAAATCAAGCCCCTCAACTGTGGCACCCAAAATCGCATCAAAGGGTTTCACACGCATAGACATTTCCTGCTCCTTTATGGTCTAAGAACGTTAGCCACACCTAAAGAATTGGCCATTTGTAAAAGTTGATCAACCAAGGCATCTGCGATGGGGATGCCTGCACTTTCTCTTTCGCGCATAACACGTTGCTCGATCTCTCCAGGCAACATGACAGGACGTTCAGGGTCAACGGGGTCTGTTGCATGCACAGCGTCAACAACTTCCTGTACAGATTCTGCAAAACCGGCTGAGCCACCGAACATCGCTGGATCTAGCGCCAAAAAAAAGTGACCAATATTGTCTTGACCCAGTGGAACATGACGCTTGTCTTCGCTCAGTCGCACCCTGCCTGAAAATGATCCACCAGCCAAACAGCCTGCAAAAAAATGGGTCATCAAACTGATGCCATAGCCTTTATGACTACCTAATAGTAAATTTGAGCCTAATGGCGTAATGCCGCCCCGCTCACGGCCATATACGATATCTTCAGCTCGTGCTGCGTCTGTTACCGATATGCCCTCGCCATCGACAATCCAGCCCTCTGGTACAGGCTTATTTTGATATTTAAAAACCCGTATACGATTGCCTGCTGCTGTAGACGTTGCAATATCAAAAATAATGGGTTGGTCATCAGTACGTGGCACGCCATAGGCCAGTGGGTTGGTGCCCAACACTGGATCACGTGCGCCAGGTGGCACAACACACACCACTTTAGTGGATGTGGTCACAATTGCCATTAATCCAGCACTCGCAATCTGATGTGCGTAAAAACCTGCTGCGCCAAAATGATGTGAATGAGACACCGTGACAGCGGCCACACCCGTTTTTTTAGCGAGTTTTATGGCCTCTTGGCTTGCTAGCGATGCACTTAAAAAACCAAAGTTTCCCCCGCCGTCGATCGTGATTGATGAACCTGTATTAGATTTAACGCTGGGCTGGCCATTAATATCAACAGCCCCCTCTTCAAGCCAGCGTTGGTATAGCGGCAATAATGCAATGCCGTGTGTATCAATCCCACGCATATCAGCATAGAGCATCCCATTAACCACAGCTGGTTGATGTTTTGCAGGCATACCAAATCCCGTTAAGATTTCACGAATTTGATCTGCAACAGCAATATGGCTATACGAATGCATTAAACCTTCTCCCTAATAAATCGATTTTCTAAAATACCTAAACCACTCACCATGACGCGAACAACGTCACCTTCTTCAAGATATTGAGGGGGTGATTGGAAGTGCCCAACCCCTAAAGGTGTGCCGGTAGCAATCAAATATCCTGGTTCAAGGGTCATAAATTGAGAGATGTGTGACAAGATATAAGCCACACTAAAAATCATGTAGCGCGTGTTACCGTCTTGCTTGATCTCACCATTTACTTCACAACGTACAGATAAGTTTTGACAATTTTCAATTTCGTCTGGCGTGACCAGCCAAGGTCCACAGGGACAAAATCCGTCCATACTTTTTGCAAAAGACGTCTGAGCTGGCCCCAAATCAAACTGAAACTCACGCGCTGACACATCATTTACATTCAAATAACCTAAAACATAATCTAAAGCCTGATCAACGCTGACGCGCCGCATGCGACGGCCAATTACTACACCAAGCTCGGCTTCCCAATCAGTTTTGCGAACAGTTGCAGGTATCAAAATTTCATCACCGTGAGCGGCCAATGAATT
Organism: uncultured Alcaligenaceae bacterium; assembly: GCA_937896225.1. Classification (GTDB taxonomy): domain Bacteria; phylum Pseudomonadota; class Gammaproteobacteria; order Burkholderiales; family Burkholderiaceae_B; genus Algicoccus. The sequence goes on along the minus strand of CALBMZ010000275.1, from coordinate 3,869 downwards.
AGGATGTTTGAAAAACAGCTTTGGATATTCCCCAGTTGGCAACCCGCCCTCACTAACATGGTCTTGATAATTTCGACCTACCCCGATAATAGGACCCGCTACGGGAATGCCATAGCGAACAGTCGACTCTGGCACTCCCTTTAGTTGCGTCATCGCTTGATGAATCAGGGGGAAAAGATCTCTGGACTGCGCAATAGTCATGATCTGATCTGCAACAGCCAAACCATTCATATTGGGTACATTGTTACCAAGCAAACCAAGCATAGGTTTTAGTTCAAAAATCACACCATCATGATGAACAGCAGCTTGCGGACCTTCCTTAGTTTGAATACAACAAAAATGCATAATATGCCTCACATTTGATTGGGTAACCACATCACTATTTCTGGAAATGCCACAAATAGTGCGATCAATAAAATTTCTGTGACGACAAAGGGTACCGAGCGTGCAAATACCGCCTTGGTATTCACGCCTGTTGCACCCGATGCAATAAATACGTTCAAACCCATAGGTGGCGTAATAAGCCCAATTTCTGCAGTTTTCACAATCAGAATGCCTAACCAGATGCCGTCGAAACCTAAATTTGTCAACAGTTCGTAAGTGATCGGCGCGGTTAAGAGCAGGATCGCGAATTGATCCATAAACATACCTAAAATGATGTAAAAAATAATGACAAAAAGCAGAACTAATAAGGGTGAATAGCCACCTTCACTTATCCAGCCCAATAGACCTGGAATAACTTGTGACATCGTGATGAATTGACCAAAAATAAGTGCACCAAAAATAATGGTGACAATCATGGCGGTATTTTTAAGGGTATTTCCCGTGGCCAATTTAAGTCCAGACCATGACATTCGCCCCATACTGAAACAAATGAGAAAGGCAGCCAGTGCGCCGAGTGAACCCACTTCAGTGGGTGTTGCTATACCGCTATACAAGCTCCCTAGTACCGCTAACACGAGCACACCAATGGGCCACACTCGGCCTTTGGGTTCACTCAAAGGTATGTTTTCAATATCTTTTGGCACAGGGGGCACAACATTTGGCCGCCGCCAAATCGTGAAATATATCGTTGCGACATAACCGAAGGCAGTCAAGATGCCCGGTACCACGCCAGCGAGGAATAGTTTACCAACGGACTCTTCTGTAATGATGCCGTAAACCACCAACACAATTGAAGGTGGAATGAGAATAGAAAGTGTGCCGGTAATACTGATTATCGCAACGCTAAAGCCCTCGTCATAGCCGAGCTTTTTCATAGTCGGAAAAGCTGATCGTGACAAGCTGGCAACGGCTGCCGTAGAGCTACCACATGCTGCAGCAAACACTGCACCTGCTGCAATGCAAGCTGTTGCTAGCCCACCACGTATGCGACGAAAACGACGGTTAAAAGCCACCATCAAGTCTTCAGCGATACCGCTCGCACTTAATAATTCCGCCATAAGAATAAAAGTCGGAATAGTGAGAATCACATAGTTGGCTGTAGCATGATGCACCACTTGGCTCAATAAGCCCATGGTGATGTTAGGACCCACAGACAAAAACAAACTAACCGTACCGGCTATACCAATCGCAAAGCCAACAGGCCAGCCAAAGATGATCAATACTAACAACAACAAGATGCCGAGTGAGATGTCCATCAATGCCCCTGAGGTTGATCACCGGCACCTACTGCCATGATAAAGGTACGCATCGCTAACAAACCGCAACCAATAGGGATCCATATCCAACTCCATGCCACAGGCCAATCAATGACACCCATAATCATGTGTTTTTTATTCCAAGCATCGATAAAAACGATCAATGCCTCATAGCCCAATAAAAGTAAGTAGAGCGAGGAGATAATCAACCCTGATTGGTAAATGCGGTGCCACATTTTTTGACCCAAAATCTCAGACAGCAGTGTTATACGTATAAAACCACCCTGACGAAACCCCCAAGGCAAGGCCAAGGTAATTAGTATCACCAATAAATAAGTTTGGGTGAGTTCAAGTTGAAATTCGATAGGTGCTGCAAACAGGTGGCGTGAAAAAGCGTTAGCACTGGTAAGCAGAATTGCAACAACTAAAGCAAAACCGGCTATAACAACACAGATGTTCTCTATAAAAGTGAGACCATATGCGAGCCGCTCAAGCAGCCCCCTACTTACCTTTTCACGGTGCATGAGATTATCTCCGTTCGTGCTTTGTGCTTAGAAATTAGATTTATAAGTACTCAACACGGTCTCTGCAGGCAGGCCACGACCATTTAATCGTGTTACCCAGTCTTGATACACCACACTGAGCTTGCCAGAAATGACGTTAATTTGTTCAGGGCTGAAAGCAAACATCTCTACGCCTGCATCAGAGAATTTCTTGGTAAGCCCGGCCCCAGCTTTGTCAAGATTTTGAGCCGCTTGTAACTGAACCTTTTGACCACAATCTAAAAAGACTTGTTTCATACTGTCATTCATCTGGTTCCACTTATCTTCGCGAATAGACATCACATTCACAAATGTGCCAAAAGAACCATTTGTGCTAATTGTTTTAGCCAGCTCTTGCAACTTGTAGCCATCAACGCTTGAAAGAGCTGAAATGGTGGCGTCTGCCGTGCCACGTTGTAAGGCAACATAAGTATCACCAATTGAAATCGCAGCAGGCGATCCCCCAAGCGACTTGATCACTAAATCCATTGCACCACCAGCTGAACGAACAACTTTGCCGTTAAATTGCTCAGGGGTTTTGATTTCTTTAGAAACAGAAACGATTTGGTAGGGTGGAAATGCCATCACGGCAATCGGTACGATTCCGTTAACTTTAAATTCTTTAGTCAACTCCGGAGTCTTAATGCTTTTTGAGTAAGCCGTAACAATTTCTTCTGATGTCGCCCCTAAACCTGGCAACATCGACACACCATTAAGAGGCATCTTGTCGCTGTAGTAACCGATAGGTACCGGTGCAACATCTGCCACACCGCGCGATAGCGCAGGCAAGAGTTCTTTTAAGGAAGCTAACTGGCCGGAAGGAAAATACTTAAATTCAACATCTTTGCCTGCTGCGTTGGTGACGCAAGTCATCCAGGGCTCAACAAACTCTTTAGTGATGACGTGCTTAGCAGGTGAACCATGTGCTAGGCTAAAAGTGGTTTGAGCCGTTGCTGCAGCACCCACCATTAAACTGCCTAAAGCAGCAATAGATAATAAATTTTTAGTGTTCATTTGGTTGTCTCCATAATTTTTATTGGGTATGGGGTCTATATGCCGGCTAAACCGGTCGGGTATCCACCATTGAGGGTCTTTGGCCAAAAGTTACCGCCCATTTGCTTAGCTTGGGTCGGTGACTGAGCCAGTCTCCATCAGGATGGCGAAATTGCAACCATTCCAAAGCACACGCGAGTCCAATGGCTCCGATCGTGGCTTCAGATGGTATGGTGTGCGCAATCGATTCAAGATAGTCGAGTGTGCGATTGATCTTGCCAAACAGTTTGTCTTTCCAGGTCTGCCATTTCAAGTTTTCTGGACGTTGACTCTCCATCCGGGCGGCATAGCCCACATCTAACATACCGTTTCCGATAGCTATAAAGCATTTTTCATGGATGTCCATCACCTTGCCAGGACTTGAAGCGCTTTTGGTGTAGCCATCGAGGTACTCACAGATAACCAAAGAGTCGAGCACAATGCCGTCGTCCTCAGTTTCCAAGGCAGGTACTTTACCAAGCGGGTTAACTTTGCTCAAAGGCCCATTGGTGTCTGAGGTATCAACTGCGACGACTTCAACTTTATCGCCAAGATTACGTTCAATAATCAACACACGAACTTTGCGAGCGTAAGGCGAGTTGGAGGAGTGATACAGCTTCATTTTCTACCATCCCTATTTCGTTAGGAAATTTAT
>CALBMZ010000274.1 GCA_937896225.1 uncultured Alcaligenaceae bacterium | reverse complement strand
GCCATCTCAATAGCAGCACGAGCTTGATCACTATTGTGTACACGACCCAAGGCTGTCAGATGTGTATCGTTAAAAGATTGAATACCTAATGAAATTCGATTAATACCACTTTGTGCATAACCTTTAAAGCGTTGTGCCTCAGCAGCACCAGGGTTAGCTTCTAAGGTGATTTCAGCATCAGGCCAAATAGGTAAGTAAGCCCGAATCATGGCAAGCAACCGATCAATTGCTTCTGACGATAATAGGCTGGGCGTTCCACCTCCTACAAAAACAGCATGAATTTGGCGCCCCCAAATTAGGGGTAAGCCTTGCTCTAAGTCGGCAGCGAGCGCATCTAAATAAGCTTCCTCGGGAATGACTTCGGGTGCTCGATGTGAATTAAAGTCGCAGTACGGGCATTTACGAACACACCAAGGCACATGAATGTAGAGTGTCAAAGGCGGCATGGCAGATAAGCCCGAGGCCCCAACTGTTGGCTTTTTTATAGCCTGCGGTAAGTCGCCCCCCAAGGTTTTTTCACCGAATGCTTCTACCGGAACAATAGGAATGGTACGACGTGTGTTCATGATGCTCGTTTTGGTGAAACAGATGCCGAAGTTAAATAACCCCGAACTTTGAGCTCATTTATTAATATTTCAGACGCTTGGGCACGATGACTATGCCTATTTTTCTCTTCTGGTGTGATGGACGCCGCCGTTTTAAATAAGTTGGGAATGTAAAAATGGGGGTCATAACCAAAACCATAGTTGCCTTGAGCCGTATCAACAATTTGGCCTGCCCAAGTCGCTTGCGCAATAATAGGTAAAGGGTCTTCAGGGTGTTCAACCCAAACCAAACAAGCCACAAACCAAGCGCGTCGATCAGTTTGATCAGCTAGCATTTCCATTAATTTTTGATTATTTGCTAAATCTCGTTGGGCACGGTCAGGTAAATCAATGCCAGCATAGCGGGCTGAATGAACGCCAGGTGCCCCACCTAGGGCCGCAACACACAAACCAGAATCATCTGCTAAGGCAGGCCTTTTTGTTTGTTCACTGGCATGCCTAGCTTTTGTTAAAGCGTTTTCAACAAATGTTAGATAAGGCTCGGCCGCATCGCTCACCCCTAATTCAGATTGTGAAATGACTTTAAAACCGAGCGGCGCTAACAAGCTATCGAATTCTTTTACTTTACCAGCGTTACCTGTTGCCAAAACCACTTCTTTCATGATGGATCCTTTATGTCATTCCGTATTTTTGTCATGTGTTGGGCTGACGTGATTCTTGTTGCATCATCTCTACTAAAGCGCGGGCAAAATGGGGCAAGTCTTTTAGCGCACGCACACAAATATAGAGCTGCCTTTCAGCCCAATTGTCAGTCAATCGAATTGATTTAATGTTCATGTTTTGACCATAACGATTCGCGACCCGTTCTGGCACAACCCCTACCCCAACACCCGCTTCAATCATACGGCAAACCGAGTCAAAACTGCCCACTTCCACTCTAAACCGAAAGTTAACGCCTAAATTATCGGCAGCTTGGATTAAAAAGGCATGAATGGCAGACCATTCAGACAAGCCGACATATTCATATTGCAAAGTTTCAACAAACGACACCTCTGCAAGTTCGGCTAACGGGTGGTTCAAATCAGTGACCAACACTAAACGGTCACGATGGTAGGGCAAAAATTCAATGTCATGAGCCACAGACTGCCCAGCCACAATACCTAAATCGGCGTTGCCTTCAGCAACCGCTTTCACCACTAAATAACTAAGCCGTTCTCGTAGTTCAACTGTGACATCACGATGTTGAGCTAAAAATTTAGCCAAAATATTAGGCATAAACTCGCTCATGGCAGTCGTGTTTGCCAACACTTTTATGTGGCCTTTGATGCCACGGGTAAATTCTTGCATATCACCTTGCAAGTGATTCATTTGCTGCATCACTTTTCGGGCATGACGAATAAATGCCTCACCAGAAGGTGTTAATGTAACGCCCTGATTATTGCGGTCAAACAGTTTTGTGCCCAGGTGAACTTCAAGGTTTTTGACGCGGTTACTGGCTGCCGGCAAAGAAAGATGAGATTTCTCAGCTCCACGGGTCAAACTTTGTGCGTCACCAATATGGATAACTAAACGCAAATCAACTAGGTCTAAGTGGCTGGCCATTTGTTATGTCTTCAAAAAATAAAAGTTGGAGCATTAAAAAACATCAATATTCAAGAATAAAAACTAGGCGTTTACAAATTAAATAAGATTTCTTCGTAAAAATAAAGTCGGACTTCATAAAATTAAAATTGGCAAGTGTCATACTCTCGTGCAAAGTATCGTCTTAAACTCAACTATCATAGTATGACAATAATGACCGCACATAATTCGCAGTACCAAGAAATTAGAGACGGCATACGAAGTTTGTGTGCTCAATTTCCCGATGAGTATTTCAGAAAGGTTGATGAGGCTCGAGGCTACCCTGAAGCATTTGTTAAAGCCTTAACTGACGCCGGTTGGATGGCCGCCTTAATTCCACAGGAATACGGTGGCTCAGGGCTTAGCTTGACTGAGGCGTCAGTCATTATGGAAGAGATCAACCGTTGCGGCGGCAACTCAGGTGCCTGTCATGGCCAACTCTACAACATGGGTACACTGTTACGGCACGGCTCAAAAGAGCAAAAAGACTTGTATTTACCCCGTATTGCTAGTGGCGAGCTGCGCCTGCAATCGATGGGTGTCACCGAACCCACCACTGGCACGGACACAACGAAAATTAAAACCACGGCTGTCAAACAAGGTGACAAGTATGTCATCAATGGCCAAAAAGTCTGGATATCTCGTATTCAACATTCAGATTTAATGATTTTATTAGCCCGCACCACTCCACTTGATCAAGTCACACGAAAAAGTGAAGGTATGTCAATTTTCATTGTTGATTTGCATCACGCGATTAAGCATGGCATGACGGTTCGACCTATTTTAAATATGGTGAATCATGAAACTAATGAATTGTTTTTTGATAATTTAGAAATTCCAGCAGAAAATTTGATTGGTGAGGAAGGAAAAGGCTTTCGCTATATTCTTGACGGTTTAAATGCTGAACGAGCCCTGATTGCAGCCGAATGTATTGGCGATGGGTATTGGTTTATTGACCGAGTTAGCAAATACGTCAAGGAACGTGTTGTGTTTGGTCGACCGATTGGGCAAAACCAAGGAGTCCAGTTTCCCATTGCACGGGCCCACGTTAACATTGAGGCGGCCAGTTTGATGCGTTACGAAGCCTGTCGGTTATATGATGAACATCTACCCTGTGGTTCAGAAGCGAATATGTCAAAACTGCTCGCAGCCGATGCGTCTTGGGAAGCAGCCAATGCTTGTTTACAATTTCACGGTGGTTTTGGTTTTGCCTGCGAGTACGATATTGAGCGTAAGTTCCGTGAAACCCGTTTATACCAAGTGGCACCCATTTCGACGAATTTGATTTTGTCTTACGTGGCCGAACACGTTTTAGGGCTTCCGCGTTCATTTTGAAGCTTTGCATGTTTTCATGCGTTAGTCACGTTTTAAATTGAAGTTAAAATTAATTAGGTTGATTTCATGCAAAGCCCAACACAATCTTTAGCAACTTTTGCTGCAAACTTAAAGTTTGCTGACCTACCTGACACAGTTGTGAGACGTTGTGAAGACTTGTTTCTTGATACATTTGGCTCAATATTTGCGGGGTCGCAAACCGCCCCAAGCCTTGCCATAGCTCACTTTGCACAAATGATGGGGCCTACCTCTGGCGCGTCAGAAGATTTGGTGCGACAAGTCACCACTTCGCCGTACTTTGCATCTATGTGCAATGCTGCGGCAACACATATCGTTGAACAAGATGATGTTCACAACGGTTCGGTCTTTCACCCTGCTGCAGTGGTTTTCCCGCCGGCTTTGGCCGTTGCTCAATCAATTGGGGCATCGGGTAAAGACTTAATCACTGCTTGCGTGGCGGGCTATGAGGTGGGTATTCGTGTCGGTGAGTTTTTGGGACGTTCGCATTACAAAATTTTTCATACAACTGCGACGGCGGGTACATTTGCCAGTGCTGCAGCTGTCGGTCATTTGTTGAAACTGACGCCAGAACAAATGCGTCATGCGTTTGGTTCAGCTGGCACCACGGCAGCCGGTTTGTGGGAATTTTTACGCGATGCGGCTGACTCTAAACCACTGCACACTGCACACGCATCTTGTTCAGGCATGCAAGCGGCCTATTTAGCGCAGCAAGGTTTCACTGGGGCGCAGCATATTTTTGAAGGGCCGCAAGGCATTGGTGCGGCCATGTCAACTGACACAGATTTATCTCGTTTGACTGATGGTTTAGTAAAACGTTGGGCATTAACTGAAACGTCATTTAAGTTCCATGCGGCTTGTCGTCACACACACCCTGCAGCGGATGCATTGGCTCAAGTCATGCATGTTCATCAGCTCAAAGCTGACGACATTGCAACGGTAACCGCTAAAGTTCATCAGGCCGCTATTGATGTTTTAGGGCCTGCTGCAAACCCTCAAACGGTGCATCAATCAAAATTTTCAATGGGTCGAGTATTGGGGCTGATTGCAATTAAGAATACAGCTGATCTCGTGAACTTTGATCAAGGCTTACATGACCCTGAAATTATAGCGTTTGCGCAACGCGTCACCATGCAGTTCGATGAGGAAGTTGAACAAGCTTACCCCGCCCGTTGGTTAGGTCGAGTAGCCGTCACGACAAACGACGGCCGTTTGTTCGAAGGGCATGTTGACGAGCCAAAGGGCGACCCAGGTAACACGTTAAGCCGAACTGAAATCGAAGCAAAAGTGCGTCGATTGGCCGCATACGGTTTAAAAAATATGAGCCAAGCAAAAATTGATCAAGGCATTTCAACCTTGATTCAAAACGTGTGGTCGTTGCACCGCCTTGAAACGCTACCCGCATTTAGGTTTTGATTAGTCGAGCTTGGTGTGCTTGTGTGATGAGCTCGCTGATGCCTTGTTGAGCTAAATCAAGCAAGCTGTTTAAGGCGTCACGATCAAAAGCTACCCCTTCAGCGGTGCCTTGAACCTCAACGTACCAGCGCCCGTCATCACAATATTCATATCAGTATCGCATTGTGAGTCTTCGTTGTAGTCAAGATCGAGCATAGGTTCGCCATTGACCACGCCGACAGAAACCGCTGCCACGGTATCGGTTAAAGGGTTTAGCTTTAGCAGCCCCTTTTCTATTAACTGATCAATGGCATCGGCCAAAGCCACCCAAGCCCCTGTAATGCTGGCACAACGGGTGCCTCCATCTGCTTGCAGTACATCGCAATCTATATGTATGGTGCGTTCGCCTAAAGCTTCTAAGTTAGTCACCGCCCGTAAACTGCGGCCAATTAAACGCTGAATTTCTTGAGTTCGGCCCGATTGTTTACCTTTTGCTGCCTCTCTGTCTGACCGGGTGTGGGTAGCACGAGGCAGCATGCCGTATTCAGCGGTTACCCAGCCACGACCTTGGCCCTTCATAAAAGGGGGTACTTTTTCAAGCACGCTGGCTGTACATAAAACATGAGTATGACCAGCTTTAACCAACACGGCACCTTCAGCATAACGGGTAAATTGCCGCTCAAACGAAATGGGGCGCAAAGCATTCAAGGCGCGTTGCTCGTGGCGATTAGCCTTAAGGGTTGACGCTGTGGTCGACATGGTTGAAGATGGATGAGCAGGCTGTTTTGACACGAAAGAGTACCCCTAAGCTTATATTTGGTTATATCTAATATGATTTCATCACAGTATACGCATCACCTCGCTGTAGAGTTAATGTAAAGTTGATCTTTGGTTGATGTTTAAGTGCTAGCGGCTATAACTCAGTCAAACCCAAAAAAATGACCTCTTGAGAAACCCACATGTTATTTAAAGAATACAAGCCCATGTTGAATATTGGTTTACATCGAACCACGCTCACCACCCTGCTCGTTCTTGGTTTGCAATTGGGTTTGTACCCGTTAGGTGCAGCATCTCAACCACCATTAAAAACGCTTCCACAAAACACTTCGCAAACGATTTTGCAGAGTGCAACAAGCACTACATCAAGTAGCGCTTCGCATAAAGAAGAAGCCGTTTTAAATTACGACAGAAAAAATCAAATTTATCAGCCCGTTTTTGGTCATGGTGGCATGGTGGCCAGTGACGAAGCACTCGCTTCTGCCGTGGGTGCCAAAATATTAAGGCAAGGGGGCAATGCGGTTGATGCCGCCGTTGCCACGGGCTTTGCCCTAGCGGTTGTACTGCCTTATGCAGGCAACTTAGGTGGCGGGGGGTTTATGATGATTCATCGTCAAGAGCCGCTCAAAACAATCGCCCTTGATTTTCGTGAAGTCGCGCCTAGCAGTGCCTCGCGAGATATGTATTTAGATGAGCAGGGCCAAGTCATTAAGGGTATGTCAACCCAAAGCGTGGCGTCAGTTGGGGTGCCAGGCTCAGTTGCAGGGTTACTGATGGCACTCAACCAATATGGCACATTTAGCCAAAGAACAGTTATTGAACCGGCTATTGCACTAGCCAGAGAAGGTTTTACGGTTTCGCATGAACTCGCCGATATATTGGCTTCACACCGCAATCATTTAGGTAAATCAACAGCCAGCCGCAAAGTGTTTTTTGTCAAACGTAATGCCTCGGTGACTTGCGAAATCACAGTTTGTCCGCTTGATGAGCTGAAAACGTTGTCGGCAGGCGACAAATTAGTTCAAGCTGATTTGGCCATGACTTTAGAGCGTATTGCACAGCAAGGTCGACAGGGTTTTTACGAGGGGCCCGTCGCCGATTCAATCTTAGAAACGCTCAATGTTTCGACTCAAGATACTCAACAGCACGCCAGTAATCAGCCCTTAAAAAAAAGAATCCAACCTATTTTTACTGAAGCTGATTTATCAACCTACGAACCGAAAGAAAGGCCTCCTATTTGGGGAACCTACAAAGGGGTGACGGTTGCCAGTATGCCGCCTCCCAGTTCTGGTGGCGTTCATCTTATAAAAATGTTGAATATGCTTGAACTGTTACCTTTAGCCCAAAATGGTTGGGGTAGTGCACAAACGATTCATGATCTGGCACAAGTGAGTCGATTCACCTACGCAGATCGCGCTGAATACTTAGGTGATACTGATTTTATAAAGGTGCCACTTAAGGGGCTGACGTCAAAGGCTTATGCTCAATCATTGGTTAAAAAAATTGACCGTTTAAAAGCTACACCCAGTGTCGAGGTTAATGCGGGCAACCCTATGCCGTATGAAAGCGATCAAACTACACATTTTTCAGTAATTGATGTGCAAGGCAATATGGTTAGCACCACAACCACGCTCAATTTATATTTCGGCTCGGGCTGGATGGCTGAAGGTACTGGCGTTTTATTAAACAATGAAATGGACGATTTTTCAGTTAAATCGGGTGTGCCCAACGCTTTTGGGCTAGTGGGTAATAAGGCCAATAACATTCAACCTGGTAAGCGACCTTTAAGTTCAATGACTCCGACCCTCGTATTTCGTGATGATCAACCCTGGTTTGCAACGGGCTCACCTGGTGGGGCACGAATCATCACAACCGTTTTGCAACACATCATAAATGTGGTCGACTTTAATATGAACATTGCGCAAGCCGCTGCAGCGCCCAGAATGCATCACCAATGGCTACCAGACTTTATTCGTGTCGAACAAGGCTTTAGCCCTGACACCCTTGCACTGCTGAGGGCAATGGGGCACGATGTACGGGTGATGGGCACCATGGGGCGCATTCAAAGTGTGCAACGCAATCTTGTACCTGTTTTAAACTATAAGCCTAAAGACGCAACGACCAAACCGTTGTCATCCCCCGTTACCCGTTTGGTGTCAAATCAAGCAGGTATCATGCAAGGTGTTTCTGATCCCCGCAGCCCAGACGGGGCAGCAATCAGTGTGAGGCCTTAAAATGATTTACAGCATGACAGGTTTTGGTATGGCAGAAAGCAAAGCCGAGTTTGGTGCCGTCACCATAGAAATTCGCAGTGTGAACAGCCGGTACCTAGATTTACAGTTTCGGTTACCAGACGAATTACGACTCATTGAGCAGCCTATTCGTGAACGCGTTTCAAGTCAACTCAAACGTGGCAAAGTTGATATACGTGCTTCGTTTACACGTGCTTCGACCGAAGGTGCAGATCGACTAAACCCTGAATTAATTGCTGAGGCGGTAAAAACCTTTGCTAGCCTCAAAAAACACTTACCTGATCTGGCTGCTCCAACCTTGGCAGACCTTTTAACTTGGCCGTCAACCACGCGCGTCCAAATTGACCCAGCTCAGTGGTTGACCCCCGCCTTGCATGCGTGCGATGGCGCCCTAAATCAAGCACTAGACGCCCGGGCGCGTGAGGGGCAACGGTTAGCTCAAGTCATGCTAGAAGCGTCTTATCAAGCGGCACAAATCGCAACAGAATTGAGTACTCACTTACCGACACTACTGCAAAATCAACGAGACAAATCAGCACAAAAACTACGTGAATCACTTGAACAAGTATTTCCCGATGGCTTTAGCCAGATCGGTGGCGAAGAGCTGTCTGCTCGCTTAGCAACGGAAGCTTCTATTTTTGCACTTCGAGTTGACGTGGCTGAAGAACTTGATCGCTTAAATTCACACGTTCAAGAACTGCACCACTTACTATCTGTTGGTGCTAAAAATCAAAGTTTAGGCAAACGTCTAGATTTTCTATTCCAAGAGATGAACCGTGAAGCCAACACATTAGGTTCAAAATCAGGCCACCTCAACATGACCCGCACTGCAATTGACTTGAAACTACTTATCGAACGAATGCGAGAGCAAGCTCAGAACATCGAATAGATTTTTTACCCGTCCAAGAATATCTTAAAAGCCTTGCTATTTCATTTTAAATACAGGGCTTTTTTATTCTTCTCGTCCAAATCGGTTTGCAGATGTCCGTTACCAACCACCTGAATGGTATTCGTGGTGCTCACTCCTTGACTAACGCTAAAACTCACGTTCTGCATGATAGAGCGCCGCGTTTTTACTGGTACTGCTAGCACCGTAGAGTTGTAAACCAAAACCATCTACACCGCAAAGTGCAACAAAGGTGCGGCCAGTGCATACGCCAACAATTAATAGCGGGTTATAGTAAGTGGTGTGTTACAACAATTGAAGTGTGAGGCAAAGAATGAAAGTGAAACTACAATTTTTTTATCCATTGAAAAATGAGA
>CALBMZ010000273.1 GCA_937896225.1 uncultured Alcaligenaceae bacterium | reverse complement strand
AACCACTAAGTCTTTAACTTTTGCTTGTGAGCCTGTGCCTGATAGTGGACAGTCTAAAGACTGTATACCCGCCAATTTTAATAACTTTGCTGCTTGTTTTTTATCCTCCAATGTCAATGTACTGGTTTCAACCAAAACCACACCACTTCGCGCTTGAATACTTAAAGCAGTCGACACCTCATACAATGCTTGGCCTGATGGCAAAGAAGTTAATATCACTTCAATTTCTAGAGGCAACGCGGTGATAGAAGACGCAGGGTAACCACCTAACTTTTTAAGTTTTTGGCGTTGACGACTTAACGTGTCAAAACCGTGAACGATGTAGCCGTCTTTAATTAGGTTTTCAGCAATAGCCAAACCCATAATACCCAAACCAATGATGCCCACTACCATCTTGTTAGAAACATTATGAGTTTTAATTTGATGCATTTTTATGCCATCATCGGAGATCGTGTATGCCAATCAGTTAATCTTTGATAGGCATCAGAAATCATTAAAAGTTTTGCTTCATCAAAATGACGGCCAACCAGCTGGAATGCAACAGGCAAGTCATTTGCAAAACCTGCAGGTGTGCTAATAGCTGGCAAGCCAAGATAATTAATGCCCCGATTACAATGAGTAATGACGCTTATCTTTTTAGCGATATTACCCCAATCACCTTCAGTCGTTTCTGCAATACTAGGAACAGACACAGGAATAGTTGGCATAAAAGCCACGTCTGCATCACCTAATACTGCTTTAAGCCATTCATTTGTCAGCTTTGCTCTTAACGACATGGCATCAAAATATTGAATACCAGAAAACTCAAAGCCAGGTTTAAATCGAGCCAATACTTGTGGGGCATAGTCTTGAGGTCTTTCACTGATCCAAGCTTGATGATGCGCAGCCGCCTCAACTGTTAAGACAATTGCCATCATGCGATTGATGACATCCATATCAGGTGGCTTAGTATGAATTACCTGAGCACCTGCACTGGAAAAGGTATCTAACGCAATTTTTAATGCTTGGGCAACGCCTTCATCTTGATTTTGTTCATAATACGCACCCGGCACAGCAATTTTTACACCCTTTAACCGACCTGTTAAAAAATCTTCGTAATGTGGAACAGGTAAGGCCGAGCTGGCTAGATCATTTGAGTCAAAACCAGCAATAACACTCAGAAGCCTAGCGCAATCACGCGCTGTTCTGGCTATGGGGCCCGCACAATCAAGTGATACCGACAGAGGCATGGAACCATAGTTACTAACCCTAGACCAGGTTGGTTTAATGCCCGTCACACCACACATCGCTGCAGGGTGCCTAATAGAGCCGCCCGTATCAGTGCCCAATGAACCGAACACTAACCTTGCAGCAACTGCTGCACCAGAACCGCTCGAAGAGCCACCTGGGCAATAAGCTAAATTCCAAGGGTTTTTGACATGCCCATAATGCAAATTAAAACCTGTCGGGCTCATTGCAAATTCAGCCATATGCAATTGTCCGACATCTATGGCACCCGCTTGGTCAAGACGCGTCAGTACTGTCGATGTTTCACTTGGAAGAAAACCTTCAGAAATGATTGATCCATTATTTGATACAACACCTTGACGATAAAAGAGTTCTTTGTGCGCCAATGGAACACCATGTAATGGGCCAAGCGGCTTACCTAAAGACCTCACTTTATCTGCTTCATATGCAGAATCTAGCGCCTTTTCTTCATGAATCGACACAACACAATTTAATTTTGGACCCACTTCTTTAAGTCTATTGATAGCATGTTCTGTCAGTTGCTGTGAACTGACCTCACCCTGAGCAACAGCCAGGGCTGCTTCACACAAATTCATTTGATCTAAATGAGCTATTGTCATATTGAATTAACGTACACCTAAAAAGCGTTGCATGGTTTCTTTATCACTCATTAACTCATCAGCTTTGCAATGGTGCACGA
>CALBMZ010000272.1 GCA_937896225.1 uncultured Alcaligenaceae bacterium | reverse complement strand
CCGCCTTTAGAGGCGACTTGCACATCTACCGTATCACCTGGCACTAACTCTACTGAGACGATACAGGGAGTGTTATCTTTGGTATTGCGACGGCTAAACAAGGGGTCATCAAGCACCGAGGCACGCAAAGGGTTATCAGGGTTGGTATAACCTCGACGAACGCCTTCGTCACAAATTTCTTGAACGCTACGACTTGAATCAAAGCGCACATTCATACCCACTTTTAAAAAAACATTCACAATACCCGTGTCTTGGCAAAGTGGGCGACGACCTTCGGCGCACATACGCGAGTTAGTCAAAATTTGCGCCATCGCATCTCGCGCGGCTGGGCTTTGCTCTCGCTCGTAAGCACGTGACATGTATTGAATAAAGTCTGCAGGGTGGTAGAAACTGATAAATTGAATAGCATCGGCAATCGATTCAATTAGATCATCTTCGCGAATGGTGACGGGCATTGTGATTCAACCTTTTTTAATAAGCAATACGTTTTTTAGCGGTTTGATATTCGAGTATTTTGGCCATAAAGCGCTATTTTGGCAAATGGAATGACGCTGTGCCATAAACATGGCACCCACACATGAAAAGAAATTGTTTGAGGTTGGAATGTGCGACGACACAACTCAGCCGAGAGTTTTAGCGCATTCCGTTAAAATACTTAAAATATCGCTAACTCCAATCATTTACATAAAAACTGCCATGCTAACGTTTCAACAAATCATCATGCGCCTGCAAGAGTACTGGGCTCAACAAGGTTGCGCCTTATTGCAACCCCTCGACATGGAAGTCGGCGCTGGCACCTCTCATACGGCTACCTTTCTTAGAGCGATTGGGCCAGAGCCCTGGCGTGCGGCCTACGTGCAACCGTCAAGGCGTCCAAATGACGGGCGTTATGGTGAGAACCCCAATCGGCTTCAACATTATTATCAGTTTCAAGTGGTGCTAAAACCTGCACCGACAAATATTTTAGATTTATACATTGGTTCGCTCGAAGCCATCGGTATTGACTCGCAAAAAAATGACATTCGTTTTGTCGAAGACGATTGGGAAAACCCCACACTTGGGGCTTGGGGCTTAGGCTGGGAAGTTTGGCTAAATGGCATGGAAGTCACCCAGTTCACCTATTTTCAACAAGTTGGCGGCCTAGATTGCAACCCAGCGACCGGCGAAATAACTTATGGCCTTGAACGATTATCCATGTATTTGCAAGGCGTTGAAAGTGTTTACGATTTAGTCTGGACGAAACACGAAGGCCACACCCTGTATTACCGAGATGTGTTTCATCAAAACGAAGTAGAGCAGTCAACCTACAACTTTGAGCATGCGAATACCGCGATGTTATTTCAACACTTTAACGATTATGAACAGCAAGCTCAGCAACTCATGCAAGTGCCTCTTGCCTTACCAGCCTATGAGGCAGCGCTTAAAGCGGGCCATACGTTCAACTTGCTAGATGCCAGAGGGGCAATCAGTGTAACCGAACGTGCAGCTTACATCGGGCGTATTCGTAACTTATCACGAGCCGTAGCCAAGGCTTATTTTGAATCGCGCGAAGCATTGGGCTTCCCAATGCTTGCTAAGCAAGAGAACTTAACCACATGAGCACTCGACCGTTATTAATTGAGCTTTTTACCGAAGAACTGCCTCCAAAAGCCTTAAAGCGTTTAGGTGAAGCCTTTGCTCAAAGTGTGCAAAGCACTTTGGCAAATCATCATTTGTTGGCAACACATTGCGTGGTAACGCCCTACGCTACCCCCAGACATTTGGCTGTTCACCTTTCAGCCGTCAACGGTACGGCACCCGAACAAACCTTCTCTGAAAAACTCATGCCCGCTTTAGTGGGTCTTGATGCCGATGGTCAAGCCACCCCGGCACTGCTGAAAAAACTAGCCAGCAAGGGCTTACAAGATTTTGACATAGCGCAGTTACATAAAGTAACTGATGGCAAGCAAGACTATTTAGTGGCTCAAGGGCAAGCACCCGGCGCAAAATTACTCGAAATCATTCAAAGTGTCATCGATACAGCCCTCACGGCATTACCGATTCCAAAAGTCATGCGTTACCAACTCGCTGATGGCTTAACCTCGGTGCACTTCGTGCGACCTGCTCACAAACTCGTTGTCCTTTGGGGCGATGAGGTCTTACCTGCACAAGCGTTAGGTTTAACCTCGGGTCGGCAAACGATGGGGCATCGCTTTTTACACCCTGCATCATTCGACCTGCCGCACGCCGATCAATACGAATCTATGATGGCTCATACGGGTCAAGTATGTGCTGCCTTTAAGACGCGTCGTGACCGTATCGAACAAGACCTGCTCGCAGAGGCTACCAAATTATCGGCCACAATTGGGCAAGGCGCCGAGGTTGAAGCCTTACTCGATGAGGTGACGGCATTGGTTGAATCACCCGCCGTGTATGTTGGCAAATTTGAACCCCGTTTTTTAGAAGTACCCCAGGCCTGCTTGATTCTGACCATGCGTTTAAATCAAAAGTATTTTCCACTTTTTGATCCTCAAACAGGAAATCTGACCCATCGATTTTTAATCGTTAGCAACATGCCAATTAGCGACCCAAGCGCCATCATTTCAGGCAATGAGCGCGTCATTAGGCCGCGATTGGCCGATGCAGAATTCTTTTATCGTACCGATTTACGAACGCCCTTGCACCAACGTGTTGAGGCACTGAACCAAATTGTTTATCACAACAAGTTGGGCTCTCAAGGTGAACGCGTTGAGCGGGTCAAGCGTATTGCAGCTTGGGCGGGTCATGCACTTGGTACTGATGTGGCACAGTGCGAACGTGCGGCTTTATTAGCCAAAGCTGATCTCACCACACTGATGGTGGGCGAGTTTCCCGAACTACAGGGTTTAATGGGACATGACTATGCGTTGAGCGGTGGTGAACCGATTGCAGTGGCGCAAGCCATTGCCATGCAATACCGCATTCGCCTTGAAAGCCCTATAACAGCTGATCATGCTGTAACAGCCGCCTTGTTCATGGCTGACCGGGCTGAAACGTTAATCGGTATTTGGGGTATTGGTTTGGCCCCCACTGGTGAACGAGACCCCTTTGGTTTACGACGAGCGGCACTGGGTTTAATTAACGCTTTTGAACAACTTTGTGCGGGCGGTTTATTACCCATTAATCAAACCACTGATTTAAGTCTACGCGGTTTACTTCAAGCAGCCCTAGAAAGCTTTGCCCAACGCGAAGCCCTTTTACCCGATACGATCGACCAAGTGTATGCCTTCGTCATTGAACGCTACCGCAATCAACTGACTCAAACGCCTCGTTCAGTTGTTGATGCCGTTTTGGCCATTGACCCGCCTATTCATCAAGTGTTGGCTCGCATTTCAGCGACCATTGTGTTTTCTCAAACAGATGATGCACCCAGCTTAGCGGCCGCCAACAAGCGAATTGGAAATGTCCTGAAAAAAGCAACTGACGATCTAAGTAGCATAACGCGAGCTGACCCTAAACGTTTTCAAGCGGGTGCAGAACAAGCATTGGGCGCAGCTTTGGCACGAGTCGCACCACTTGCCCAGGCTGACATGTTGCAAGGCCACTTTGCCTCAGCGCTGTCGCATCTGGCAACGTTACGCGCACCAGTCGATACTTTTTTTGATGACGTAATGGTTATGGTTGATGACTCAACGATTCGACAAAACCGTTTAGCATTACTAAACGAGCTACATCGGGTGATGAACCAAGTCGCTGACATTTCTAAACTTTCAGCATAAAAAAATGAAACTTATTATTCTTGATCGCGACGGTGTCATTAACCATGACAGCCCAGACTACATTAAGAGCCCTGACGAATGGCACCCCATTGAGGGCAGCTTAGAAGCGATTGCACGTTTTCATCAAGCAGGGTGGAAAGTTGTGGTGGCATCTAATCAGTCTGGGCTCGCACGTAAACTTTTTGACGCACCGACACTTTCAAAAATTCACACCAAAATACGTTCATCTTTAGTGAGTTTAGGTGGGGCAATTGACGCGTTTTTTATTTGCCCCCATGGCCCTGACGAGGGTTGCGACTGTCGCAAACCCAAGCCGGGCTTATTTCACGACATTGCAAGACGTTTCGATATAAGTTTGCAAGATGTGCCTGCAGTAGGTGACTCGTTGCGCGACCTTCAAGCCTCACACGCACTAGGCTGTCAACCTTGGCTCGTTGAAACTGGAAATGGCATGAAAACGCGCTCGCAAAAAGGTTTACCTGAAAATGTTAAGTTTGCACGCAACTTAACTGATGTCGCCGATCAACTTTTAACGCCACGACCATAAAAAAATGCTAACTGGGCTTCGCGCAACGCTTTACTATGCGTTTCTGATCATCACAGTCATACCGTACGCTTTTTTATGCGTGCTTTGGGCACCCGCGCCCTTGCACTGGCGCTACAAATTAACAATGGGTTGGCCTCGACTCGCCGTTTGGGGTGCACGCTTTTTTTGCGGCGTACGTTGGCAAGTCAAAGGCTGGGAAAATCTACCTGATGGTCCAGCCATCATTTTGTCAAAACACCAGTCCGCATGGGAAACTTTATTTTTACCCAGCCACTTGCCCCGTCAAGTTTGCTTTGTCTACAAAAAAGAGCTTCACCTCGTCCCTTTTTTTGGTTGGGGACTTGCATTGTTACGCATGATTCCTATCAATCGCGCCAAAGGTCGTGAAGCTTTTGAACAGGTCGTGCATATTGGTCAAAAGCGTTTAGATGAAGGGCGGTGGCCTATATTGTTTCCAGAAGGCACCCGCATCGCACCAGGTAAGATGGGGCGATTCAAGTTTGGTGGTGCGTTGCTGTCTATTCGAACAGGTGCACCCGTTGTACCGATTGCCCACAATGCAGGTGAATGTTGGCCGCGCAATAGCTTTCTTAAAAAAAGCGGCTTAATCACAGTTTCAATTGGCCCTCCCATACCCTCAGAGGGGCTAACGCCTGAAGCGCTTAATGAAAAGGTACAAAGTTGGATCGCTACCGAGATGAAAAATCTTAACCCTGAACGTTTTGGCCCCCGTTTGTGAGTCACCCACCGTCACAATTATCTTTAGCTCTTGACAGTCATGCTGAGGCATCAACTGCCCTAACCCCAGTTCCCTCTCATATTCCAACTGGCAGCAGTTGGCGCGAAATAAATCACCAAGGCATACTAGTCGGTTTTGTGTTGAATCGCTCGCGTCGCCGCTCTATAGGCTTTACAGTCGGCGAAGAAGGGTTGCGTGTTGCGGCCCCCACTTGGGTAACTTTAAAACAAATCGAAGACGCTGTTTTAGAAAAAATGCCTTGGATACTCGACAAATTACAAGCCATGCAAACACGTCGTTCGCGCCTAGCATTAGCTGCAAAAAGCTGGCAACCAGGAGGTACCATACCCTACCTAGCCAAACGAATTACATTGCAATGCGGCATAGGCTCGAGCCCAAGTGCCCGCGGTAAAATCTCGTTTGATGGCAATGCCCTTCAACCTCAAACAGGTCAAACCTTATGGTTACCTATTCCTGGAAACAGCGATTCATCACGCATACGTGAAGCGGCACAAAGTTGGTTACAACAACAAGCCAAAAAATGGTTTGATATACGCATCACCCATTTTCAACAACAAACTGGGTTATCTATTAAATCTTGGCGACTCTCAAACGCTTTAGGGCGCTGGGGCTCTTGCACCAGTGACCGGGTCATTGCATTAAATTGGCGTTTGATACATTTTTCACCGAGCGCAATTGATTATGTCATTGCACATGAAATGGCACACTTAAGAGAATTGAACCATAGTCAAGACTTCTGGGCTGAAGTTCAAGCCATCTACCCAGACTATAAAGAAGCAAGACAGGCTTTGAAAAAATTTTCCCCTGGTGATTTACCAAATATGACTGATTAAGGAGACTTCTATGCGCATTTTGCACACAATGTTACGCGTCACCGATATGGATAGATCTATTGCTTTTTATACTGATGTTATGGGTATGAAATTGCTGCGTAGACAAGACTATGAAACAGGTCGATTTACGCTTGCTTTTGTAGGTTATCAGCCTGAAAGCGAAGCCGCAGTGATTGAACTAACCCATAACTGGGACACTGATGCCTACACGCTAGGCGATGCATTTGGTCATATAGCCGTTCAGGTTGATGATGCTTACGCTGCCTGTGAGTCAGTCAAGCAACGTGGTGGTTTAGTGTCTCGCGAAGCGGGGCCCATGAAAGGTGGCACCACTGTAATTGCTTTTGTACAAGACCCTGATGGCTATAAAATAGAACTCATTGAGCGTCGCCCAGTTTGACTACGTATGACTTAATGTTTAACTGTTTAGGCGATAAAGCATGTAAAGGCTAAAAATCTACGAGTATTAGCCAGTCATTAATTCAGTCTGACTAGATGCCTCACTTAAAGCATCTGCCATCTTAATAAAACCTTCAACGCTCACTTGCTCTGCTCGCCAGGTTGGTTCAACACCAACGGTCTGCCAGGGCATTTTTTTAGCCCAGGCACCTAAAGCCCCCCGTAACATTTTGCGGCGTTGTGCAAACGCTTTTTGTACCACTTCAGCAAAAATCTGATCATTTTTTGCTCGGGGTCTAGATTGGGGGAGAGGCACCATTCTTACGACCGAAGATACCACACGTGGCGGGGGGTCAAATGCCTCGGGGCTCACATCAAAAAGTTTTTCAACCGCGTAACGATACTGCAACATAACAGACAAACGACTGTAATGAGTGGTGTCGGGTGCCGCGACAATACGATCAACCACCTCACGCTGCAACATAAAGTATTGATCCACAATGTGATCAGCATGTGCAGCACAAGCAAACAGCATAGGCGAAGAAATGTTGTAGGGTAAATTGCCGACGATTCTTACAGAGTGCCCTAAATCTTTCGCAAGGCTAGAAAAATCAACACTTAGTGCATCTTGTTCAATTAACGTCAATTGTTGTGGCTTGAAACGATGGCTCAAACGGGCAGCTAAGTCACGATCAATTTCAATTACATTCAAATGATCAATGCGCTCTAAAATTGGAATGGTTAACGCGCCCAAACCTGGTCCAATTTCAAATAAATGGTCAGTTTGAGTTGGCGCAATAGCCCGAACGATTGAGTCAATCACCGATGAGTCAGTCAAAAAGTTTTGACCGAACCGTTTGCGAGCCGTATGTTTTGCCACGCTTAAAAACCTTAAAAAATTATTGTGGAGCGTCTTGGTTGTAACGCTTCATACGATCGTCAATGTAACTTTGATTTTTTACTTGTTGTAACCAAGAGTCAAAAGATGCCGCTGCACGACGTTGAAATAAAGCTTGACGCGCAACGTTGCGTTGATACTGTTCGGCCATATCTTTTGTACGCCGCTCATCAACCGTAATTAAATGCCAGCCAAACTGCGATTGCACCGGTTCACTAATTTCTGCGATTGCCAAAGCATTCATGGCTCGTTCGAATGGCGGAACTGTTTCACCTGGGTTGACCCAACCCAATTCACCACCTGAAGGGGCTGAGGCATCTTCAGAAACCTGGCGAGCTACATCGGAAAAAGGTTGATTGCCCTGAATAACTCGCTCCCGAGCCTCTTGTATACGTTGTTTAGCACGTTCGTCACTGACCACCGAAGAGGTTTTGATCAAAATATGTCTAGCTTTCGTTTGCTCAACCATCATAGGACCAGTTGGTATTTCAGACTCTGCACGAGGTACGGGTTCAGGCGTTGGCGCTTCAGCTTGTTTGGGAGGTGGGCCACCCGCCCGCCCCATCAACTTTAAAATATGGAAACCTGCAGGGCTTTTAATCACTTTGGTCACTTGGCCAGGCTGCAAATTGACCACTGACTTTTCAAACAAAGCTGGCCAATCTTTTGCAGGCCTCACACCCATATCACCACCCCGCGGTGCTTCAACACCCTGAGAAGAGGAGGTTGCCACTTTTTCAAAGCTTTCTTTTGACAACCGAGATCTCAGTTGGTTAATTTGTTTACGTAAAGCCTCTACCTCACTTGCTGAAGCCGACTCGGGTACTCTGATAAAAATTTGAGCAATTCCTAAAATTAAAGGTTGCTCTGGTTGAGCTCGAGGCTTAGGTTGAGGTTTAGGCGTTGGTGGAGGAGGAGGCTTAGGCGGCTCAAGACCACTCGCTTTGCGCGCAGTTTGCTCTTGTAAATACGCATCAATTTCAGTATCGCTGATCATCATAGTGTTCTCAGCCATACGTGTGCGCATACGTTCAAACAAAATGTCACGCTTAATTTTGGCCTCAAAATCAGCCCATGGCAAACCTAAAGACTCAATCTGCCTGCGAATTTGAGAAAGTTGCACATTGTTTCGCTTGGCAATTTCAGCAATTGCGTTATTGACCTCACTCGCGCTCACCACAACACCCATGCGCTTCGCTTCTTGTTGAACCAAACGTTCTGAAATCAACTGTTCTAATGCAATTTGACGAAGATTTATGAGAGGAGGAACAGGTGCACCCCGATTTTTTAAATCACCGCCAATAAAATCAACACGGTCGTCGACCTCAAGCTGCGTAATCACATCTTTGTTCACCACCGCAGCAATTTTATCGGCACCTACACTTTTAGCCGAAGCATTTTTTTGAGCAGCGATTTCAGCTTTCGTCAGCTCAGGCACTTTACCCAGCTGTGCCCAAGCCAAAGAGGAACCAAACATGAGTGTGACACAGGCCACAACCATCCAAC
>CALBMZ010000271.1 GCA_937896225.1 uncultured Alcaligenaceae bacterium | reverse complement strand
ATGGTTTTAGACCAAAGTCATCAAGTCATCAAGTCATCAAGTCAGAGCAGTTTAAACGATCACAGCCATTTATCTTCATGCTTAGTTAGGGCTTCTAAAATAATGGGCTTAAACCCATCACCTTGATTGTTTTCTAAATACTTTTTAAGTGATTGACGCATTGAGGGGGCCCAAAATTTTCTAACGTGCGTTGCGATGCCAATTTCAGCCTCAACCCGATCAGGCATGACCTCAAAGAAATCACCTATCCGGTTCATCATAATGACCATGTTTTCATTTTTCATGTTGATCCCTTTTTATACTGATCATTTGGAATTTCAATTGCTACAGACTCCACGCCAGAATAAATGGCCAAACGTTGAGGCCTAGCGAAACCAATAAGCGTCACACCAAACCGATTGGCAATATCAATTGCCATTTGGGTCGGCGCTGAAACGGCCACCAACACACTAAAGCCTGCTGCGACGGTCTTTTGAACCATTTCCATACTGGCACGACTGGTCACCACCAAAAAACCTAATGCCTGTTGCCAATCGGTAAGGTCATCACCCTTAAGTTGAACGCCAGCACCAATCAGCTTATCTAAGGCATTATGTCGACCAACATCTTCACGTATGCTTCGCAGGTTTCCACTTCGATCAAACCAAGCCGCCGCATGCGTGGCACCGGTTTTTGACTGTATCAATTGATGTCGTGGCAAATCAAGTAATGCGCGGGTGATGGCGTCGGTTGTTATAGGTGACTGGGCTGGCACAGGTTGCAAAGGTCGCAATACCTGGTCAAGACTTTCCGTTCCACACAAACCACAACCGGTTCGGCCGGTTAAATTTCTGCGTTTTTCTTTAAGTCGCACAAAACATTCACTGGCAATATCAAGTTCAACCGTAAAACCTTGTGGGTTCTCTACGACCTGTACATCGTATATTTGACCCACTTGGTCAACCATGCCCTCTGTCAAACTAAAGCCTATCGCAAAATCTTCTAGATCAAGCGGTGAGGCCAACATCACAGCATGACTGATACCGTTAAAAACCAAGGCAACTGGCACTTCATTGGCCACTTGATCAACCGCATCCGTGCGTTGTCCGTTTTCAATGCGGCAGACCGTCACCTGTTGGTAACCGTCTGCCGTTGAAACCTTATTTGTCGGCTGTCTCGCGTTCATTTAACAAGTGCATTTGCTGGTCATTAAACTTCGAATAGTCTTTTTGCCAAGTTGAAGGTTGTGCGACCGGTAAAACTTGAACGGCGGTTACCTTGTATTCCGGGCAATTGGTGGCCCAATCAGAGCTATCGGTTGTGATCACGTTGGCGCCAGACTCGGGGAAGTGAAACGTCGTGTAGACCACGCCAGGTTGCATACGCTCAGTGACTTTTGCACGCAACACCGTATCGCCCGCTCGGCTTTGAATACCCACCCAATCACCTTCATTAATGCCTCGGTCTTCTGCATCGTGCGGGTGAATTTCAAGCAAGTCTTCATTGTGCCATTGACTATTTTCAGTACGGCGAGTTTGCGCCCCCACGTTGTATTGCGACAGAATGCGACCCGTCGTGAGCAACAGCGGAAACTTGCGTGTGACTTTTTCATCGCTGGCCACGTATTGCGTCAAAATAAATTTACCTTTACCTCGTACGAATTTGTCGACGTGCATAATCGCTGTGCCCGCTTCATCAGTATTGTCGTTACACGGCCATTGCACACTACCCAATCGGTCAATCTTCTCAAAGCTCACCCCAGCAAAGGTCGGGGTCAGCGATGCAATTTCATCCATAATCTGTTCAGGATGGGTGTAATGCATGGGGTAGCCCAGCGCATTGGATAACAACTGGGTGACTTCCCAATCGGCGTAACCTGCCATGGCTGGCATCACTTTACGCACACGACTGATGCGGCGTTCGGCATTGGTAAAAGTGCCATCTTTTTCTAAGAATGATGAACCGGGTAATAACACGTGCGCAAATTTTGCCGTTTCATTTAAGAAAATATCTTGCACCACAATGCATTCCATTGACGACAAGGCAGCTGATACATGCTGCGTATTGGGGTCAGATTGTGCAATGTCCTCACCCTGGCAGTAAAGCCCTTTAAAGGTACCCTCAATGGCCGCATCAAACATATTCGGAATACGCAAACCGGGTTCAGACTGTAAGGTTACCCCCCACGCGGCTTCAAACTGACTGCGTACCGTGGTGTCAGAAATATGACGGTAGCCTGGCAACTCATGTGGAAAGCTGCCCATATCGCAACTGCCCTGCACGTTGTTTTGGCCACGCAATGGGTTGACACCAACGCCCTCACGACCCAAGTTACCCGTTGCCATCGCAAAGTTAGCAATCGCCATCACAGCGGTTGAGCCCTGAGCATGCTCGGTCACGCCTAAACCATAGAAAATCGCTGAATTAATCAGCCCGTCTGGGCCACTGCCCTTCTGACCTTTTGCGCCTTTGGCAAACAAACGAGCTGCACCCCGCACCAAGGCCGGATCAACCCCTGTTACCGATTCAGTGGCTTCAGGTGAATGCTCGGCTTTACCCACAAAGTCACACCATTGCTTGAACGATAAGTCGTCACAACGCTCACCAACATACGCATCAGCCATTAAATTTTCAGACACTATGACGTGCGCCAAAGCCGTCATCATCGACACGTTGGTGCCAGGTTTCAATGCTAAATGAAAGTCTGCCTTGATATGGGCTGAATTAACCATATCAATTTTACGAGGGTCAATCACAATCAATCGGGCACCCGCACGCAAGCGTTTTTTCAAGCGTGAGGCGAAAACGGGGTGACCATCAGTCGGGTTCGCACCCATCACAATCGCCACATCACACTTTTCAACAGACTTGAAGGTTTGTGTGCCGGCAGATGTACCTAAGGTCTGACCTAAACCATAACCGGTTGGCGAATGGCAAACGCGGGCACAGGTATCAACGTTATTGTTACCAAACGCTGCACGAATCAGTTTTTGTACCAAGTAGGTTTCTTCGTTGGTACAACGTGATGAAGTAATACCCCCAATTGAGTCACGTCCAAACTTATCTTGAATACGTTTGAACTCACTGGCTGCATAACCAATGGCCTCCTCCCAGCTCACTTCTTGCCAAGGGTCGGTAATCTGTTTACGAATCATGGGTTTAGTAATACGGTCTTTGTGGGTTGCATAACCCCAAGCAAAACGACCTTTCACGCAAGAATGCCCCTCATTGGCTTTACCCTCTTTCCAGGGGGTCATACGCACCACTTCATTACCTTTCATGTCGGCTTTAAATGAACAACCCACCCCACAATAAGCACAGGTTGTAATCACGCTGTGCTCAGGTTGCCCGAGCCAAATAATTGACTTCTCTTGTAGCGTTGCAGTGGGGCAAGCTTGAACGCAAGCGCCGCAGCTTACACATTCAGAATCCATGAAGGCTTCGTCTTGCCCTGCTGATACGCGTGACTCAAAGCCACGGCCACTAATCGTTAACGCAAAGGTGCCTTGCGTTTCTTCACAAGCCCGTACACAACGATTACAGACAATACATTTTGATGCATCGTAAGTGAAGTATGGGTTGGACTCATCTTTTTTAGCATCTAGGTGATTATCACCCTCATAACCGTAGCGAACGTTACGTAAACCCGTCACACCCGCCATATCTTGTAATTCGCAATCACCATTGGCTGCACAGGTTAAGCAGTCTAAGGGGTGATCAGAAATATAGAGCTCCATCACACCTTTGCGAAGCTGTTGCAAAGCGGTGGTTTGGGTGCGTACCACCATGCCTGCTTCGGCTGGTGTGGTGCACGACGCTGGGTAACCCTTGCGCCCTTCAATTTCAACCAAACACAAACGACACGAACCAAAAGGCTCAAGGCTGTCTGTGGCACATAACTTTGGAATCTTTGTACCGTACAACATGGCAGCACGCATCAGTGATGTACCAACGGGTACCGTAACATCGATGCCATCGATGTGTAACGACACCGTCTTTTCAGAGGTGCTCAGTGGGGTTCCAAAATCTATATCGGGCGGGGCGATTTGGGTGGGACGCGAAACGAGGGTCTCTAGCATGATGCACTCCTGTGCTTATCTAACGGCGTGGCCGGTTATACGGTCGCTTGTTCAGTTTGAGGCAAACCAAAATCTTCAGGGTACTGATTTAATGCTGATAAGACCGGGTTCGGTGTCATACCGCCCATGGCACACAATGAACCATAAGTCATCGTGTTACAGAGGTCTTTTAACAATATTACATGTTCTTCTCGGTTTTGGTTCCGAGTGATTTTATCGATGACTTCGGCGCCGCGAGTCGATCCAATACGACAGGGTGTGCACTTACCACAAGACTCTAAGGCACAAAATTCCATTGCATATTTTGCAAGAGACGCCATGTTGGCAGACATGTCGTGCACCACAATACCACCATGACCTAACGTGCCGCCCATACTTAAATACACTTCATAGTCGAGAGGCTTGTCCCAATCTGATGCAGCAATATATGTACCTAAGGGGCCACCTACCTGAATGGCTTTAATAGGTTTACCGGTTGCCGTACCACCGCCAAATTCATAAACCATTTCTCGTAAAGTTAGTCCAAAAGCTTTTTCAACTAACCCACCTTGTTTAATATTTCCAGCCAGCTGAAAAGGTAAGGTGCCGCGTGAACGACCCGCGCCAAAGTTTTTATAGAATTCTGCACCTTGCGCCAAAATAATCGGCACGCTGGCTAACGTCACCACGTTATTGACAACCGTAGGGCATTCAAACAAGCCTTTTATGGCTGGCAGTGGGGGTTTGGCACGCACAATACCGCGCTTACCTTCCAGACTTTCAAGCAGTGCCGTTTCTTCACCACATACGTACGAACCGGCAGCCTTACGAACCAACAGGGTAAATGTCTGTGCGCTACCTAAAATGTTTTTGCCTAAAAACCCTGCATCGGTCGCTTTTTGAATTGCAAGCTCTAATGTTTTGATGGCATACGGATACTCAGAGCGCACATATATTTGCCCCTCAGTTGCCCCTACGGCCAAGCCTGCAATGGTCATGCCTTCGATTAGCATGTAAGGGTCACATTCCATAACCATACGGTCTGAAAAAGTACCCGAATCGCCCTCGTCGGCATTGCATACAATATATTTCTGTTCACCCACTGCATCGTGAACGGTTTTCCATTTAATACCTGTAGGAAAAGCTGCACCACCCCGACCCCGCAGACCTGCGTCAAGTACTTCTTTAACAATATCTGAGCCCGACAGGGCCACCGCACGTTTGAGGCCGATAAAACCGTCATGTGCTTGGTAATCTTCAATCGATAAAGGGTCAGTGATACCCACTCGTTTAAACGTTAAACGCTCTTGTCGTTTTAAAAATTTAATTTCTTCCGTTAAACCTAACGATAGAGGGTGCTGAATCGCATCTGCAGTTGTGGGCGCTTGATCGCTGAAACAACCCGCGTCAAACAGCGAATTTACATCTTCAACCGTTACAGGCCCGAAAGCCACCCTTCCCTCAGCGGTTTGCACTTCAACCAAAGGTTCTAACCAGAACATACCGCGCGAACCATTTCGCACCATCGAAATATCGATGCTACGCTTCTGTGCTTGGTCGACTATTGCATCGGCCACCGCATCGGCACCTAATGCAAGTGCCGCTGAATCACAGGGAACAAAAACTCGTAAGCTCATGATGATACCTTCGCTTGAGTGAGCGGTAATGCACCCATAAGTGCATCAAATTTAGCGTTTGTTATGCGGGCATAAACCACATCATCAATCATGATGGCTGGTGAACAGGCGCATAACCCTAGACAATAAGCAGGCTCTAGCGTGACTCGACCATCTGCTGTGGTGCCATGGCTGCTACAACCTAGTGAAGCTTCGGCATGGTTAAACAATGCTTGGGCCCCCATGGCTTGGCAGGCTTCAGCGCGACAAACTTGAACAATATGGCGGCCAGGCGACTCGCTGCGAAAATGATGGTAATACGTGATGACACCATGCACTTCAGCGCGAGAAAGATTCAAAGCTTTGGCAATATCGCCAACTGCTTCAGGTGGAACATAACCCAGCGCATCTTGCACCTCATGCAAAATTGGCAATAAGGCACCGGGTACATCTTGATACTTTGCCAAAGCATTTTGAATCTCTTGCTTCATATTTACATCTCTTTAGAAGAATCGTGCTGCACTCAAAGATGTGCGCCAAATGCCCCATGCTAATGGAATGCCAACAAACAACCAAGCGGTTACAATTAACCAGTTTGGCGTCACGCCAGCTTTTAATGAACCTGAACCCACTTCGTTTGAAACCGCACGGTCGTGTGCCAAGCGCTTCTCTTCAGCAAGCTCATCGGGTGTCATGTACCACTTCGGGTTTAATGGTTTAACCATTAAGTTAGCAATCAAGCCAATCACCAAGAAGATCACCAATATGTACATCGATTGGTTATAAACCTGTGAACGTGGCAAGCCTAAACCCAATTGATATTCACGCATGTAGTTGATAACCACTGGGCCAATGATGCCAGCCGTTGACCAAGCGGTGAGTAAACGACCATGAATGGCACCTACCATTTGTGTACCAAAAATATCTGCCAAGTAAGCCGGTACGGTCGCAAATGCCCCACCATACATACTTAAAATCACACAGAAAGCGGCCACAAATAAGAACTGTGCGCCGGCCCCGGCACTAGCAGGAATACTGGCATACAAGACACCACCCAACACGAAGAACACAACATAAGTCATCTTGCGACCGATCTTGTCTGAAAAACTGGCCCAAAAGAAACGACCAGCAATATTGAATAAGCTTAACAAGGCTGTGAAACCCGCAGCAATTAAACCAATAGAGACTAGCTGAGATTGATCAAGTTGGCCAAAGGTTTTGCTCACGCCAAGTAGGTTGCCACCAAAAACTTCTTGCAACATGGGGCTGGCAATACCAATCACACCAATGCCTGCACTCACGTTCATACAAAGGGCGATCCAGATCAACCAGAACTGAGGAATGCCCCATACTTTCTTAACGTTAACATGATGCTGTGTAATCATTGACTTTTTGGGGTCAGCAACCGGAGGGGTCCAGCCTTCTGGCTTCCAACCTGATGGCGGCACCCGATAAGTCATGGCACCCACCATCATGAAAAAGAAGTAAATGATGCCCAAAACCAAGAATGTTTGACCGACGCCAACGTTTGTTGGTGTTGAAAACGACTTCATTAATATGGCTGCTAAAGGCGAACCAATCATGGCCCCTCCACCAAAACCCATGATGGCCATACCTGTTGCCATACCGCGACGATCAGGGAACCATTTAATCAACGTTGATACAGGAGAAATATAGCCCAACCCCAGCCCTACACCACCAATGACGCCTGAACCCAACCACAGCAACCAGAGTTGGTGAATATGAATGCCGTAGGCTGAAATTATTAAACCGCCACCCCAGCAAATAGCTGCCACAACACCCGCTTTACGAGGGCCTGCGCGCTCGAGCCAACCACCCCACACTGCAGCAGAAATACCGAGAACAACAAAGAATAAGGTGTACATCCAACCCATACTGGAAATACGCCAATCACAGGTTGTCGTGAACAATTCAGCCAATAAGCTAACGTCTGCACCACAGGTTTTAGCGGCAGTAATGCCTAGTGATTTTGAAAGAGGTAACCAGAAAACAGAAAAGCCGTATGCCATACCAATACAAAGATGAATCGCTAAGGCGGCTGGTGGTACCATCCAACGGCTAAAACCAGGTCCTGCAATGGTTCTTTCTTTACTCAACCAGTTGGTTGAAGTGTCTGCAGATTGAGCGCTGCTCATGTAGTCTCTTTATTATTATTGACACAATATTTGTGCTTTGCGGAGTTTTACAGAGCGCGCAAGTGACGTCTAATTTATTTTTTGAATGTAGTCATAAGCAAATCTACAAATACATATTGAATAATATATTTAAATGCAATTTAGATAAGCTAAATTTCAAGTGTGGCGACTGACTTCTTCAAGCCAGTCTTGGTTCTGCGCGAATTCTATGGCAGCCAACAATACACGACTGTAACGCTCTGCTTTAGGGGTAATGAAAGAGACAGGAATGACGGCATCAGGGTTAACGAGAGGCCTCGCTTCAAGTTGCGCATAGCCATTAGATAGGCTTAGCAAAGAGCCTGGCATGATGCTACAGACTTGACCTGCGACAACTGAAAGCGTCAAAGTCATGATTGAATTGGTCTCTATCACGGGCGAAACCGGGCTTCCCACCGATGCAAACATACGATCCATTAAGGCACGGTTATGCATTTCTGTACTGAGTAAACAAATAGGTAATTTTGCGGCGTCAACCCAACTGATAGGTTCCCCCATTAACAAACAACCTGGGGTGGGTTTGGAAGATCTCTGCAACAAATAATATCGTTCATCATATTGGGGAATGACACGAAGCTTTGAAGAACTTGCATCGATGCGTTCGGTGTAACCCAAGCCCATATCGAGGGCCAATTGCTCAAGCCCCGTTTCAATTTCAATTGAACTCATCGATCGAACCGTGGGCCGAATGTCGGGGTATAAAGACTGTAGGCGTGCGGCGAACCTAGCCGCAAGCGGTATGGCCGTGGGTACTGCCCCAATTAAAATGTGGCCTTTTGGCTGACTCGAAGTGCTTTCTAAGTCTTGCTTAAGCAACGCTTGCTCATGCAACACACGACGCGCTGAAGACAGCACTTGATTACCTTCGGGCGTAAAACCCGCGAAATTTCTGCCCCGCTTGATAATAGCTAGGCCATAATGATCTTCTAATGTACGTAGAGCGTTTGATAATGCGGGTTGCGTAACATGACAGGCCAGTGCGGCTCGACCAAAATGATGATGGTCATCTAATGCGACCAAATATTTTAAAGATATCAGCAAATTCATCTTATTAGCCCCCCAATGCGGCAGAGATTACAGTAAAAACATCACAAGACCTTATAATAAAAAATCATTTTTTTGTTCGTTTTTTGAAAAGGGTAACCACATTGTTACTGCGATCGTCTTTTTAACGACTTAACGAACAGTCACCTCGGGGAAACCATGGTTTACGAATTGCTTAAATTACTTCATGTCGTCGCAATTATTATTTGGGTAGGCGGCATGTTCTTTGCGCATTTTTTCGTTCGACCTGCGCTGGGGCAACTTGATGCGCCTGTGCGGTTTCAGTTTTCACAGCAAGTAATTGGTAGCTTCTTTAAAGTAGTTATATTCGCATCACTCACAACCTTAATAACAGGCTACTGGATGATTGGTCGTGTGGCACGCGCCTCATCTGAAGCCAATATACCGTTTGCTATGCCATTAAGCTGGACCATCATGGCCACCCTTGGCACGATTATGGTGTTGATATTTTTCCACATTCGTTTTGCCATATTTAAGCGTTTTAGCGCTGCAACCTTCGCGCAAGACTGGGCTGCAGCTGCAAAAAATATGCAAACCGTTCGCACTTGGGTCGGTATTAATTTACTGCTTGGGGGTATTACAGTTGTGGTCGCCTTGTTAGGCAACATTTAATATGTAACGTTGCTTTTCGCTGCAATACACGACCATAATTAGACTGGTGGGCGATAGTGGGTTCGAACCACTGACTTCCACCGTGTGAAGGTGGCACTCTACCCCTGAGTTAATCGCCCGGCGGTTTCAAATGTTAATTTGACCTAACCGTGAGGAATTATACATGGCTTAGACCATGCTTCTGCACGTGTACTATTTACGCCAAGCGCAAGAGCCTTTAACCAGTTTGTCGAGCGTATCAAGATAAGCTTCGTGTGTAACGGCATCTTGTTCAGTCACCGTGACATCGGGTAACGCCTTTAGAGACTGACCCCCTGTTGATTGGCCCGAAACGTGGCCAGTCGATGAGTCATCGCCAAAGTCATCTATGGCCAAACTGTCTTGGCCCCTTGTCATGGCTAACCACACTTCAGCTAACAATTGTGCATCAAGCAATGCGCCATGCAGGGTACGGTGCGCATTTGAAATGCCATAGCGATCACACAATGAATCAAGCGAATTACGTTTACCAGGGTGCAATGAACGGGCATGAAGCAACGAGTCAGTTACCTTATCGCAAAACTCAATAATGGGTGGGCGCCCCAAACGTGCTAATTCAGCATTTAAAAATTTCAAATCAAATGGGGCATTATGAATAATCAGTTCAGCCCCATCGACAAACGCCAGCAATTCATCAACCCTGCTTTCAAAACGTGGTTTATCAGCTAAAAACTCACTGGTTAAGCCGTGCACATCAAGCGCCCCTCGGTCACTTTCACGGTCAGGGTTTAAATAGGTATGAAAGTCTTTGCCAGTCACCAAGCGGTTCACAACCTCGATGGCACCAATTTCAATCACACGATGACCCTGAACGGGGTCAAGGCCGGTGGTTTCTGTATCTAGAATTACCCAACGCACGCTTTAGCTTTCCTTTTTATACTTTCATAATTTAACTTAACATGGCTTAAATTTATGTCAATTTACAGCATCGTGATGAATTGGCTTGACTTGCTCACCTACCAGTTGGCCGCGAATCTTACGATCAGCAATTAAGGTGTAAGCCACAGGTACAACAAACAACGTTAAGAATGTACCTAAGGTTAACCCGCCCACCAATACCCAACCAATTTGTTGACGCGACTCAGCCCCTGCACCTGATGCTAAAGCCAACGGCACAACGCCCAACACCATTGCCCCTGTCGTCATTAAGATGGGCCGTAAACGCAAAACACTGGCTTGAATTACAGCATAAAACACATCATGCCCTTGTTGGCGCAACTGAGTTGCAAACTCAACAATCAAAATACCATGCTTGGTAATTAACCCCACCAAAGTCACCAAACCTATCTGACTATAAATTGACAATGTTCCGCCTGCTAACCATAACGCCAACAAAGCTCCCGTCATGGCGAGCGGCACAGTCAACATAATAATAAAAGGGTTACGCCAACTTTCAAACTGTGCAGCCAGCACTAAATAAATAAAAATCAAAGCTAAGCCAAAAACAGTATAAATGCTACCCGACGCATCACGAAACTCACGTGATTGACCATCTAAATCGAGTTGAACCGTTGGCGGAAATTCTTTACGTGCTAGCTGAGTCATTTCATCAAGCACCTCACCCATTGCAAAACCCGATGTAATAGTGGCACGCACCTTAACAGCACGTAAACGATTAAAGTGATTCAACGATTGTGGCGACACACTTTCTTCTATTTTGACGACGTTATCAAGTCGCACCATATCACCCGATTTACCGCGAACGTACATATCAGAAATATCACTTGGGTCTGAACGATCGCGTGGCGTCACTTGCACGACTACGTTGTACTGTTCGCCGTCTTCTTTATAACGAGTAACTTGACGACCACCCAACATAGATTCAATAGTTCGCCCCACCGTACTGACATCAACCCCTACGTCAGCTAGTTTTTCTCGATCGATTTTCACCCTCAACTCGGGTGTATTCAAACGCAAATCTATCTCTACGTTTCCAACCCCCGGGTATTGCCTTAACTTGTCAACGTAATCATTAACCATACGATACAACTCTGGGTATGAGGCTTGACTCATCACCACAAATTCAATCGGTCTCGTATTGGCGCGTAACCCAAAAGACGGTGGGTTCAACGGAAAGGCACGCACCCCAGGCAATTGCATAAACTGTGGCAGCAATGATTGCGTAATCTCTTGCTGTTTACGTTCACGCTCTCCCCAAGGCTTTAAAGCCATAATTGCATAGCCTTCAGAAACGGAAGGAAAACCAATAATCAACTGCCGGCCCACTGATTCAGGTACGGTTTCGTATATTTTCTCAATGCGCATGGCATTGTCTAACGTGTAACTGAGGGTTGAACCCTCGGGGCCACTGAGCACCCCAAAAATCACACCGCGGTCTTCAACGGGCGCCAATTC
Organism: uncultured Alcaligenaceae bacterium; assembly: GCA_937896225.1. GTDB lineage: Bacteria > Pseudomonadota > Gammaproteobacteria > Burkholderiales > Burkholderiaceae_B > Algicoccus. Next base: position 5,406 of record CALBMZ010000271.1, on the reverse strand, counting down.
ACTTTTGATTACAGAAAATAAACCTACACTCGATAACGCAATGACCGCACCAGCAATCAATACATATTTGCTATGCGTAAGTGCCCAAAATAAAGCAAGTCGATATTTTTCAGTTAAATTATGAAACCAACCTTCAACTATTAGGTAGATCTTGCCATGTGTTTTTTTATGTCGCAACATACGTGAACACATCATAGGTGTAAGCGTTAGGGCAACAAAACCAGACACCAACACCGCAGCAGCTAACGCTAATGCAAACTCACTGAACAGTTTACCGGTTCGACCTGCCGCAAAAGCAAGCGGTGCATAAACTGTCACTAAAGTTAAGGTCATGGCCACGACTGCAAACCCAATTTCTTGTGAACCTTTAATAGCCGCTTGAATGGGTTGCATACCATCTTCGATATGACGATAGATATTTTCAAGAACAACAATGGCGTCATCGACCACTAAACCAATGGCCAGCACCATGGCCAATAAGGTCAATGTATTAATTGAAAAACCAAATAAATACAGGATGCTACACGCACCAATTAATGAAACGGGAATAGTCACAATCGGTATGAGACTCGCGCGCACATTACGCAAAAAAAAGAAAATAACGAGCACCACCAAAACAACGGCTTCAGCAATCGTTTTATATACCGACTCAATTGATTTTTCAATAAAGACAGACGTGTCGTAAGACACCGTTAACGTCATACCTTGTGGCAAATTTTTATTGATCTCAGCAATTTCTTGACGCACCGCCTTTGAAAGAATAAGTGGGTTAGCGGTGGCTTGCTTAATGACGCCAATACTTAAGGAGTTTGAACCGTTAAAACGTGCGGATATGCGTTCAGTTAACGGGGCAATTTCAACCTTTGCCAAGTCTTTTAGCCTAACGGGGTAGCCTTGTACGTTGGTTACGATAACGTTTTCGAACTGCTGCACGTTGCGTAAATCTGTTGACGATACAACGTTAAATTCTCGTGAACTCGACTCAATACGCCCGGCTGGTATTTCAACGTTTTGCGCTCTTAAGGCATTTTCAACATCTTGAACGGTTAAGTTGTAGGCTGCGAGTTTTTCACGGTCGACAAAAATACGCATAGATGGCGTTCGTTCGCCGAAAACTCTAACCTCGGCTGCACCAGGCAAAACAGACAGTCGTGTCTTGATGTAACGATTAATGTAGTCAGAGACATACATTTTCGATAAGTCGCCTGCCTGTACAGCGATGTAAATAATCGGTCTGGCATCGGCCTCTACCTTTGCCACAATGGGTTCATCAATGCCGTCTGGTAAGAGTTTGCGGGCTCTTGATACTTTGTCGCGCACCTCAGCAGCAGCTGCATCAGGGTCGCGTGACAAATCAAATTTAACATCAATTTGGCTACGTTCAGAGCGACTACGAGACGTCATGACTGAGACGCCTTCAATACCCGAGATTTGATCTTCTAACGGTTTGGTGACTTGCGATTCAATCACTTCGGGCGAGGCGCCTTTATAATTTGTATCGACTGAAACTACTGGTTCATCAATATTTGGGTATTCTCGAACCGCCAGTCGAGAGTAAGACATGAGACCAATTAACACCACAGCAAGCGACAGCACCGAAGCAAAAACCGGTCGGCGTACGCAAATCTCTGAAATTTTCATGATGTGGGCGGCTAATTAGCTGAGGAACCGGGTTTAGGACTCGAGTTGGGACTCGTTTGAGTTTGCTCTAAAGAGAGTGGCGCATTCAATTCACCTCGGGCTTTTTTTGCCAAATCTTTTGCGATGACTGACGCCAGCGGTTGATCACCCAAAATTTTAACGAGTGCCTTGTCACGCACCCTTTGTAGGCCTGCAATGACCACGATATCGTTTGGCTCTAAACCAGAACGAATTTGAACTAAACCGCTGTGGCGCTCACCAATAATGACTTCAACTTCTTCAATACGATTATTCACTACACGGTAAACATATTGTTTTTGATTAGAGGGCGAAATTGCTGACTCGGGCACCACAATTGCTAGGCTATCTTGGGTTAAAAGTTGCACCCTGGCAAACATGCCTGGTCGTAACTGCATGGCTTCATTGTCAACCGATGCTCGCACCAAAACTGAACGCCCCCCCGCCTCAATAAGTGGGCTGATGGCAAACACATCACCCGGAAATACTTGATTGGGTATGGCATCAACCCTTAACTCTAGTTTTTGACCAACTTTGACTTGCGCCACATAAAGTTCAGGCAAACGAAAATCAACTTTTAGCTTTTGAATAGACTCAAGTGGGGCCAAGTCTAAACCAGGGCTTACATACTCGCCTAATGATACCGATCGCAAACCGATCACACCGTCAAAAGGCGCCTGTATGCGCATTTTTTCAAGTTTAGCCTGCGCCAAATCAACAGAAGCTTGTTGAACTTTTAAAGTGTTAGACGCATCGTCTCGGGCTTCTTTACTTACAAAACCTTCAGCGAAGAGCTGTTTGGCACGGTTTTGTCTACCTTGTGCGATGGCTAAACTGGCGCGTGCCTGCTCAAGCTCCGCCCGTGAAACGGCATCATCAAGCCTAAATAACAGCTGGCCCTTAATGACGGGTTGACCTTCTTTAAAATTAATTTCAGCAATACGCCCTGACTGTTCGGCGCGCAGGGTCACCGACTCTTCAGACTTGAGCGAACCAACGGCTGTGAGCCCCTTCGCAAAAGGAATACGCTCTGCTTGTGCCACCTCAACCGGTATCGCTCGTGGCGCTGGTTTTGACGCTGGCTTTGGCGTTGACTGGGGCGATTGTGAAGCCTGTGAAAGCGTTGAAGTGGAAACGCCGAGATCAGTCAAGTTAAAGTACTTGGGGCCAAACCAACCCAACCCAACACCAACGATTAACATCAACAACAATAATGCCCAGCGGACATACGCTTTCATTTTGCTTGCAGTGCTTTAAGCACCCCTTGATTAGCCAATTGATCGGCGCGCTCGTTTCCCACATCACCTGCATGCCCCCTCACCCACCGCCATTGCACTTGGCGCTGTGCAACCAAGACATCAAGTGCTTGCCACAAGTCAGCATTTTTCACGGGCTTACGATCTGCCGTTTTCCATTGACGTCGCTTCCAATTAGGCAACCACTCAGTCATACCTTTATGCACATACTGTGAGTCTGTATGTAAAATAATTCGGGTGTCAGGTTCAACGGCCTCTAACGCTTTCAATACGGCCATCATTTCCATGCGATTATTGGTCGTGTGTGCTTCCCCGCCACACAATGTGCGCTCTTGACCTTCTGTGTTGAGTAAAACCCCCCAGCCACCTAATCCAGGATTCCCTTTACAGGCGCCATCTGTCCAGGCGTTAACGTGGGTCTCATTGTTTGGCACGGTTGTAATTGGTGCGTCAATTAATTCTAGTTGCGTCGGTGTTGATTGATTCATGAACTCTTTTGTAAGTTTGTTTATTTATTAGCCATATTACGAGATTTTTGGTAAGTTGCCACAGCGACTTGCCTAGATGAACGACGTTTTTTTTCAAGTTTCCAACTTGGGGTAATTAAATGCATGCTGGCCACTTTTTTAACCGCTGAAACAACGTAAACAGCTCCAAAAATAGGCCACCACCGATCACCAGCATGCTCCATAAATGTAAATCGATCTAGCCACTTTTGTGACCTCAAAGCCGGTACATAACATCCAAAATGCCCCCGATCAATTTCAAATGACAGCAACCTAAGCCAATCTTTAAGCTTTTGTGGTGTCACGTCTCCTTCTGAAGCAATCGGTAACCATGGCTTGGCAAATGGCAGGTGATGACGAAACCCCCATAAACTTAATGGGTTAAACCCAGTCATAACGATGCGCCCTTCTGGAACCAAAACGCGCTGCGCTTCTCTTAGCAAAGCATGTTGATCATGTGAACATTCTAAGGCGTGTGGCAACACCAACAAATCAATGCTGTCGCTGTCAAACGGCAAATACTCGGGCTCTGCAATCACACGGGCTTGCTGAGAAGTTTGCACGGTTGATCCAATTTCTGTTAGGCCAACGTAGGCTTTAAACGGCATGCGATTTTGAGTTAACAAGTCAACCTTAGGAAAACCGACCTGTATCGCCCGGTAACCAAACACATCAGCAACTAGTGCATCAACCTTTAATTGTTGCCATTTCAACGCATATTGACCCACATCGGTGTCAAACCAGCGTTGCAGATCTACAATCGGTTGTTGAACAGTTTGAACCATGACTTTAAAAACCTATGACAATCAATCAATCATCAAAACTCAATCTTGACATGCCACATCGTATTCGACCTATCGAGGCGTTTAACGACAATTACATTTGGCTCATTGATGACGGTCATGATGCCTGTGTAGTTGACCCCGGCGACGCAGCACCTGTCATGAAAGTAATTAATCAAGAACAGCTTAAATTAACAAACATTTTACTCACCCACCATCATCATGACCATGTTGGTGGTGTTGATACGTTAGTTAAAGCCTATGGTTCACGTGTATGGGGCCCTGCCGGTGAGGTTTTACCACACTGTGATCAGCCCCTCTTCGAAAACGATGAGGTATCGCTTCTTTGTCCCAACTTGACTTTCAAGGTGCTTGACATACCTGGCCATACAGCAGGGCACATTGCCTTTACGGGCTTGATCAATAGGCTCCCAGTGGTTTTCTGTGGTGACACCCTTTTCGCAGGCGGCTGTGGCCGCATTTTTGAGGGCACAGCATCGCAAATGTTTGATTCGCTCAACAAGCTTGCACAGCTTCCTCTCGAAACAAGGGTATATTGTGCACACGAATATACCCTTGCAAATTTAAAATTTGCACGAGCAGTTGAACCTAACAATACCGATTTAATAGCCCGTTATGAAAAAACATTAGCGTTGCGCCACAAATACTTACCAACCTTACCCTCAACGATTGCCATTGAGCTAGCAACCAACCCTTTTTTACGAGCAAATAAACCAGATGTTTATCAATCGGCCCAGCAACGCCAAGCGCACTCAAGTGAAGAACCTGTTGAAACATTTACCATCTTAAGGCGCTGGAAAAACAATTTTTAATGATGAAATCAATCACTCTTTATCGACTTTTTATTGCACTTTGTTTAGCAACATTAGCAGGTTGCGCAAACTTAAATGACCCCTCAGCACAATTTTCTGGGGGCGAAATAACCAGCCGTACCGTTGACCTCACCAACCCACCCGTCGACATTTGGGCACGCATTCGACGAGGGTACGCCATACCCAATTTGAATTCGCCATTGGTTGAAAAGTGGACAAAATATTACGCATCACATCCTGAAGCTATGCAACGTATGGCTGATCGGGCTGGTGTCTACTTGTATTACATCGTTGATGAGATCAACCGCCGAAACATGCCTACCGAGTTAGCCCTTTTACCTTTTGTAGAAAGTGCCTATAACCCTTCCGC
>CALBMZ010000270.1 GCA_937896225.1 uncultured Alcaligenaceae bacterium | reverse complement strand
CCATTATGGCAACCACTTCACCCGCCTTCACGTTAAGCGAAATATCGCTTAAAACAGTGAAATCGCCGTAACCGAGCGTGACGTTATCAAATGACAAAGCTAACTGAGCTTGTGTTTGAGACGGAGATAAGTTGGGTGAGAAATCAGACATAGAGGGGTATTGTAGACTTAACGGGCATTTTGCTTATGAGGCATGTTAAGCCTTAGGGATATGCCACGGGCTTAGCCCTATGCGCATACCCCTAAATTATTTTAACGGGGTAGCGTTGTTTCACCCATTAAAAACTCGTCAACTGATCTTGCACATTGACGACCTTCACGAATGGCCCACACAACTAACGATTGACCGCGACGCATATCGCCCGCTGCAAAGACTTTCGGTACGTTGGTTTGATAGTCGTCAGTGTTGGCTTTAATGTTGCCACGCCCATCGGCCTCAACCCCAAAAGCCTTGAGCACGTGATTAATAGGTGCCACAAAACCCATAGCCAATAAAATAAGGTCAGCTTTAATTTCAAATTCTGAACCCTCAACTTCAGCCATTTTCGTTTGGCCCGTGGTTTCATCTTTCACCCATTCAACCCGCGCTCCCACCAGTTTAGAAACATTGCCTTCTTCACCCTCAATACGTTTGGTGGTGATTGCCCAATCGCGATCGGCGCCTTCTTCGTGAGAAGAGGACGTGCGCAGCTTAGCCGGCCAATACGGCCAAGACATAGCTTTATTTTCTTCGACGGGTGGTTTAGGCATAAGTTCAATTTGTGTGACCGATACGGCGCCGTGACGGTTGCTGGTGCCCACACAGTCTGAACCGGTGTCACCTCCCCCAATCACCACCACGTGCTTGCCTTTAGCAATCACTTGATTTTGTACCTTGTCACCCGCCACGACTTTGTTTTGTGGACGCAGGAAGTCCATGGCGTACATCACACCATTGAGGTCACGACCTTCAACCGGTAAGTCACGTGGGCTCTCGGACCCACCCGACAACACAATGGCGTCAAACTCTGCATTCAAATCTTCAGGTGTTTTAACCTGTAGGCCCTTTGCTGCAGGGTCTTGGGGCGAGCCAATATAGGTGCTGGGTGCAAACGTGACGCCTTCGGCTTGCATCTGTGCCACACGGTTATCGATCAAATGCTTTTCAAGTTTAAAGTCAGGAATGCCGTAACGAAGCAAGCCACCGATACGATCTTGCTTTTCAAAAAGGGTGACATCATGACCTACACGCGCCAGTTGCTGGGCCGTAGCCATGCCTGCTGGGCCTGAACCCACTACGGCAACTTTTTTGCCGGTTTTGGCTGCGGGTAACTCGGGTGTGACCCAACCTTCTTCCCAACCTCGATCAATAATAGCGTGCTCAATTGACTTGATGCCAACTGGCGCATTATTGATGTTCAGCGTACAGGCTGTTTCACAAGGTGCGGGGCAAATACGACCCGTAAACTCAGGAAAGTTATTGGTTGAGTGCAATACCTCAAGTGCTTCACGCCATTTTTTCTTAAAGACCAAATCATTCCAGTCGGGAATAATGTTGTTGACTGGACACCCTGTATTGCAGAAAGGTATGCCGCAATCCATACAGCGAGCGCCTTGCTTGCTGGCTTCGTCTTCTGTTAGGTGAACCACAAATTCACGCCAATGCTTAACTCGAGTGATTGGCGCTTCGGCTGCTTCTTGTAAGCGCTCAAGTTCTAGAAAACCGGTCACTTTACCCATGATGAAGAACCCTCTTATAAATCGACGATGCGTATCGTTTTAAATGCATCGAAGTCGACATGTTGATATGGAATGATAAAACTTAGGCTACTTAGGCAGCTTTAGAAGATACCTGAGCAGATTCCCAAAGTTCAGCCAAAGCACGTCGGTAATCAACCGGCATCACTTTTACAAAATGCCCGCGAGCTGACGCCCAATTACCTAATATGTCACGTGCCCTGAAGCTACCAGTGAATTTAAAGTGTTTTTCAATCAACGCTTTTAAAATCACATCATCGGTTTCACGCGACGCTTTGCGAGATGCGCTATGCCAAATTTCAATGCCTTGCTTGGCTTTTTGATCAGCGCTGCTCAGCACCGGTTCAATGTCAACCATGGTGCGGTTACAGTTTTCGGCAAATTGGCCTTCGGGGTCAAACACATAAGCGACGCCGCCTGACATACCCGCTGCAAAGTTGCGACCTGTTTGGCCCAGTACGACCACGGTACCACCCGTCATGTATTCACAGCCGTGGTCACCATTGCCTTCAACAACCGTGGCGGCACCCGAGTTACGAACCGCAAAACGTTCACCAGCCACGCCATTGAAGAAAGCTTCGCCGCTGGTTGCACCATACAGCACCGTATTGCCGACAATTATATGCTCGGGCCCAAAACCGCGGAAGTCGTTAGGGGAACGAACAATAATGCGTCCGCCCGCTAAACCTTTACCTACGTAGTCGTTGCCTTCACCGACCAAATCAAGCGTAATGCCATGCGCCAAGAATGCACCAAAGCTTTGGCCGGCTACGCCATTGAGTTGAATGTGAATGGTGTCTTCAGGCAAGCCGTCGTTGCCATAACGCCGCGCCACTTGGCCAGACAACATAGCCCCCACGCTACGGTTACGGTTACGCACCGGCATGATGAACGATACCTTTTCACCCCGCTCAACCGCAGGCTTGCTGCGTTCAATCAGTTGGTGATCAAGCGCACTTTCCAGGCCATGGTCTTGCACCTCTGTGTGATAACGGTCACCCGCGATAGCAGGGTTAAAAAACACTTTATCAAAATTTAAACCGCGTGATTTCCAGTGGTCGCCGCTATTGCGCGTGTCAAGTAAATCGGTGCGACCAATTAAGTCGTCAAAACGTTTGATACCCAACTGTGCCATGATTTCACGAACTTCTTCTGCAACAAAAAAGAAGTAGTTAACAACGTGCTCAGGCTTACCTTGAAAGCGTTTACGCAAGACGGGGTCTTGAGTGGCCACACCTACCGGACAGGTGTTGAGGTGGCATTTGCGCATCATGATGCAGCCTTCAACCACCAGAGGTGCAGTGGCAAAACCAAACTCGTCTGCACCCAACAAACCACCCACTACGACGTCACGACCGGTTTTCATTTGACCGTCGGCTTGCACCCGAATACGACTACGTAGATTATTTAAAACCAAAGTTTGCTGAGTTTCAGCTAAGCCTAATTCCCAAGGTGTGCCAGCGTGTTTAATGGATGAAATAGGTGAGGCACCCGTACCGCCATCATGACCAGAAATGGTGACGTGATCAGCCTTGGCTTTAGCCACGCCCGTTGCCACGGTACCCACCCCCACTTCTGAGACCAACTTAACCGAAATAGAGGCGCGTTCATTGACGTTTTTAAGATCGTGAATGAGCTGTGCCAAATCTTCGATTGAATAAATATCGTGGTGCGGTGGTGGTGATATTAAGCCAACGCCGGGAACAGAACAACGTAATTTAGCGATGTATTCAGAAACCTTATGACCCGGTAACTGACCACCCTCACCAGGCTTGGCACCTTGTGCCATTTTGATTTGAATTTGATCGGCGCTTGATAGGTACTCAGCGCTTACACCAAAGCGGCCTGAGGCAACTTGTTTGATACGTGAACGCAGTGAATCGCCTGCTTTCAGGGCAACGTCGGCCTCAATCACGTCAGAACCTAAGATGGTTGCTAACGTGTCGTTGTCGCCAATATCGCTGCTACCCGTTTGGATTTCTTTACGGTAGCGTAAGTCGTCTTCACCGCCCTCGCCTGTGTTTGATTTACCACCGATGCGGTTCATGGCAACGGCTAATACGGCGTGGGCTTCGGTTGAAATGGAACCTAACGACATAGCGCCAGTAGCGAAACGTTTGACAATTTCTTTAGCGGGTTCGACTTCGTCGAGGGGAATCGCTTGGGCCGGGTCAACCTTAAATTCGAATAAACCACGCAACGTCATTTGACGACGGCTTTGGTCGTTAATGAGCTGGGCGTATTCTTTGTAAGTACTGTAATTGTTGCCGCGTGTTGCGTGTTGCAATTTAGCAATTGAATCAGGCGTCCACATATGGTCTTCACCGCGCACACGAAACGCGTACTCGCCCCCTGCTTCAAGCGAGTGCTCTAGTACGGGGTCATCGCTGAATGCTGCACGATGGGTGCGTAAGGCTTCCTCGGCAACTTCAAAAATACCAATGCCTTCGATGTTGCTAGAGGTACCTGCAAAATACTTGGTTACAAAAGCAGATTGCAAACCAACCGCTTCAAAAATTTGGGCACCACAGTACGACATGAATGTCGAAATGCCCATTTTTGACATGACTTTATTTAAGCCTTTACCAATTGCTTTAATGTAGTTTTTGGTTGCTTTTTCGGCGTGTTGCGCATCGTCTGCGGCAGTCTTAATTGATTCGAGCACCAAGTAGGGGTGAATGGCTTCTGCACCATACCCACCTAGCAAGGCAAAGTGATGTACTTCGCGTGCCGAACCTGTTTCAACGACCAAGCCCGTATTGGTACGAGTGCCTTCGCGAATTAAATGTTGGTGAATGGCCGAAGTAGCTAACAATGCAGGTATGGCAACCTGATCAGCACCAACATGTCGGTCTGACAGAATTAAAATATTGAAACCACTTTCTACCGCATCAGCAGCGCTGGCGCACAGCGCTGCCAAGCGCGCTTCAATGCCTTCCGCACCCCAAGCACTGGGGTAAGTGATGTCAATTTCGTAGCTACGAAACTTGTTACCCGTGCACTGAGCCACTGAACGAATTTGAGCCATAGCGTCTTGATCTAAAACCGGTTGTGCGATTTCAAGACGAAGCGGTGGATTAACGTTATTGATGTCAAGCAAGTTTGGCTTGGGGCCAATGAACGACACCAATGACATGACCATTTGTTCACGAATGGGGTCAATTGGTGGGTTGGTTACCTGTGCAAACAACTGGCGGAAATAGTTATAGAAAGGTTTAGAACGGTTTGACAGCACGGCTAAAGGTGAATCGTTACCCATTGAGCCCGTGGCTTCTTCGCCGTTTGCCAACATGGGTTCGAGCACAAACTTAAAATCTTCTTGCGTCCAACCAAAGGCTTGTTGCTGATCGAGTAATGGCACACTTGAACGATGTGCTTCAAGTGCTGCAGCCTCTGGCGTGGGCAAGCTTTCGAGCTTGACGCGTAAGTGATCGATCCATTGGCGATAAGGGCGGTTATTTGAGAGTTGCGACTTAATTTCCGCATCATCGATGATGCGACCTTGTTGTAAATCGATCAAAAACATTTTGCCAGGCTGCAGGCGCCATTTTTTTACAATTCGATTTTCTGGTATTGGTAAGGTGCCAGCTTCAGAAGCCATGATGACTAAGTCGTCGTCAGTGATTAAATAACGTGCGGGCCGTAAACCATTGCGATCGAGCGTGGCGCCAATTTGCTTGCCATCAGTAAAGGCAACGGCAGCCGGGCCGTCCCAGGGTTCCATTATGGCAGCGTGGTATTCATAAAACGCACGACGTGAAGAATCCATTTGGGTGTGCTGTTCCCAAGCTTCAGGAATCATGAGCATCATGGCATGGGCCAATGAATAACCTGACATCACCAACAGTTCTAGACAGTTATCAAAAGTGGCCGTATCGGATTGACCTGAGTAAACAATGGGGTAGAGCTTAGCTAAATCGTCGCCCAACACGGCTGATTTCATCATGCCTTCGCGAGCACGTAACCAGTTAAAGTTACCTTTTACAGTGTTGATTTCACCGTTATGCGCAATCATGCGGTAAGGGTGAGCCAGTGGCCAGGCTGGGAAAGTATTGGTTGAGAAACGTTGATGCACCAACGCCAAAGCCGAATCACAGCGTGGGTCAGCCAAGTCAAGGTAATACTGACCCACTTGGTTGGCCAACAATAAACCTTTGTACACAACTGTACGTACCGAAGCCGACGGCACAAAATATTCGGTACCGTGTGCCAACTTCATGGCGTGAATAGCATGGCTAGCAGTTTTACGAATCACGTATAACTTTCGCTCAAGCGCGTCAGGCACCATAACGTTGGTGCCACGCCCGACAAATAGTTGACGAATCACAGGCTCACAGGAACGTACGGTTTCAGACATGGGCATTTTTCGATCGACGGGCACGTCGCGCCAACCTAATACGACTTGACCTTCGGTGACAACAGCGCGCTCAAGGGCTTGCTCACAAGCCAAACGCGATGCGATTTCTTTCGGCAAAAACACCATACAGACGCCGTACTCATTGGGGGCGGGTAACTCAACACCTTGCTCAGCCATGTCAGCACGGTAGAGTGCGTCGGGTATTTGTATCAAAATACCAGCGCCATCGCCCATGAGTTTGTCAGCACCGACTGCGCCACGGTGGTCTAGGTTTTCAAGAATTCTCAAGCCTTGCGACACGATCGCATGCGAAGGTTGACCCTTAATATGAGCCACAAAACCGACCCCGCAGGCGTCATGTTCGTTAACACTTGAGTAAAGACCTTGATCTTTTGGTATGCCCGCAGGCTTGCTCACAAAATTTAAAGGAAAAGTGGCCATCAGTAAACTCCGATCGTGCAACATGCAAAAGGAGGGTTAGATTAACCGAGTCTGGATGAACTTCCAAGACTTTTTAATAGGGGTGCGTCCCTAATAATAAAAAAAGATGGATTTTTATATTTTAAATGGGGACGCATAGTACCGGCAACAGTTTGCCATGAAGACCTGTAATTCTTATGCGCCAGTTGCCATCACAACCCGTTTTTCTTTGGCCGCCCACGTAGTGCGGGGCTGGCTCGTCTAGACGCCACAAGATTCATGTTTTGTAGAAATGCATGGCTTCCCAACGCCCATTGACCATGCAGTGCCGCTTCGATGCTTTGCAGTGTTTGAAGGCGAATACCATCACTTAAGATAGATTTATAACGAGCTTGACGATCAAAAGGTGTATTGCCGCAAGCCCAATAATCAGGGTGATCGACCAACCAAGGGGTTAAGCGGCCAACTGACCCAACATGTTGTTGCGCTGACGACCAACGCCAATCTTGTGCCTGTTGCACCAAGTTTAAACGCACAGGGGCTTGCTCGAGCCAAACCAAAGAGGGTAATACCCAAGCCTCTGGTTCGATTAAAGCAGTTTTATAACGGCCTACAAAAATCGGCCCCATGTCAACGACAGCGGCCAAATGTCGACCGACAGACTGCATGACCGTACTCAACTGTTTAATAGAGGGGGGGGTACACAAAAGGTAGAGGCCTTGGGGCGTCACGCACCAGCCATGAACCGGTAGGTTTTGTTCGTTGGCGTACATGCCTAACCAACCAAACACGTCAGCATATGGAATAGAGGTGACTTGGGGGGGGAACTTGACCCCAGCCAAGGTGGGCGTGTCTGCAGCAAAGAGTCGAGCGAGGCGCATAAAAAATATTATCTAAAAAGGGAACTAAACCCTAAAATTGAGCGTCTTATTAGCACTCACAGAGCGAGAGTGCTAAAATTTAGAAGTTAACCGTTAACTTTAATCTTCTCTTAATTTAGTATTCACTTAAAAAGTGATTGTTTAAATAAATAACTTAAAAAACGTTACAACCAAACCCACGCGAACCCAAATACACCTAAACGAACTTACATAAAATTAACTGAAAAATTATACAAATAAAAAAATTATGACATCAACACAGTCCCTTGCCATAGCACCCCAAACCTTAGCTGCAGCCATCGCTAACCCAGGTTCATTGGGTTCTATTCAAGCTTACATTAGCACGGTTAATCGTTTGCCCATGCTCACTGTTGAGCAAGAGAAAGACTTAGCCCGACGTCTGCAACAAGATGGTGACATCGAGGCCGCACGCGAACTGATATTGTCACATTTACGCTTAGTGGTGTCTGTTGCACGTCAATATTTGGGTTACGGTCTGCCACACGCCGACCTCATTCAAGAGGGTAACGTGGGTTTGATGAAAGCCGTTAAGCGCTATGACCCTGAGCGGGGCGTGCGTTTAATGACTTTTGCTTTGCATTGGATTAAAGCTGAAATTCATGAGTTTGTGGTGCGAAACTGGCGCTTGGTTAAGGTCGCGACGACTAAAGCACAACGTAAATTATTTTTTAATTTACGTAGCATGCGTGGTGACGGTGAAACCCTAGATTCACAGCGCGTAGAAGACATTGCGCAAAAACTTAACGTGCGAGAGTCAGATGTGCGTGAAATGGAAGTACGGTTGTCGGGCCGTGAAATGCCAATTGATGCCCCTAGCGACGACAGCGAAGCCTTTGCACCGATTAGCTATTTGTCAGATGACGGTCACGACGATCCAGTTGAAGTGATCGCCCGACAAGACCAAGCAACCCTTGAGTCTGAAGGCTTAGCTCAAGCCATGGCCAAGCTCGACGATCGATCACGCCGTATTGTGCAAGCCCGTTGGTTGGCTGAAAACGAAAGTTCAACGTTGACCGACTTGGCGCAAGAGTTTGGTGTGTCAGCTGAACGCATACGCCAAATCGAGGCTGCGGCCCTTAAAAAAATGCGCTCAAGTTTAGCCGTTGCCGCTTAAGAACAGTTAACCGCTAACCGCTAACGAATGGCTAAAGAACAAAGTATTAAATTCTCGAATACCGAAGTAAATTTACATAAATATAAACTTACTTAAAAAAGCAAGTTCCAACAGGCGTTACCATTACACACATGACAATTGAAATGATCGTGTTTGGTTTAGCGGGCCTGTTGATGTTGGTGTGCTTTATGCCGCCACTCGCAGGCATGGTGCGCTTGCCTTACACGCTTATCTTGGCCATTTGCGGCTTATTGCTCGGTTACTTTTTTACCTTTGAAGGCTGGGCGCCACCGCTTGTCAAGCAATTGCTGGTGTCATTGCAAGGCATTGAAATTTCCTCAGAAATGTTTTTGGTAGTTTTTTTACCCATTTTGCTGTTTGAAACGGCCTTAAACATGAATGTCAGGCGTATGCTTGATGACATAGCCCCCATTTTACTGTTAGCCGTTGTCGCAGTCGTTGTGAGCACCGCATTTGTGGGCGCAGGGCTATTCACCTTCACAGACCAAAGTTTAATTGCCTGTTTATTATTAGGCTCAATTATTGCCACCACTGACCCAGGTGCGGTAGTCAGTATTTTTAAAGAAGTGGGTGCACCCAAACGCTTGGTCACCATTGTTGAGGGCGAAAGCCTATTAAACGATGCTGCAGCCATTGCTTTATTTGCGATCTTAATTGGCATTTTGACGCATGAACGACAGTGGGAAATCAATACGGTCTTAGGTGATTTTGCAAGGTTATTTTTGGGTGGTGCAACCGCAGGTTACGCTATTGGGCGCATAGCTTGTTTTATGTTTCGTTTTTTACGCGGTTGGCCGACAGCTGAAATCTCATTAACGCTAGCCATCGCTTATTTATCGTATATCGTGCCAGAACACTTCCTGGGTGTATCAGGTGTGATTTCAACCGTCACAGCTGGTTTGGTCATTGGTTCAGTTGGCCGAACACGCATTACAGCTACGACGTTTGCTTCGCTATCGCAATCGTGGCAACAATTTGGTTTTTGGGCAAACTCGTTAATCTTTTTATTTGCCACGATGCTCATACCCAAGCTATTTAGCCATTTCACCATTCAAAGCTTATTGGTGGTGGGCATTATTTTTGTAGCCACTCTGTTTGCAAGAGCTTTGGTGGTATTTGGTATTTTGCCTGTATTAACCTGGGCTGTTGGTACACGGGTGAACACCAGTTATAAAACAGTGATTTGGTGGGGTGGTTTACGGGGGGCGTTGTCTTTAGCCTTGGCTTTATCGGTGACCGAGCACAGCATGGTGGCCCCAGCGGTCAGAGAGTTCGTAGCATTGGGTGTGACAGGTTACGTATTGATCACATTATTAATTAATGGCGTCAGTTTGCGACCTCTCATCAGGTTGCTCAAACTCGACAAACTCAGCCCTACTGAACGTTTATTGCGTAATCAGGCCATGGCGGTGGCGACTACTACGCTGCAAAAAGAAACCGAACGTATTGCTTTTAACGAGCAAATTAGTAAAACGGCTCGCGCCCGTATTAATAGCGTTTTTGAGGCAAGTATTAGCAGTTCTCAAGATACTCATATTGATCAGTTTACTGAAACCGAGCGTGTGAATATTGGTTTAACCATGCTTGCGCGTCGCGAATTTGAGGCCTACTTTAATATTCTTAAAGAAAATAACCTCGACCCAAAGGTTGCAGAATTTTTGTTGTCGCACGCTGAGCGAATGGAAGACGCCATCAAATTAAATGGTGTGGAAGGCTTTAAGAAAGCGGTTTACGAAAGTCTAAAATACCCCAGAACCTTTCGTTTTGCCATAAGGCTACATAATCGTATTGGTATCCATCGAGCCTTGGCGCAAACTTTGACCAATCGTTTCGCAAGACTGGTGATTATGAGTTGGGTGGTGCGCAAGCTTTCTACTTTTGCTGACGAACAAATTAGAGCCATGATTGGTGACGAGGCTGCGCAATCTTTAATGAGCCACACCAAATGGCGGGCCAACTTAGTCGAAGAAAATCTTCAAGCCCTGCGTTTGCAATACCCCACTTATGCCGATTGGCTAGAAGAAAAATATCTTGGGCAAACGGCTAGGTCTTTAGAGCGACGTCGCTATCGCAGCATGCTTGATGAGTCTCTTATTGGGGGCGAAGTGTATGACGACTTGGTGACGCAGCTTGAACGCCGCTGGCGCTTTTTAGATCGCGAGCCATCATTGGACGTTGAAATGACCGCGGCACAACTGATTGCTCGCGTGCCGTTGCTAACAGATATGTCAGCCGAGTCAGAGGCTTTAATTACTAAACTACTGCGACCTCGATTTACGATTCCGCATGAGTTAATTTTAGGTGCTGAAAAATCACGTGCTTCAATGTATTTTGTGGCCTCTGGTGCGGTTTCGGTCTTGTTGCCAGACGACACGCATATTGAACTGGGTTCCGGTGAGTTTTTTGGTGAATTAGCCTTGTTAACCGATGAAACCATTAAGTTTGAAGTGCGGTCTTTGGGCTACACCAAACTACTTGAACTCACCACCAAAGACTTTAAATTGCTCTTGTCACGCGATAAAGAACTTAAAGAAGTGGTCGATAAAGTGGTGGCTGAGCGGGTAAAAGCCCTCAAGGTTTGGCGCGATCAACCATAGAACTGGTAACGTTTCAGTTGTGTCTAATACAGAGTAACCCCTGAACATTCTCAAGCCGTCATGATTTACGTCGATTGGCCCCGTCGCACCAAGTCTTCAGCAATCACGATGGTCGCCTCGGTGGTGAAAGCCTTAGCATGCAACATGTCAACGATCTCGCTAGGCTCAATACACTGAATATGCATCACTTCACCGTCTTGGTTGGTGGGCATGCAATCGTCAGTTAAAACGCACTCACTGCTTAATACCCGCTCAATTTGATACCCTTCAGGTAATTGACGTTGCATAACTGTAATTTGTCGAATGGGGGTGCGATGTTTAATTTGATCAGCGAATAAGCCCGCTTCTTCCTCAGTCTCACGCACCAATGCTAAATCATCAGGTTCACCGTAACCGACCAAGCCGCCCACCAATGTGTCCCACAAGCCGGGATCGGTTGGTTTGTTGAGGGCTCGTCGTGCCACCCATAAACTGCCAGCCGCATTGCGGGCATGTAAATGAACCGCCCGCGTAGTCAGGCCTAAGGGGCGCACCACGCCTCGTTCTATTGCGGCAATAGCTACCTCATCAGCCCACACATCAAGCAATTCGTTGCGCCAAGCAACACAGCAGCCAGCCTCTTTTAAGCGTAAAGCCACTTTGGCCAACAAAGCATTTAACGACTCATGTTGATTGAAACTAGCATTAAGAAGGGTGGATTGTTTCGTAGTGTTGCATGAAACTTCTATTGAGTCGTCATGCACGCGCAAGCCCTCAAGCCCATTTAGGGCTAAAACCGCTTGCGGGTGCACCCAACCACAGGCTAAACCAGCAATAAAAAAAGGTTTAGAGCCTGATTGAGGTGGTAAATTTGTGTCTAAAAGGAAACGGTTTAATAAGGTCTCTATAGACTTTTGAGCCGTTCTTGAGAGGGTAAGTGGCATATGCAGCATTCCCGACTAGATAAGTCGTCTATTGTAGAGTAAGGGATACACAATACTAAATCATAAACCTTGGTTATAATCTCGCGTTATCAGTAAAAAATTAAATCATTCATTCAGCCTATCAATAGGTGTCTGTTAGCTATTTTTGGCGCAGAACCTCGGCAACTAAGTTTTGAGGTCAGCATGATGAAGTTAAAGAAGGGTATTTTGGCCTGTGCGCTCATGGCGAGCGGTGCTACTTTTGCTCAAGTTCAAGATATGCCAGGTGGCCCAGGGGTTAACCAGCTTAATTTGCCAATAGGCGTCACTGAAATTTCCAGAAACATCGTGTGGCTACATTGGCTGATGTTGGTCATCTGTTTGGTCATTTTTGTCGCTGTGTTCGGCGTCATGTTTTACTCAATCTGGGCACACCGTAAGTCAAAAGGTCATAAAGCGGCAACGTTCCATGAGCATGTCGGCGTTGAAATCGCCTGGACAGTGGTGCCTTTTTTAATTGTTATCGGTATGGCCTTACCCGCGACTCGCACGGTTGTCGCCATGAAAGACACCTCCGGTTCTGACATGACGATCAAAGTGACTGGCTATCAGTGGAAGTGGGGTTACGAATACGTAGATGGCCAAGCGAAAGGCGTGAGCTTCCTTTCGAACTTGTCTACTCCCCTGGCTCAAATTGAGAATCAAGAACCAAAAGGTCCATTTTATTTAATGGAAGTCGATAATCCATTGGTGGTGCCGGTTGGAAAAAAAGTGCGTTTGCAAATTACGGCGGGTGACGTGATTCACTCTTGGGCTGTTCAGTCTCTGGGTGTTAAGCAAGATGCTATTCCTGGTTTCTTGCGTGATACGTGGTTCCGTGCTGAGGTGCCGGGTACCTATCGTGGCCAATGTTCTGAATTGTGCGGTAAAGAGCACGCATTTATGCCAATTGTTGTAGAAGTTTTACCTGAGGCTGAGTACGTTGCTTGGGCAGATGGCCAACAAAAAATACTTGCACACGGTAAGGTTGACCCCAACAAAGAGTGGTCGCAGCAAGAGCTCGTGACGGCGGGTACCAAGCTTTATGGTTCGATGTGTGTTTCTTGCCATCAAGCCAACGGTGCCGGTATACCAGGTGCATTTCCAGCATTAGATGGAAGCAAAATTGTAAAGGGCCCAAAAGCTGAAAATATAGCCATTTTGCTTCAAGGTAAACCTGGCACAGCTATGCAGTCTTTTGCACAACTTAGCGATTCTGAAATTGCTTCTTTGATTACGTATTTGCGTCAATCTTGGGGCAACGGTGGTAACGGCCAAGACGCAGTTGTGATGCCTGCAGACATCAAAGCCGCTCGTTAGTTTATAAATGAGTTTAGTAAATGACAAGTTGAGTATTTACTTTTTAGCAATACAAAATTAACTTAAGTTTAGCCAAGCAACCGAAAGATGCTCTAAAACAGGGCATACCCATTTTAGAAGGTTAGGAGTCATACATGAGCAGCGTAACCGTAGACCAAATTCCGGGTAAGGGCCAAGAAAAAGCCCATGACCACCATGCTGGACACGACGATCATCACGGTATGCCACATGGTTGGCGTAGGTGGTTGTTCGCAACCAATCACAAAGACATCGGTACCATGTACCTATTGTTTTCATTGGTTATGCTATTTGAGGGTGGCACTCTTGCGCTGTTATTACGCACAGAACTGTTCATGCCTGGTATTCAATTTTTCCGGCCAGAGCTGTTTAACCAGTTCACCACCATGCATGGCCTGATTATGGTGTTTGGTGCCATTATGCCGGCCTTTGTGGGTTTCGCTAACTGGATGGTGCCGTTGCAAATCGGCGCCTCAGACATGGCGTTTGCTCGTATGAACAATTTCAGCTTCTGGCTCTTGCCAGTTGCCGCTATTATGTTGACCACATCGTTTTTTGTTCCAGGCGGCGCAACCGCTGCAGGTTGGACGTTGTACGCACCGTTAACCATGCAAATGGGCCCAGGAATGGACCTCGCAATTTTCGCGATCCACCTAATGGGTGCCTCATCCATCATGGGCGCAATTAACATTGTTGTGACCATCTTGAACATGCGTGCACCAGGCATGACATTGATGAAAATGCCTCTGTTCTGCTGGACATGGTTAATTACTGCATATTTGTTGATTGCTGTGATGCCAGTGTTGGCTGCTGCGATGACTATGGTGTTGACTGACCGTCACTTTGGTACGGGTTTCTTCAACGCTGCTGCCGGTGGTGACCCAGTGTTGTACCAACATATTTTCTGGTTCTTTGGTCACCCAGAGGTTTACATTATGATTCTGCCGGCGTTCGGCATTATCTCGGCGATTGTGCCCGCTTTTGCCCGTAAACCATTGTTTGGTTACGCCTCAATGGTGTATGCCACGGCCTCAATTGCCATTCTTTCTTTCATTGTTTGGGCGCACCACATGTTTACAACGGGTATGCCAGTCACGGCCCAGTTGTACTTTGTATATGCCACCATGCTGATTTCAATT
The DNA here is from genome assembly GCA_937896225.1 of uncultured Alcaligenaceae bacterium. Classification (GTDB taxonomy): domain Bacteria; phylum Pseudomonadota; class Gammaproteobacteria; order Burkholderiales; family Burkholderiaceae_B; genus Algicoccus. The sequence goes on along the minus strand of CALBMZ010000270.1, from coordinate 15,136 downwards.
CCAACAGGCGTAAAAGTCTTTAACTGGGTCGCCACCATGTGGAAAGGCTCAATGACTTTTGAAACGCCAATGTTGTGGGCAATTGGTTTCATCTTTGTATTTACCATAGGTGGCTTCACGGGCATGATTTTGTCAATGGCGCCAATCGATATTCAGGTGCATGACACGTATTATGTAGTGGCCCACTTTCACTACGTATTGGTTGCAGGTTCATTGTTTGCCTTGTTTGCTGGTGCCTACTACTGGTTACCCAAGTGGACAGGCCGTATGTATGACGAGAACTTAGGTAAGTGGCACTTCTGGACCAGCATGGTGTCGTTCAACATTACCTTCTTCCCCATGCACTTCTTGGGCTTAGCCGGTATGCCACGTCGTTACGCTGATTACGCTGCACAATTTACCGATTTCCATCAAATAGCAACTGTGGGTGCATTCTTGTTTGGTTTCTCACAGCTAATCTTTATTTGGGTATTGGTTAAAGCTTACTCAGGTCGTGGTGCTGAAGCAGTAGCCAAACCATGGGAAGGCGCAGAAGGTCTAGAGTGGACAGTGCCCTCACCTGCACCATTCCATACTTTTGAAACACCCCCTGTTTTAGCGCGTACTTAATATGCCTCCCCTAAGATACGTTATGAGTTAACGTATCTTAGGGAACCAAAACAGTAAAATGTAACTTTTAAACATCAACAGAAATTTCTTGAGTTTTATGACACCTGAACAACGCCGCAAAAACAAACGTACGGGTCTTATACTTTTAGTGTTTGTTCTGTCGGTGATTGCTTGGGTAATATATCGACAAGTTGAACTGATTTATTTCCCAACTTAATAACCCTTTGCCGTAAACCGAAAGAATGCTTTGAGTAATTAATGATCGAATCGCAGGCTGTAGAACGTAAACTTAACTTTATTCAAACCATGAAGGCTGTTGTTTGGGCGATGTTCGGCGTACGACGTAAAGAAGGTTTGCGTGAAGATATTGGCAATCTCAACCCAGTTTATGTTGCCTTAACAGGTATTCTATTTGGGGTGGTTTTTGTCACCAGTTTGGTGTTTCTAGCGAAGTGGGTCGTTTACATGGCAGTTGCAGGGTAATTTTTTTCAGTACTTCCAATACATCAGTTCATTACACATAATTTTATATAAGTACCAGGAGACACACATGAGTGCTGCAAGCCACTCCACAGCTAAAGAGGCACCTTACTACTACGTACCGGCTGATTCATCTCGCCCGGCAAGTGCAAGTGCTTCATTATTAGTCATGATGCTTGGGGCGTCTGCTTGGGTAAATGACTACACACTTGGCAAATGGGCCGTATATGCTGGCTTGTTGAGTTTGCTAGTCGTCTTATATTTCTGGTTTTCAGACGCTATTCGAGAGTCGTTGAGTGGCTTAAACAGTAAGCGAGTTGACTTATCTTATCGCTGGAGCATGAGCTGGTTTATTTTTTCTGAAGTTATGTTCTTTGCTGCTTTTTTCGGTTCGCTTTGGTACATACGGACTGTGACAACGCCTTGGTTGGGCGATCTTGATCACAAAATGTTGCTTTGGCCAGAGTTTAATGCGGTATGGCCAAACATGGGCCCTGCCGGCATTATTGAAAACTTTGAAGTGATGGGCCCTTTTTGGTTGCCCACCATTAACACTGCACTGCTCCTAAGCTCAGGCGTAACGCTTACATTTGCTCACCACGCTTTACGTGCCAACCATCGCCGTAGTACGGTTTTGTGGTTAGTTGCAACTGTTTTGTTTGGTTTTATATTTGCTGGCGTTCAAGCTTACGAATATGCACATGCTTATTCAGATCTAAATTTAAGGTTTGACTCAGGGGCGTTTGGTTCGTTGTTTTACATGTTGACAGGCTTTCACGGTTTTCACGTGATTATAGGTGCCATCATGTTGACTGTGATTTTATTTCGCGTCATGAAAGGTCACTTTACAGCTGACAACCACTTCGGTTTTGAAGGTGCCGCATGGTATTGGCACTTTGTTGACGTGGTTTGGCTTGGTTTGTACTTGTTTGTATACTGGTTCTAATCAAACCCGAAGCCATAAAAAAGAGCCGGGCAACCGGCTTTTTTTAATTTGAATATACTTATTAGGAAGTTATTGTTAAATATTATTTGCTCATCAATAGGTTCAAGGCACTAAGGGTTAGCGAAAGATTGCATCATTATGGCTTGAAGCCTGTTGCGCTAATTAAGCCGAAATAATTGGCGGCTAATAGGCATATAAACAGTAGCACTGATAAGCCAATACGAACCGTCAAGGCATTTACGGTTCGATTGCTCGCACCTTTGTCACGCATCAAATAAAAAAGCGCTGAACCGAGGCTCGCTAAAATAGTCAAAAATATGATGATGACAGCAATACGCATATTGAACCTTTAGAATTTACGTTAAATCATAACGCACCTATGACCCAATTTGAAGTAGTCTCCCCTGAACGTAAGCCTCCTTCACATAAAAAAATTATTGTTGGCGTCTTACTGTTGCTCATTGTGGGGATGGTATGTATATCATTAGGTCGCTGGCAGCTGAGTCGGGCTGATGAAAGAATTGCTATTGCCCAGTCAATTGAAGCTGGGCGGGCACACCTCCCCATTAAACTCAGTTCAAACACACCACAAGCTGATTTAATTGATTGGCGATCAGCCAAGGTCGAGGGTCATTGGGCAACGCAATTTACGGTTTTGCTTGACAACCGAAACCTAGACGGGCGCCCTGGCTACTGGGTAGCCACCCCCTTTGTCAATACAGACGGTAGTGCTGTGTTGGTGCTCAGAGGCTGGTTGCCAAGATTAATTGCACCTTTGGCCTCAGATGTAGCGTCTAATCAAACCGTCACATCGACTTCAAACGCGAACACAAAGCCTCAAAGCGATGCGTTATTAAACGGTAAGGTTTCTCAACTGCCTTCTCAGCAACCACTTCAGTTATCAATAAAAACAGCCACAAGCCTCGAACAGGTTATAGGAGAAATGACGCCTCATGTTCCACGCTTATTTGAGTTAAAAGCTGACCCCACCTTAAATATGGCGCCTTTGTCAGCGTTTACGAAGACTCTAAATACCCAAAACGAGACACAAACCCCACAAATCATTGAGGCTGATGTAAGGCAATTACCAACCTTACAAAACTTGCAGCTCGATGTGTTGGCACAAGCCACAGGGTTAAAATTATTACCGATTGTATTAAAACAAACTTCGTCTTCACCAGATGGTTTGGTTCGGCAATGGGCTGGGCCTTCCATAGACTCCGACACCAATAAAGGTTACGCCATGCAATGGTTTGTTTTTGCTGCGATTGCCATAATCGCAGCACTAGTATTAGGATGGCGCGGCTTAAAACATGCCAAAATATAGAAGTTTATATAATGAATGGCAGTAACAAAAGCAATGCCTATCAGTATACAAACTAGTCAGAAAAGTAACAGGTGAGTGTATGCGTTGAATTAAAAAGTATACGAGCGACAGTGAGTAAACTTTTATGCATCTATACAGCACCAATCGATCATCGATAGAACCCTTTCTCAACATTTAAAGCCATGACACAATCAGTCGAGCAAGCATCAACACCCACAACGCCAAACGAGCCGCCTAAGAAGCGCACCATGAAACCGTTAATAATGGTTTTATTACTTAGTTTGTCGCCTGTAATAGCCGCGCTTTTGGTGTATTACAACCCGCAATGGCGCCCAGATGGCAACACAAATTATGGGCAGTTGATTGAACCACAACGACCTATGCCCTCAGCAACAGAGTTGCCTTTGACGACGCTTAATGGTGAGCCATTTGACTTAAAGAGTCTTAAAGGTCAGTGGTTATTGGTTACTGCCGATAGCGGTGGTTGCGACGACGCATGCGCTAAAAAATTATTTATTCTGAGAAATACACATGCCATGAACGGTAAAAACGTTGATCGTATTCGTCGTGTTTGGTTTGTTACCGACAATTTGCCCGTACCTCAAAAAGTGCTCGATGCTTATGTGGGTACCGTCATTGTGCGGGCTGACCCCGCTACCTTGGCGCGTTACTTGCCGGTTCCTCTCGGTCAACTTGAAACCGCTGCAGGCCTGGCTGAAAGCATGTGGATGATAGACCCGATAGGCAATTTAATCTTGCAGTATCCCCGTGAAACTGACCCGATTCAACTACGTAAAGATATTGGTAAATTACTTCACTCTTCTAGAATAGGTTAATACCGTGTTGAATGCTGCCACAGTGCCTGTAACAATTGAAGAAAAACGAATCGCACGGTATCGTAGGATTGTTTTTTTAACTTGGTTCATCACTCTAGACCTAATTATTTTTGGGGTGTTTGTACGCCTAAGTGATTCAGGTTTAGGATGCCCTGATTGGCCGGGTTGCTACGGTAAAGTCACCCCAATTGGTGCTATGCCCGAAATAAAAGCTGCCGTTGAAGTGTTGCCTGATGGCCCTGTCACCATACCCAAAGCTTGGATCGAAATGATTCATCGATATGTGGGTGCCTTACTGGGCTTGTTGATTCTTTCAATAGGTGTCATGGCTTGGCGATGGCGCAACATTTTGGGTAGAGCCCCAACACTCGCTTGGGTAACATTTATTGCAGTTTGCATACAAGGCGCTTTCGGCGCATGGACCGTCACACTTAAGCTCATGCCTATCATTGTGACCATTCATTTATTAGGTGGTATGACGTTGCTTGCCTTAATGACATGGTTGGCAGCCCGTGAAAAAACACATCTACCGATACAACCCAAAAGTAAAAAATACGTTGGATGGGTCGCAGGCGCTGTATTTTTGCTATTCATGCAAATTGGTTTAGGCGGGTGGGTGAGTACCAACTACGCCGCCTTAGCCTGCATGGATTTCCCAACCTGTCACGGCAGTTGGGTGCCACCGATGGATTTTAAAAATGGTTTTTCAATGGTGCGCGCACTAGGTGAAATGTCTAATGGCGACGCCATTTCACAAAATGCCCTGACTGCTATTCATTGGGTGCATCGTAATTTTGCATTCGTGATCTTGGCCTACTTGGGCACTTTGGCATGGCACTTACGCAAAGACCCTGCCTTAAGAGGCCCTTCTCATTTGGTTTGGGCATTGTTGGTGGCACAGTTGTTCACTGGGCTCACCACCATATTTTTTCAATGGCCATTACTCATCGCCTTACTGCACAGTGCGGGTGCGGCAGGTTTAGTCATTGCAACGATTACACTTATGGTGCGTACAGCGGGTATTCAACCCGCACGTCCGACTCGCACTAAGGGTATGTCAGCTTAAAGAGTTAAAGCGTTAATTTGCCAACACGTATGGTTAAGTCAGCATAAAATGAATACATGACAACTGCTATCGCCCCACCAGAAAATATATGCCGCCAATATTGGGTGCTGACTAAACCGCGAGTCACGCAGTTAGCCGTTTTTTGCGCAGTTATTGGTATGTTTTTAGCTACCCCAGGCTTACCTGAGCTCAAAACCGTGGTGGCGGCAACAGTCGGTATTTGGTTGTTGGCTGCTGCAGCCTTTGCTATGAATTGTTTAATCGAACAGCAAGTCGACGCCCGCATGACGCGAACGGCACAGCGCGCCACGGCACAAGGCGCCATAGCTTCGCACCACGTTTTTGCCATGTCAAGCCTGTTAGGTGGTGTGGGTATGTTTGTGCTGTATTACTGGGTGAACTCCCTCACGATGTGGCTCACCTTTGCAACGTTTGTCGGGTACGCCATTATTTACACCATGTTTCTTAAGCCGCGCACTTCACAAAATATTGTGATTGGTGGTTTGTCTGGGGCTATGCCACCGGCCCTAGGTTGGGCTGCAGTGGCCGACAGTGTGCCGGCTGAGGCTTGGTTATTGGTCTTAATTATTTTTGTCTGGACGCCCCCCCATTTCTGGGCACTGGCTCTATACCGTAATAAAGATTACGAAAAATCAGGGCTACCTATGTTGCCCGTCACGCACGGCCAACAATTTACACGCTTGCATATCTTGCTCTATAGCGTTGCTTTGCTCGCCACGACGACTTTACCTTTCGTGATGCGCATGAACGGCTGGCTATATTTAGCCTCAGCCTGGTTGCTGGGCGGTTGGTTTATTTGGTTGGCATGGAAGTTATATAAAAATTACAGTGATGAATTGTCTAAGCAACTGTTCAAGTATTCCATTATTTACTTGTCATTATTGTTTGCAGCCTTACTACTTGATCATTGGTTTATTACACCATGAGTAGGGTTATGCCTCAACGCCTTCGTACCTATTTTATGAAGCTTATTAATGGCCTGATTCTTTTGTTAGCTGTTGGTTTGTTGTCAGCCTGTGATCCCTCACCGACTAAATTTATGGGCAGCGACATCACCGGTACCAATTTAGGCGAAAACTGGACGATGCCTGACACGTCAGGCGTCATGCGAGACGCAAAAAGTTACCCTAAGCAACTGCAACTGGTTTTTTTTGGCTTTACTCAATGTCCCGATATTTGCCCTGCTGCCTTGTCTGAAGTCAGCGAAGCGTTAAGGTTGGTTGGCCAGGACGCTGAAAATGTACAAGTATTGATGATTACCGTTGACCCTGAACGCGATAACCCAACCGTATTAAGCAGCTATTTAGCCGCCTTCAGCCCAGACTTTAAAGGATTAGTGGGCAGCCCGCAGCAGCTCAATCAAACCGCCTCATCATTCAAAGCTTTTTACGCCAAATCACCCTTGCCAGGTGGCAATTACACGATGGACCACAGCACATCTTTTTATTTGCTTGATCAAGACGGTAAGCCAAGAGTGCTCCTCAGTCACCAAGCCGGCGCAGCAGCGATTGCGCATGATATTAAGGCGTTGCTGAACTAAAACCCAATTAAAACTAAATTAAAAACAGCTAAATGGAAGTATCTGAGCACCTCAATAAATTAGAAATACATGAAATATTACTTTCCCTACTCGGCGAAGTTTTCATCTAAAAATTAGATGAATCTAAACACTTAATCAATAGGTTTTATCATGAAAAGTTATTGCCTTTTCATATCAATTGTTAGCTTTACATTTTGTATGACAAGCAGTTTAGCGCAGCCTCAAAATGTGCCATCATCAAATCTTTCAGCCAAAACAATCATTGCTCAAGGCCCTGATGCCTTCGCAATAGATCAGACAGAAGTCACCATTGCAGCCTTTACTGACTTTGCTAAACAAACCAATCTAGTGACTGAGGCTGAGCAAAAGGGTGGTGGTTACGAATATCGTTTTGGTTGGGAACAACGACCAGGTTGGACATTTCGTACCCCTTACGGTTCAAAGCCTTTATCGATGCAAGAGCCAGCCGTGCATATTTCTTGGTTTGAAGCCCAAGCCTATTGCAAGCACCAGGGCGGCACTTTGCCCACCCAATTGCAATGGTCACAAGCGGCCTACACTGAACAACGCTCAAACCCCCCTGCACCTTTTGTAAAGGGTCAAATGTATGCGTACCCCACCGGTTCAAGTGGCTCGGGTGCGAATACAGTAGGGGGATCAGACGGTTGGGCAGAACACGCACCCGTTGCCAGTTTTCCGGCCGGTGTGAATGGTCTGTTTGACATGGGCGCCAATGTTTGGGAATGGTTGGCCGATGCACAAGGTAAAGATCGGCTCACGGCAGGGGGTTCTTGGTGGTACGGGCCACAGAAAATGAAGCGTGATGGCATGCAGTACAAAGCGGCTGATTTTTATGCAGTGTACGTGGGTTTTCGGTGTGTGTACCCGGTGGGGCCCGGTCTTAAATAACCTAAACGTCTGTAACGCTTGCTATCAGCATGACACCGGTTATCGTTCAAACACGTTGAACCGCTTGGTACCAAGCCAACATAGCGGCTCGTGATGTGTCAGATAAGTTTTCAATGCTAACGCTTTCTTGGTGCCCGAGAATCATTAAAGCGTAGGGTGTTGCCAAGGCCGCGGCTTCGGCGCAAAGACGACACTCTTCACCCACCGATGGGCTTTTAGACCGCCAATAGTTAATGGCCGACTCAAGGTCTTTTAAGGGAATGGAAGGCGGCAGATCAATATGCATAGGTTCTATTTTCGCAGATAATCTCGTATGATCTAAATATTAGTGATTCAATTTTAAAATTAAGTGAGCCCCATCATGACGAATAATGCTTTCAATCCCTTTATGATGCCAAATTTTGGTCAAGGTGGCGCAGACTCCGCAAACAACCCTTTGCTCGCCAGTATGGAAATGATGCGCCATGCTATGGCGGGTATGTCGGCTCAAACACCTAGCGATGCTTCAGCAGGTGGCATAGGTGGCATGGGTGGTGGCCTTAACTTTGCCCAAGCGCTGAACCCAGAAGACATTGAGCGACGCATCAGTGAGTTGAAAGTCGTTGAGAACTGGTTAAAACTGAATTTGTCTATGTTGACCAGTACGATACAAGGGTTAGAGGTGCAATTGGCCACCATTCAAACCTTGAAATCGTTTGCCGCAATGGGGGCTCAAGCCAACGAAGCCTCACAAACTATGCAAAAGGCTTGGTCAGCACAAGCCAGCCAAGGCAGTGCTGCCGCTTCAGGCGAAGTACCCACTCAACCCCCCGTGTCAGGTCAATCGCCGTTGGAAGCGGCATTAGGTATGATGCCCAGCGCTCAGTCGGCCGCCAATGCTAAAGCGCAAGCAGAACAAGCTGCGCAAGCTCATCAAGACTTAAGTGCTGCAGCAAATCAACAGGCAGCTGCAACCGCCGCTCGAGCTGCTGCTCAAACCGCCAGTCAACCAACAACTCAAACCGATGGTCAAACTAAAACAACTGGTGCAACCATACCCCCCGCCGGTCAGGCTTGGTGGAATATGCTTGAAAAACAGTTTTCGCAAATAGCAACTGCCACACAAGAGGCCACACAGGTTGCCAACGAAGCGGCGGCTAAGCTTGTCAAATCATCGCAAGCTGTGCCTCAAAAGACATCGGTTACCCCAGCCAAAAAAGCTGCTGTCAAAAAATCGACAGCAGCTCGTCAACCTGTAAAGTCTAAAGGTACTGCGCAACCCAAAGCTAACGCTAAACCCGCAGCTAAAGTCGCCTCTAAGCCCGCTTCCAAGTTCACCTCAAAAGCTGCACCAAGCCCTAGCAAGCCCTCTGGTACAAAATCTTAAGTTCACGATTGCTTGGCCGAGCCCTGTCTACGTGAACACGTCAGGTCAACCCCATCTGCAAAGGTGGGGGCTTCTGCACATTCCGTTAAAATAAACGATTATCTATTCGACGACCGATAGGTCAACTTGAACACACTATGTTAAATATCGTCATTTTGGCAGCAGGGTTGGGCAAACGTATGCAATCTTCGTTGCCTAAGGTTTTGCACCTCATTGCTGGTCAACCCATGTTGTCGCATTTGTTACATACGGCGCAGACCCTTTCACCTGATCGGTTGATGGTGGTGGTCGGCCACGGTGCCGACACCATTCGTCAAGCTTACGTGGGTTCGTCACCCCCCATCAGTTTTGTGTTGCAAACTGAGCAGTTGGGTACTGGCCATGCCGTGCGTCAAACGAATGATCAACTTTTAGGTGAAGATGCCAACAGCTTCACCATGGTGCTGTATGGCGACGTACCGCTGGTGCAGGCTGACACCCTCATTCGCTTGCAAGACGCTGCCCGCCAAGGTCTAGCTCTATTGACTGAAACCCTCAGTGACCCAACTGGCTACGGCCGTATTGTGCGTGATGCACAGGGGCGGGTGACGTCAATTGTTGAACAAAAAGATGCCACCGAGGCACAACTACATATTAAAGAAGTGAATACTGGCATGCTTGTGGTCCGTACCCATAATTTAAAAAAATGGCTACTGTCACTAAATAATAGTAATGCACAAGGTGAGTACTACTTAACCGATATTGTGGCCATGGCCGTGGCGCAAGGCATTGAAATTCAAACGGTACAACCACAGGGTGCATATGAAACCCTTGGTGTTAACAGTCGTACTCAACAGGCGGCCTTAGAGCGATTGTGGCAAGCCGAGCAGGCACGTCGTCAACTTGACGCGGGGGTGACGCTATTAGACCCGAACCGTTTTGATGTTCGCGGCACGCTTGAGTGTGGTCTCGATGTCACCATTGATGTCGGGTGCCTGTTCGAAGGCAACGTGCAGCTAGCAGATGGCGTCACAGTAGGCCCCCATTGTGTACTTAAAAACGTTTTAATTGGCCCTGGCACACATATTGAAGCCTACAGCCACTTGAGCGATGCACAAGTGGGTGCAGATACTCGTATTGGCCCTTATGCCCGCATTCGTCCTGGTACGGTTTTAGGTGACCGCAGTCATGTTGGTAATTTTGTGGAAATCAAAAATACACATTTAGGCCAAGACAGTAAAGCGAACCATTTATCTTATGTTGGTGATGCCGACATCGGTCAACGCGTCAACATCGGGGCTGGCACCATCACTTGTAATTACGATGGCGTGAACAAATACCGCACGACCATTGAAGATGACGCTTTTATTGGTTCAGATACCCAGTTGGTTGCTCCCGTGACGGTTGGTGCGGGTGCCACCCTTGGGGCGGGTACCACGTTGACAACAGATGCTGCACCCAACAGTTTGACCTTATCGCGTGTCAAGCAGGTAACGCTTGCAAACTGGCAACGGCCAGTTAAGAAAAAAGCGGTTTAATTTAATAACAGTCAATTGCTGTTCACATTGGTAAGGTTATCATTGCAAGGCGTTCGTAAAACATGCCTGCTAAGTAAATTGCAGTCTTATATATAATTTTTTCCAAGTTTTAGGGTTTAAAAAATGTGTGGAATAGTCGGTGGTGTTGCGCAACGCGACGTGGTGCAGGTTTTATTAGAAGGCTTGCGTCGTCTTGAGTATCGCGGTTACGACTCGTGTGGTGTGGCGGTAATTGAGCCACAAGTTGGCACACAAGAGGCTACCCTTAAACGTGCCCGCAGTACCCATCGTGTGGCCGAACTCATTGATCAAGTGCAAAAAGAACACTTAACGGGTTTTACCGGTATTGCCCATACTCGATGGGCCACCCATGGCGCACCCGTTACCCATAACGCTCACCCACATTTCTCGGGTATTGACCCTAAGCAGCCGCGTATTGCCTTAGTGCACAACGGCATAATAGAAAACCACGAAGCGCTGCACGATATGTTGACTCAAGCCGGTTACGTGTTTGAGAGCCAAACTGATACAGAAGTGATCGCTCATTTAATCAATCATCTGTACCAAGGTGACTTGTTTGAAGCGGTTAAGCAGGCCTCTAGGCAGTTAAAAGGCGCATACGCCATTGCCGTGTTTTGTCGTGATGAACCCTATCGTTTGGTGGCTGCGCGTCAAGGCTCACCATTAGTCATCGGGCGTGGCGAACATGAAAATTTTCTGGCGTCAGATGCACTCGCCTTAGCCGGTACAACTGACCAAATTATGTATTTGGAAGACGGCGACGTGGCCGACTTGCAAATCAATCATGTTGCCGTGGTTGATGCTTTAGGTCATGCCGTTTATCGTGCTGTGCAAACGGTGCATGTGCATACTGGTGCAGCCGAGTTGGGGCCTTACCGTCATTACATGCAAAAAGAGATTTTTGAGCAGCCCCGTGCGGTTGCTGACACCCTTGATGATATTAAAAGCATCAGCCCTATGCTGTTTGGTGAAGGCGCTGAAGATGTTTTTAAAAACATAGACCGAGTATTAATCTTAGCGTGTGGCACCAGTTATTATGCCGGTTTAACCGCTAAATATTGGGTAGAGTCTATTGCCCAAATGCCGCTTGAGGTTGAGGTTGCGAGCGAGTACCGTTATCGCGACAGCGTGCCCAACCCACGCACTTTAGTGGTTACCATTTCGCAATCTGGTGAAACAGCCGACACCTTAGCGGCACTTAAGCATGCTCAGTCATTGGGTATGACGCAAACCTTGACCATTTGTAACGTGTCGACCAGTGCCATGGTGCGCGAATGCAAACTTAAATTCATAACCCATGCCGGTGTTGAAATTGGTGTGGCTTCAACCAAGGCTTTCACCACTCAGTTAACGGCTTTGTTTATGTTGGCCTTGACGTTGGCGCAAGTAAAAGGGCGCTTAACACCCGAGCAGGTTCAACGCCACATAGAAAATTTGCGCCACTTGCCCGTTGCCATTTCAGCTGTACTAGCACTTGAACCCCAAATTATTGCGTGGTCGCAATACTTCGCCAAACGAGAAAACGCTCTGTTTCTCGGCCGAGGCATGCACTACCCCATCGCCTTAGAAGGCGCATTGAAGCTGAAAGAAATTAGTTACATACATGCCGAAGCTTACCCAGCCGGCGAACTTAAGCATGGCCCCTTAGCGCTTGTCACTGAGCATATGCCCGTGGTCATTGTGGCCCCGCATGACGCCTTATTAGAAAAGCTCAAATCAAATATGCAAGAGGTGCGTGCTAGGGGTGGTGAGCTGTATGTGTTTGCCGATGCCGACAGCCGCATCGTCGCTGCCGAAGGCATGCATGTTATTCGCATGCCCGACAACAGCGGCATGCTATCGCCCATTTTGCATACCATTCCCATGCAGTTGCTGGCTTATCACACCGCCTGCGCCCGCGGCACAGATGTTGATAAACCAAGGAATTTGGCTAAGAGTGTGACGGTGGAGTAGTTGAACAAGGGCCTCTCTCGCAGAGGTCCTGTAAAAGTCGCCAGAACAGCCCCTGTGCTCGTATCGGACCACTCACACTCGACGTTCGTCCGCTGAGTCGCTACCAAGCTTCATTAATTGCCACCATTCTTCGGCTGAGATCCGAGGGATGGCCAAGCGAGCAGGCTTGTGGGCCGTCGTTTGAGCCGTGTGAGCCCTGAGCTGATCAGGTGCGGCTCGATAACCACCAGCCAATACTGGACGAACAGGCTTGTTAGTATGAACCGCTTTAGGGTTACACCACCCGTTACGCGACAGCTCTCGGCTTACAGAACTTTGGTTTCGATCCAAGCTAAGGGCAATGGCCCGAAGGGTGCAACCTCTTTCAAGGCTTAACTGAATCAATGTTCGCTCTTCACAATTAAGATGTTTGTATTTGGTATTCATCGCAACACGGTCCCTCAAGGTTAGTGTTGCACTTCAATTTTGAACTCAACGCCATTAATGAGCTTATAGGGTTGTTTGAGACAAATTACGAATGATACAAACCACTTTTATGAAAAGTGGTTGGGGGTAGCTTAAGTTATTCCCCTAGCTTTTGACATTAAATCAGTAAAGTTGAGTTTTTTTATGTACTAATAAGTGATGTTTGCGCTATAAGAGATATCTTGCTTAACCGAACTTTTTTATTTGCCGTTGCTGCCCTCTCGCCATTACAGCATCACTTGATACACGATGCCGTCTTGTTTAAATAAGAATCGAGCATTGTTGTTTCTGGCTTGATAGGCATTCCAATGCTTGAGTTAAAGCTACAAAATTTAGAAACTATAAAATGATTACAGACAGATTAATTACAACAGCATCATTTAGCCCAGACTTCCTTCAGTTTCCGAATGCCTGGGTTGGGCATTTGCCTTTTGCAGCGTGGATAAGCCAAGAGGTATCACCCAAAATATTTGTTGAGTTGGGCACCCATAGTGGGAATTCCTATTTTGCGTTTTGCCAATCATTTGTCGAAGCAGGTATTTCAACAAAATGTTATGCCGTTGATACATGGCAGGGCGATGAACATGCTGGTGAATATACTGACGAGATTTTTACCAAAGTTAATACATATAATCAGGAAAACTATGCCAAATTGTCTCAGCTGTTGCGGATGACATTTGATGATGCTTCAACCTATTTTGCGGATGAGTCAATAGACCTACTGCACATTGACGGGCTGCACACTTACGAGGCGGTTCGCCATGATTTTGAAACATGGCTGCCAAAACTTGCCCCTGGTGCAGTTGTCATGTTTCACGACACAAATGTTCGTGAGCGTAATTTTGGTGTGTGGAAACTTTGGGAAGAACTGCAAGCACGTTATCCGAATAATGTAGAGTTTGTGCATTCGCATGGGCTTGGAGTGTTGCAACTAAACAATGTACCAGATGGTAAAAAACTGGATTGGCTGCAACCCAATTCACCCGAAAAGCAAAGTTTGGTAAGTTATTTTACTTCGTTGGGTTCACGGCAATTGGAACGTTTTGAGTTAAACGAGCTTAAGCAGCAAGCTGTTAGCCTGAACCAAGCTATGTTGGATCGTGACGGGCAGATCGTCACACTGAGCCAGTCTGTTTATGACAAGGAAGTCCAAATAGGCAATTTAAACAGCATTATTGCAAATCGTGATGCCTTGATCGATGCAATCTATAGCTCAACTAGCTGGCAAATTTTCAAGCCATTGCGATTTATTGCACATCAAGCTAGGCGTGCCAAGCGCGTTGCTGAGTTAGTGCCACAAGCGATTATGCGTAGCGGTGGTTTTAAAAATACCTTGAAAAAAGTAACACGCTTGTATCAGCGTGAAGGCATGGCAGGGCTCAAGCGTGGATTCAAATTCGTAGCCATGGCGAGTCAAATCACACCTTCTGTTGGCTCAGGCGCATTTGATCGAAACGACTATGTTGAATGGGTTCGCCGCTACGACACGCTGACAGACGAAGCCCGTACGATTATGCGCAGCAGAATTAAGTTGTTTAAAAACAGACCAACAATCTCGGTGGTTATGCCCACCTACAACGCACCCATTCATTGGTTGACTGAAGCCATTGAGTCAGTGCGCAATCAAATTTACCCCCACTGGGAATTGTGCATTGCTGATGATGCATCTACAGACCAAGCAGTGCGAACTGTATTGGAGCGCTATGCCAAAGAAGATGTACGTATCAAAGTGGTGTTCCGCGAACAAAATGGTCATATTTCTGCAGCGTCTAACAGTGCGCTTACTTTGGTGTCTGGGCAATGGGTTGCGCTACTGGATCATGATGATTTACTAACCGAACATGCCCTGTTTTGGGTTGCGGATGCCATCAATCAAAATCCAGAGGCTGGCTTAATCTACTCGGACGAAGATAAATTAGATGCTAAGGGGCAACGTTTTGCCCCTTACTTCAAGTGCGAACTTAATCTTGAATTGCTTCTTGCGCAAAACATGATTTCCCATTTGAGTGTTTACAGAAGTGATTTACTTAAAACCTTAAACGGTTTTAGACTGGGGTTTGAGGGAGCTCAAGACTACGAC
>CALBMZ010000269.1 GCA_937896225.1 uncultured Alcaligenaceae bacterium | reverse complement strand
CACCCCCAAGGAACGCGGTGCCGATGGCCAGTATGTAGTCGTTTGCCGGTGGCAGCAAATAAGCCGCGATGAATCCAGTGCCGACCGCTGCCATGCCAATCCACCGCGTCTCATGCGCGAACTGCGCTGGGTGAGCCAGTGCTAGCGCTCTATCGGCAAGCAGTAGGTGACTGGCAAGCACAACGGTGAACAATACGGCATAGCTCCAGCCGGTCGTGACCAGCGAGGGTAGCGTATAGGCGTAGATCGCGCTGACTGAGGCGAATGCCGCCAAGTGCACGCGAAAGCTTATTTTCGTAGATAAGCGTCCATCCTCGGTGCGTACGTCTAAGATGAAGAAGGTCACCATACCTATCATTGCTGTCAGGAAAAGCCCAGCTTCGGTTATCGGTGTTGGTGTAAATTTGGCGATATCAAGTTCGCTCAGTGCGCGGCCACCCATGGCTAATTCAGGCATTAAGTGGATGAATATGTAGGCTATGGCTGCGCCACCACCAACTGATGCCAGCACATCTTGAGTCTTCGATGGCAGTGTCGAAATTCGAAAGGCGAAGAAATGGGCCGCGGCCAGGGTAATGGCGAGGGTGAGGGCGATTAGCCAATCGACGTCAGTCATGACCTCGTAGGCCACTGTTTCCCGCACCTTTTTTTTGAATAATCATGATTTGGATTCTATCAGAACGGTTCGGTTTAACGGTGTGTTTTTAAGTGAAAGCCAACACTGGCATGCTTCAAAGACAGATCTTATTTGGTGCTGATTTGAATTCAAATCTTTCATTTTTGAGTACTTTCCTAGAAGTGAGATTTTGGGAGTTAGATCATGAATGTTGGAAAGGCACTTTTTGCCTAATTGATGGAATTCGTCCCTTAGACCTGTTTTGCACGAATAGTAAACCGCTACGGCGGTGACGTAGGTGTTCGTCGCATGACCTGAGTGGTTCAGTTTCGAGTGATGGCGTTTACTCAACTGATTCGTTGAGCGCGCAAGCTTTACGGCGTACCGATCTGGTCGGCTAGGACTTTCAAAACACGGTCTACGCGCTGGGCGTCACAACGGTCGATCTGTGCTTGAGCCTGTTCGACTGGATGCCATTTCGTAAAACTAAAGGTGCAATCAAACTGCACACGCTGCTCGACCTGCGTGGCGCCATGCCAGCGTTTATACACATCAGTGACGGCAAACTGCTCGAAGTCAACGTGCTGGATTTCATGCCAATCGAAGCGGGTGCTTTCTACGTCATGGATTGAGGTTACTTGGATTCCGCTCGACTTGACGCTATGTATTGTGAGGGTGGCTACTTTTTGATGCGTACAAAGACCAACATGAATACGCGACGTCTTTACTTCAAACGAACAGATCGAACGACAGGCATTGTTTACGACATAACTGTCTTGCTCAAGGGTTTTTATGCCATGCAACATTACCCCGAGAACTTGAGGCGCATACAGTTCAAAGACCCCGAAACGGGCAAGACGCTCGTGTTTCTAAACAACAACTTTATACGGCCCCTTTTAAATTTATTCGAAAATTAATCAGAAACCACTA
>CALBMZ010000268.1 GCA_937896225.1 uncultured Alcaligenaceae bacterium | reverse complement strand
GTCACAATAAATATTGCAACGCAACATAAAAAGAAGCATCAGGGAAGCTAAACAGCCCAAGGCATTAATTATCTTAGTATCAAACTATGCAAACGCCTAACTGCCTACACCCGATAAGCAGTTTTAGTCATAACTTTAGACACAAAAGTCATAAAGCGTCGTATTGGCTTGGGTAATGCAACCCCACCATGGTTCTGAGCCGTTTTACGGTGTTTGATTTCATCATCACGCATTTGAAGCACAATCGTGCGTGAACGTTGATCTTCGGTGGGCAAGTCAAGCAAGTGGCCATCTAAATGCGCTTCAACTTGTCGCTCGGTTTCAGCCATAAACCCTAAATTGCGAGCAACCCCTAATCGACTAGCGGCCAAACCCATCGCAAAAGATCCTGCATACCAAACTGGGTTGAGGTAGCTAGGGCGACTTTTAAGCTCTTTTAATCGTTGCCCGCACCAAGCCAAATGATCTGTTTCTTCAATTGCGGCCTCGCGTAAAACCGCCACAGTTGGCGCGCTCTTGCAACCTAGTGCTTGGCCCCGATATAGGGCTTGCGCACACACCTCACCCACATGATTGACTCGCATTAACCCTGCAGAATGTTTTTTTTCAGTATCTGACAAGGAATGATCGGCCTCAATATTGCAAGAGGCAGCAGGATAAGGCCGACCCGACTGGGCGTGCCCAGCCAAAACATTTAATGCCACATCGACTTCACCGATTAAGGCATCAAAAAAACCGGTTCTACGGCGGAAAGTTGGTGTTTCAATATACGATTGTTTCATCTCTATATGTTAAAACGTAGCTAAGGCGATATCAAACAAATACTTTTATTTAATGGGGAAATTGGCATGGAATGCACAATTGACTGGAGTGGCCCTGATGGCATGCTTTTTGTGGCTAAAACCGGCTCAGGTCATGTGTTGGCGATGGACGGTGCCCCTGATGGCGGCGGCAACAATTTGGCTCCACGCCCTATGGAAACCGTTCTGGCTGGCACAGGCGCCTGCGCCGCCTACGATGTGGTGCTGATACTTAAGCGGGGTCGACATGCCGTGACCCATTGCCAAGTTAAATTAACCGCTGAACGTGCTGAAGTTGACCCTAAAGTTTTTACAGCCATTAATTTTGGGTTCGTGGTGACTGGTAAAGCGCTCTCGCGTGTGGCTGTTGAGCGAGCCGTCAACTTATCGCACGAAAAGTATTGCTCGGCATCTGCCATGATGATGAAAACGGCCAAACTGACTTTTTCAATTGAAATTGTTGACGAAACGCTCGAAAAATAAAAGACCTTATGAACCAATATGAAACCTTGATGCGTCACGTTTATGAAAATGGCGTGAGCAAAACAGACCGTACAGGCACCGGCACACGTTCTGTATTTGGTTACCAAATGCGCTTTAACTTGGCCGAAGGCTTCCCCCTAGTTACCACTAAAAAGTTACATACTCGCAGCATTTTTATTGAATTGCTTTGGTTTCTACGGGGTGAATCAAATGTTAAATGGTTACAAGACCATAACGTGACCATTTGGAATGAATGGGCACCCGCTGATGGCGATTTAGGGCCAGTTTATGGAGTGCAATGGCGCTCTTGGCCTACGCCAGACGGTGGCTCAATTGATCAGATTGCCCAGGTTGTTGAACAAATTCGCACCAACCCTGACTCACGTCGGTTAATTGTGTCAGCTTGGAACGTTGGCTTAATTGGCGATATGGCCCTACCCCCTTGCCATGCTTTTTTTCAGTTTTATGTCGCAGATGGCAAACTGTCTTGTCAACTTTATCAACGTAGTGCCGATATATTTTTGGGCGTACCCTTCAATATTGCGAGCTATGCCTTACTGACACACATGGTTGCACAGCAATGCGATTTAGAAGTTGGTGATTTTGTCTGGACGGGGGGTGACTGCCACTTATACAGTAACCATTTTGAACAAGTGCAAACACAATTACCCCGCGAGCCGTTTCCCTACCCAACTTTAAAAATTATGCGTAAGCCCGACTCTATTTTCGATTATCAATACGAAGATTTTGTCATTGAAAATTACCAACATCACGCCCACATCAAAGCACCCGTAGCCGTATGATAACTAATCGCTTAAATTTAATTGTGGCTTATGCGCGCAACCGTACCATTGGTCAAGACAATACCTTACCTTGGAAATTACCCAGCGACTTAGCCTTCTTTAAACGCACCACAATGGGTTGCCCCATCATCATGGGTCGCAAAACTTGGCAATCAATCGGTCGGCCGCTTCCAGGGCGATTAAATGTTGTGGTCACCCGCGATGCCTCGGCTCACTTTGAGGGCGCTCAGTGCGTTCAAAGTATTGGGCAAGCCCTTGCTTTAACTCAACATATGCCCGAAGTATTTATTATTGGTGGTGCGCAACTTTACGCTGACACATTGCCCCATGTTGATCGCATATTAGCCACTGAAATCGACCAAGACATTGCAGGTGACGCCACCTTTGCTAAGCTTGATGACAAACAGTGGCGAGAAACCTCTCGCCAACCGCAACCAGAGGAAAGCGGCTTAACCTACTCTTTCGTGACTTACGAAAGAGTGTAAATAGGTTCAGGCGTAGCTCGATACCGGCGGGCACGCACACACTAAATTGCGGTCGCCCCACGCATTATCAACTCTCGCCACCGGTGGCCAATATTTATTAACCTTTAAACTCGCTGTGGGGTAAGCCGCCTGCTCACGCGTATAGTCATGATGCCATTCACCTGTCATGAGCATCTGCGCAGTATGTGGAGCGTTTTTAAGCACATTGTCAGCGGCATCTGACTCACCCGTTTCAATGGCTTCAATTTCTTGACGAATAGAAATCATGGCATCGACAAAACGATCAAGTTCGGCCAAGCCTTCAGACTCTGTTGGCTCAACCATAAGCGTACCCGCAACGGGAAACGACATCGTCGGCGCATGAAAACCATAATCAATTAAACGTTTCGCCACATCTTCAGCCGTAACACCGCAACGTGCCTTGATGGGTTGTAGATCAAGTATGCACTCGTGTGCCACACGGTCATGTCGCCCCGTGTACAAAATGGGGTAATAATTAGCCAAACGTTTGGCAATATAGTTAGCCCCCAAAATCGCCACCTCAGTCGCCTGTTTTAAACCACTGGCACCCATTAATAAAATATATGCAAAGGATATTGGCAAAATACCGGCTGAACCCCATGGCGCAGCACTAACTGGCCCAACGGCCGCACCTTCAGCCAACTGCCCTAAAGGGTTTAAAACGCCTGGCATAAAGGGTGCCAAATGCGCTTTGACGCCAATCGGGCCAACACCGGGCCCACCCCCACCGTGTGGAATACAAAACGTTTTATGCAAATTCAAATGTGACACATCTGAACCAAATTTACCCGGTTGCGCCACGCCAACCATTGCGTTCATATTGGCACCGTCCATGTAGACTTGGCCGCCGGCGGCATGAACCAAATCGCATATTTGCGTGATGGCCTCTTCAAACACGCCATGCGTGGAAGGGTAAGTCACCATTAAGGCTGCAAGACGATCGCCTGCTTCGTCGATACGACGCTTCAGATCACTGATATCGATATTGCCCTGATCATCAGAAGCCACCACCACAACTTGCATACCCACCATATTGGCCGACGCTGGGTTGGTTCCGTGGGCCGAAGAAGGAATCAAGCAAACTTGGCGTTGCAAATCACCCCGTGCGCGGTGATAACCTCGAATTGCCAACAAACCAGCATACTCACCCTGTGCGCCCGAGTTTGGTTGCAAACTAACCGCGTCATAACCTGTAACTTCACATAGATATTGACTTAGACGATCGATTAACGTTTGATAGCCTTGCAATTGTGCACGAGGCGCAAACGGGTGAATATTGGCAAACTCGGGCCAGGTTACGGGAATCATTTCAACCGTAGCATTGAGCTTCATGGTGCAAGAGCCCAGCGGTATCATGGTTCGGTCAAGCGCTAAATCTTGATCTGCCAAACGGCGTAAGTAACGCAACATATCGGTTTCAGACTGAATACTCGAAAATATCTCGTGCTGCAAAATGGCGTCGTGGTTTTGCAACACGGTTGGTACGGCCGCCAAGGCTTGCGCATCAGGCCACGCCAAATGTTCCACTGTAACGCTAGACGCGGGGTGACCTAATGATTGCGCAAACACATTGGCCAAGTTCGCCACGTCTTGCGCAGTAACCGTTTCATCAAACGATAAAGCAATGCTTTGATCATCGACTGGGCGTAAATTGATGCCAGCCTGGAATGCTTGTTGATGCAATGTGGCGGTATAGGTACCCGTGTGCACCCATAAAGTATCAAAAAAACTTTCATTTACAACGCTAAAACCCATAGGAACAATCGCGTTTCGTAAGGCTACCGTGTGGGCATGCACACGTTGAGCCATTTGCCTCAAACCTTTAGGCCCATGCCACAGTGCATACATACTGGCCATAATGGCCAATAATGCTTGAGCTGTGCAAATGTTCGAGGTGGCTTTTTCACGACGTATGTGTTGTTCGCGCGTTTGCAAAGCTAAACGTAACGCGGGCGCACCCATTGCGTCGCGCGACACCCCGACCAAACGACCCGGCATGTGGCGCTTAAACGCATCTTTACACGCCATAAAACCCGCATGTGGCCCACCTGCACCTAGTGGCACACCAAAGCGTTGCGCTGAACCCACGGCAATATCAGCGCCCCAATCACCTGGTGAAACCAGTACCGTTAACGCCAACAAATCGGTGGCGCACGCCATCACACCACCATTGGCATGCACTGTGTTGGCCAACTCACGGTAATCGACCACAGCACCCAAGCTTTGCGGGTACTGCACCAATACCCCAAAACAATCAGGCACACCCAATGCCTCATCACCCACCACCAAGTCAATACCCAAACCCTCAGCACGTGTGCGCACCACCTCAATGGTTTGAGGATGACAGTGCTGAGAAATAAAGAACGTATTGTGTTTGAAGGAGCTGACACGTTGCGCCAACGTCATGGCCTCGGCCGCTGCGGTAGCCTCATCAAGCAATGAGGCGTTAGCCATATCAAGACCGGTGAGGTCAGCCACCATCGTTTGAAAATTCAAAATAGCTTGTAAACGACCTTGCGAAATCTCGGGTTGGTATGGGGTGTAAGCGGTGTACCAAGCGGGGTTTTCAAGCACATTTCGCAACACTACATTTGGTGTATGCGTACCGTAGTACCCTTGGCCTATGTAGTTGCGCAACACTTGATTTTGCTGCGCTATGGCCTTGATTTCCACCAAAGCTTGAGGTTCATTTAGTGGCGTTGGTAAATTGAGTAACCCTGATAAGTGTATGGAGGGTGGCACCACTTGTGCCATCAGCGCATCAAGCGACTCAACCTCTAAAAAACGAAGCATATCAGCTTGATCAGCCTGACCAGGGCCAATGTGGCGCGCAATAAACTCACCTGCAAAATCAGGGTTGACTGACATAAATGTTAGCTCTCTTCAGCGACCGTCTGGTATTGAGTTGCTTCTAATAAATTGGCCAGATCGTCAGGGTTAATGGGTTTTAATTTAAATATCCAGGTTGAATAAGGGTCAGCATTCACCAGTTCAGGCGCATCATTTAACTGGTCGTTAAAGGCCACCACTTCGCCTGCAATGGGCGCATAAATATCTGACGCTGCTTTCACTGACTCAACCACACCGGCTTGTTCACCTGCAGCCAAACGGGCGCCTATGCGAACATCACCCACATAGACCAAGTCGCCCAGCTGCTCTTGTGCGGTATCGCTAATTCCGACCAACATTAAATCGCCGTCTGCTTTGATCCACTCGTGTGAAGTCGCATATTTGCGGTCGTTAGGAATATTCATTAAGGTCTCCGGTCTTGCATTTAAGTAAATAGATTATGGGTTGATCACGGCTTGGCCATGACGTACAAAAAGACGCTTACATACGCGCGCCAGAACCTGTTTACCACGAATATCAACCTGAACCTGATCACCGAGGGCTACGGCATCAGGTAAACGCGCAAAAGCGATGGAATAACCTAATGTTGGCGACATGGTGCCGCTGGTAATTTCGCCTTTACCATGCGCCGTCAAAACCGACATATGAGCCCGCATAACGCCCCGCTCAAGTAATTGCAAGCCAACAAGTTTGCCTAAAACGGGCCATTGCTCAAGTGCTTGTCGCCCAATAAATTGTCGTTCAATATTTTTGAGTGAAACCGACCAAGACAACCCTGCTTGTGAGGGTAAGGTTAAATCGTTCATATCTTGACCATACAAGTTCATGCCCGCCTCAAGACGTAAGGTGTCGCGGGCCCCTAAACCACAGGGCTTGACCCCATAAGCCAACAAATCATGCCACAGGGTCGCGACTTCATCTGCCAGCAAAATGATTTCATAACCTGCTTCACCGGTGTACCCCGTGCAGGCCACAAAAACGTCATCAATAACTTGGGCCCTAAAGGCTGTTAATTCTTGTAACGCACCTTGCCAAGTCGGCCGCACGGCTGACAACGCGTTTTGCGCTTGTGGGCCTTGCACGGCCAAAATAGCCAAATCTCGGCGAGGTTCAATCTGGACCGTTACCTGCATGTGTTGCGCCACTCGGTTGAGCCAAGCCAAATCTTTGCTGGCACACGCTGCATTGACCACCAAACGCCATTGCTCATCAGACTGATAGTAAACAATGAGATCGTCAATGATGCCACCCTCAGGGTTGAGCATACAACTGTAAAGAGCTTGAATAGAGTGTTTCAGTTGATCAACGTCGTTAGATAAAACACTTTGTAAAAATGTTTTTGCGTCGGGGCCTGAAACATCAACCACGCACATGTGCGAGACATCAAACATGCCAACCTGTTTGCGTACAGCACGATGTTCATCTATTTGTGAACCATAGTGAATAGGCATTTCCCACCCCCCAAAGTCGACCATACGTGCACCTGCCGTTACGTGTGCGTCGTATAAAGGGGTGTGTAATAGAGATGATGACATAGAGCAGGCTCGGCAAAAGAGAAAATAATAAAGATGTTGAAACATCTTCAAACGCTTGCCGCCCCCCTGTCCTTTTGCCTGAGAGTTTGACGAACTCACACCTGTCAAAATAGGCGATGGGTTCGTTTTGCACCTTCGGCGCTCACTACACGTTGATCTAAACGTTGTGAGTCTCTTCAGAGAATTGCGTTGACTGTGTTGCCACAATCATCGTTTAAAGCAGTAAGGGGTACCTGAGCGATTCTGGGCGAATTGCGCCTTCGGTGGCGTCAACTTTCTTAACGCACTCTCCCGCTTTAAACTTCACAATATATTTATAGTTTAGCTCGAAAAGCGATAACGTCAATTAATTTAGTTATTTTTTTTAATTTCACTTTTCAAATACCAAAACGCGCCAACAACTCACAGACATTTGCCTTAGTAGTTACTCAGGTCAATCACTGAATCAGGCAAATGACTAAATAGACTGGCCGCAAGCAAAGCCAGAGGCCCAAGCCCACTGAAAATTGTAGCCACCCAACCAACCTGTCACATCAACAACCTCACCAATGAAATGCAAACCTGGCACCGCTTTGGCTTCGAAGGTTCGTTGGTTTAAGGTGTTGGTATCAACCCCGCCCTTCATCACTTCAGCCTTTTTAAACCCAGCCGTACCTGTTGGCATTAACGACCAACGGTTAATGCGCTCACCTAATATTTTAAGCTGTTGGTCAGATACTTCGGCTATGCGCAACTGGGCCATAGACCCTAACCATTGCTCTGCCAAACGTTTTGGCCACAAATCACCCAGCACCGAAACAATTTGTTG
Source organism: uncultured Alcaligenaceae bacterium (assembly GCA_937896225.1). Classification (GTDB taxonomy): domain Bacteria; phylum Pseudomonadota; class Gammaproteobacteria; order Burkholderiales; family Burkholderiaceae_B; genus Algicoccus. The sequence goes on along the minus strand of CALBMZ010000268.1, from coordinate 6,601 downwards.
TCGTGATTGACTTTTCTTGTTGATGAGTGCGGCCACCATCTCGTGCTGTGGGGCCAAGTTCAGTTCAATTGGTTGGCCAGGTTGCCAATAAGACGAAATCTGCAAAATACCGGGGCCAGACAACCCCTTATGCGTAAATAAAACATCTTCTAAAAAATGGGGGGTATGCGCGGCGCGTGCCTGACGACCACCCTTAGCTGCACCCATGCTCTCGACATCGAGGCCCGCTTCAAGTGAAACCCCTGCCAAAACTTGAAAAGGTGCCCACATTTGCGTATCAAATAATAGCGGCACCAACGCAGGTCGTGGCTCGATAATTTTCAAACCAAAACGTCGCGCCCACACTAAACCAAAATCAGTTGCCCCCACTTGCGGCACGGCAGTACCGCCTGTAGCAATGACAACTTTAGCCGTTTCAAGAGGGCCAGAAGACGTTGATAAGGTAAAGCCCATTTCGGTTTTTTCAATGGCCTGCACGGCATCTGGCATGCGCCACTGCACCTGCCCTAAATCGCACTCTTGGCGCAACATTTTAATAATTAAATCGCTACTGCTATCGCAAAACAATTGGCCTCGATGCTTTTCATGCCAAGCAATGCCATGACGATCAACCATCGAAATAAAATCTTGCGGTGTATAAGCTTCAAGCGCAGCACGGGCGAAGTGTCGATTTTCTGAAACAAAATGTTCGGGGCGCACCACACGATTGGTAAAGTTGCAACGCCCCCCACCTGAAATGCGAATTTTTTCTGCCAGTTTGGTGGCGTGATCAATCAACACCACACGCTGACCACGTTGCCCCGCAACGGCGGCGCACATCATGCCCGCTGCACCCGCACCGATGACCACCACATCAACTTGCGACATTTATCTTGCCTTAAACATCAGCAATGCAATCAACGTAGTAACGGGTTTCACCATTTGGTAGTTTGTCGGTACCTAAGCCATGAATATATGTCTCAAAACTAGGGTACTTCACGTTGAAGTTGCATGCGAACTTCAAGTATTGAACAATCGTTTTATTAAAGCGTTCGCCTGGAATGAGCACGGGTATGCCTGGCGGGTAAGGCGTTAGCAATACCCCTGTGACGCGCCCTTCTAAGTCATCAATCGCTACCCGCTCAATTTGACCATGGGCCATACGGGCAAAGGCATCTGAAGGTTTAAGAACCGGCACCATGTCGCTTGTATACATTTCAGTCGTTAAGCGTGCCACATCATTTTCACGATAGGCTTCGTGAATCATCTGACATAAGTCACGCAAACCAAAGCGCTCATATTGACGATGCTCTTTACAAAAATCAGGCAGCACGCGCCACATGGGTTGGTTGCGATCGTAATCGTCTTTAAATTGCTGTAGAGCTGTCAGAAGCGTATTCCAGCGGCCCTTAGTGATGCCAATAGTAAACATAATAAAAAACGAATAGAGGCCTGTTTTTTCAACTACCACGCCATGCTCAGCTAGGTATTTTGAAACTAAAGCAGCGGGTATGCCGGTTTCGCCAAAAGACCCTGAAATATCTAGGCCTGGGGTCACAATTGTTGCTTTGATGGGGTCAAGCATATTAAAGTCTGGTGCCAAATCACCAAAACCATGCCAATGATCACCTGAACCCAGCACCCAATCAGATTGCTTACCGATGCCTTCTTTGGTTAAATGTTCAGGGCCCCAAACCTTAAACCACCAATCGTTTTCGCCAAATTCACCTTCAACTTTACGCATGGCATTTCTAAAATGCAGCGCTTCTCGAATGCTCTCTTCAACCAAAGCAGTGCCACCTGGTGCTTCCATCATGGCGGCTGCCACATCACAGGACGCAATGATGGCGTACTGAGGCGAGGTTGACATGTGCATCAAGTACGCCTCATTGAAGACGTTACGATCAAGCTTACGATTAACGGGCTCTTGCACAATGATTTGTGATGCTTGCGAAATACCCGCTAACAACTTATGAGTTGAGTGGGTCGCGAAAACCATTGAACTTTCACTGCGGGGTCGATTTTCACCAATCGCATGCATGTCTTGGTAAAACTCGTGAAATGCCGCATGCGGCAACCAGGCCTCATCAAAGTGTAAGTTGGGTATGGTGTCACCCAGTGTATTTTTAATCATCTCGACGTTATAAATGACGCCATCGTAAGTGCTTTGAGTCAGTGACAAAATACGGGGCTTGCGATCTTTTACTTTCTGCGCAAACGGGTTAGCATCAATTTTCTTTTGAATACTTTCAGGTTCAAACTCGCTTAACGGTATGGGCCCGATAATACCCATGTGGTTACGTGTTGGGCGCAAAAACACAGGTATGGCACCCGTCATAGTGATGGCGTGCAACACTGACTTATGGCAATTGCGGTCAACCACCACGATATCGTCATTAGCCACGTTTGCGTGCCACACAATTTTGTTGGAAGTTGACGTGCCATTGGTAACAAAGTAACAATGGTCAGCGTTAAAAATACGGGCAGCATTCAACTCAGATTCAGCAATGGGGCCAGTGTGATCAAGCAACTGCCCCAATTCATCAACCGCGTTACACACGTCAGCACGTAACATGTTTTCACCAAAAAACTGGTGAAACATTTGCCCAACTGGGCTTTTCAAGAACGCAACACCGCCTGAATGACCGGGGCAATGCCAAGAATATGAACCATCTTGCGCGTACTTAACCAACTCGCGAAAGAATGGAGGGGGCAAGGTATCAACGTAACTGCGTGCCTCGCGAATAATGTGTCGTGCAACAAACTCAGGCGTGTCTTCGAACATATGAATGAAGCCATGCAATTCACGCAAAATATCATTCGGTATGTGCTCAGACGTACGCGTTTCACCATATAAGTAAATTGGAATATCGGCATTACGAAAACGCAACTCACCGATAAACGCACGTAAATTTTTAATGGCACTTGATGTGTCTTGTGCAGCACCGGCTTCAGCCTCGAACTCTTCATCATCAATTGACAAAATAAACGCACTGGCACGACTTTGTTGTTGCGCAAATGAGGTTAAATCACCATAACTGGTCACCCCAATAACTTCCATGCCCTCAGCTTCGATTGCCGATGCTAGAGCACGAACACCCAAACCTGACGCATTTTCAGAGCGGTAATCTTCATCAATAATATAAATGGGAAAACGAAATTTCATGCGTCAGGCTCCGTTAGCTGAATCAATTTACTTAAGTGCGTGGCAAAGTGACGCCACGTTGGCCTTGATATTTACCACCACGATCACGGTACGAGGTTTCGCACACTTCATCGCTTTCAAAAAATAACATTTGCGCACAACCTTCACCCGCGTAAATTTTGGCAGGTAAGGGAGTCGTATTTGAAAACTCAAGGGTTACGTGGCCTTCCCACTCGGGTTCAAGAGGGGTCACATTCACGATGATACCGCAGCGTGCATAGGTGCTTTTGCCTAAGCAAATGGTTAACACGCTACGCGGAATTCTGAAGTACTCAATTGTGTGCGCCAACGCAAACGAATTAGGCGGAATAATACACACATCACCCGTAACGTTAACGAACGATTTTTCATCAAAGTTTTTAGGGTCAACAATGGTTGAGTTGATATTCGTAAATATTTTGAACTCGCGCGCGCACCGCACATCGTAACCATAGCTACTGGTGCCATAGCTGACAATGCGGCCTTTGTCATTTTCTCGAACTTGCCCAGACTCGAAGGGCTCGATCATGCCCTGCTCTGCTGCGCGACGAATCCAGCGGTCACTTTTAATGCTCATGAAACCATACCTCGGCTAAGACAACAAACGCGAATTTTACAGCGCATCTTGTCAGAACATCGAATAATCACTTATTCGCAAGCATGATTGAGATCAAATGCGCTCCAAATCTGTTTTTTACACCTTCAAACATGGCTATCAAAACAAATATTATTGAAGGGCTTAAAATGGTAGGACTGAGTAGTCAAACTGCATATTTAAGAAGTGACTCATTATGATTGAAATGTTATCCCGAATTCTGCGCACCATAGCCTTCGTCTTGGTGGCGCTTATTAGCCTTGGCATGGCGTTGATTTTTACCATATCAACACTTGTTGCCGTCATCATTTTGTTTGTGGCCATGCGTTTACGCGGTCAAAAATTTTCCGTTCAAGAGTACTGGACAACGCGACAATCAAAACGCAAGCCTGTATTTGGTAAAGGCGTTGGCGACAACCAACAGGTTAGCGACATCGATGCACGTGACGTTAGATAATGAGTGCACCCATGTTACGTACCCTTTTTGTTACAACTGCCCTCCCCTATGCCAACGGTTCGTTCCATATTGGCCACATTATGGAATACATACAAGCTGACATCTGGGTGCGAAACCTACGTATGGCTGGCCATACCGTTCACTTTGTAGGTGCTGACGACACGCATGGCGCGCCTGTCATGCTCAAAGCTGAATCTGAAGGTTTGACCCCGCAACAATTAGTTGCCCGCTATGCCGCTGAGCGACCCACTTATTTAAACGGCTTCAACATTGAATTCGATTTTTGGCATTCAACTGATTCACCCGAAAACGTCGAACTTTCACAAGATATTTACCGAGGCTTGCGTGATGCGGGCTTAATTGAAACGCGTCAAGTCGAGCAGTTTTTTGATCCTGTTAAAGGCATGTTTTTACCCGATCGCTACATTAAAGGCGAATGCCCAAAATGTCATGCGCGCGACCAATATGGTGATGCCTGCGAGGTGTGTAGTGCGGTTTATGCACCAACTGACCTGATTGAACCTTATTCTTCTTTGACTGGCGCCAAACCTGTCATGAAGTCGTCTGAACATTTCTTTTTCAAATTATCTGACCCACGCTGTGTGAGCTTTTTACAAAAATGGACCACTGGCAAGAACTGTCATGGTGCACCTCGCTTGCAAGCTGAAGTGTTGGCTAAAACCCGTGAATGGCTCGGTGATGGTCAAAGCGAAGCCAACTTAGGCGACTGGGACATTTCTCGCGATGCACCCTATTTTGGTATCGAGATACCTGATGCACCAGGTAAATATTTTTATGTTTGGCTCGATGCGCCAGTGGGTTATTTAGCCTCACTGAAAGCTTACTGCCAAGCGCGTGGGCTTGATTACGACGCTATTACTGACCCTGAAGGTGAAACAGAACAAGTTCACTTCATTGGTAAAGACATTGTGTATTTTCATGCTTTATTTTGGCCGGCCACCTTAAAGTTTTCAGGGCGTAAAACCCCTGATCAACTCAACGTACATGGTTTCATTACCGTAAGCGGCGAGAAAATGTCTAAAAGCCGGGGTACCGGTATTTCACCCTTGCGTTACCTTGAGTTGGGCTTAAACCCAGAGTGGTTACGGTATTACATTGCTGCCAAGCTCAATAGTCGAGTTGAAGACATTGACTTTAACCCCGATGATTTTGTTGCTCGAGTCAATAGCGACTTAATTGGCAAGTACGTCAATATTGCCAGTCGGGCTGCCAACTTTATTAGCAAGCATTTTAATGGCCAGTTGCACTATGCCGGCGACCGGGCCGTACTGGAAGACAATTGGCGCACCATTGCTCAAGGGGTAGCAAACGATATTGAAAGCCGTGAGTACGGCCGTGCCATTCGTGAAATCATGGGTCAGGCCGATCAAATCAACCAAGCCTTTGATGCGGCGCAACCTTGGGTACTTGCAAAAAGCATGGCTGACGCCAGCGATGAACAGCGTGAGGCATTACAAGACATTTGCTCGTGTGCGATTGCCGGTTTCAAAGCATTATCAGTCATGTTGACTCCCATTTTGCCAGCCTTGACCGACCGCGTGGCGCACGAACTCTTTGGTTTACACCGTTCGTTTGTTTGGGCAGATGCTGCCGTATTGCCTGATCACATTGCCCCTTTTAAGCACCTCATGCAACGGGTTGATGCCGTGTTGCTGAGTCAGCTTTTTGATGCACCTGAGGCGCTTGAGGCCACCGCGGCCCCCAAAGGCTCTGCCGATTCGAGTCAGGCTTCATCTGAGGGCCAGGCCGTTGATTTGCCGGGCGGTGAGGCCATCGCCCCAACCATCACGATTGACGATTTTGCAAAAATTGATTTGCGTATCGCTAAAATTGTGGCGTGTGAGCGGGTTGAGGGTTCCAAAAAACTACTGCGCCTCACGCTTGATGTGGGCGAACCCAATATGCGCCAGGTGTTTTCTGGCATTCAGTCTGCCTACCAGCCCGAAGATTTAGTCGGCAAACATACGGTCATGGTGGCCAACTTAGCCCCCCGTAAAATGAAATTTGGCATGTCAGAAGGCATGGTATTAGCGGCTGGGCATGCCGATGAAAAAGCTAACCCAGGTATCTACGTGCTTGAACCTATGCCAGGTGCCGTACCAGGTATGCGGGTACGGTAAAGTCGGTCGCCCCCTTCCCTCGTTATAGGAAGAGGGCGTTATGCGACAATGGGTAAGCACTCAGTGGTGAAGTGCGACGCACTCTAGCTTTGAGGTGTCGATTTGTTTAATGAAAAAAACAATTCAGAAACAATATTGCCTTCCATTGACTCACCTGTTATGGCCCGCGACAAAAGCTCAGCGCCCAGTAATAATGGTGACAGCACCAAGTCTGGATGAACGCCTCGTATTTTTTCGAGGTTTTC
>CALBMZ010000267.1 GCA_937896225.1 uncultured Alcaligenaceae bacterium | reverse complement strand
GATTGAGTGGTAACAGGGGTAAATCCACGCGCAAGCTTGTGCTCGCCTTGTGCGCCGCCTTCTATCACGTCTATGCCATGTTCAATTGCCCATTGAATGGGGGTGTAGTAAGCCACTTCAAAATGTAAGCAATCAATATGCTCGAGTGCCCCCCAATACCGACCATAAAGACGGGTTTTGCCGTCGGGTGTTTGATCGCGCCAAAGCAGGGCACTGGCAATATCTTGCCGACTATCGTTATGTTGTGCAATCACCATTACGCAGTTGTCAGCACAGCTTTGCTTGACCTGTTCAAAAAACTCAGGGGTTAAATAAGGTGGGTTGCCACGCATATGGTAAGTGTTGGCATAACAACGATAAAAAAACTGCCATTCGTCTGAGGTAATGTTTGCACCGGTAACAACGCGCGTTTGAACGTTTGCTTGAGAAACTTTGCGACGCTCAGCACGAATTTTTTTTCGTTTGGGTTGCGTCAAACTGGCTAAGTACGCTTCAAAATCTGGCCAACTATGATTAAACCAATGAAACTGCGTGTGTTGTCGGGTTAAACACCCTACGGTTTCAAGCGCCTGTTGGTCGGTCGCTTCCGTAAATAAAACGTGTAAAGACGACAGTTTGCTGCGTTTGACCCAGGCCATTAAAGCTTGAGCTGCCAGTGCTTTATGTTGTGGGGCGCAAAGTAGGCGAACACCGCTAACAGGCGTAAAGGGTACGCCTACCAACCATTTTGGATAGTACTCAAGACCATTTCGTTGGTAAGCATCAGCCCATGCCCAGTCAAAAACAAACTCACCATATGAATGGCCTTTGGCGTAGAGGGGGATAGCCGCAATCACTTGATCGGCTTGTGAGATGAGTAGGTGTTGGGGTTGCCAACCGGCTTTGCTGTTCACGCTATTTGATTGCTCAAAGGCATTTAAAAAAGCATGGCTTAATAAACATGAGCCGATTTGACTGGGGTGTGTGGCGGCATTTAAATCATTCCACACGTGTGGGTCAATTTCGTTGATGCTATCAAATGCTTGTACCTGAAGTTCAGGTTGTGGGGTCATGGTGTGTGTCTGGGTTAGTTTGTATGCGACGTTGACGAACCGTCAGTATGCCGGCACCTAACAAGATAAACCCTGCCAATATCAAAATAGGTAAATCACCCCAGACGGTGTAGGGCGTCAAGCCCCTTTGACCTTGTATGGTCACATCTAAATAACCAGCCTGTAGAGGCTTTAGAAAGGCCACTGTGCGACCTTTATGGTCAATCGCACCTGTCATGCCAGTGTTGGTTGCACGCACTACAGGGCGAGCGGTTTCAATCGCACGTAGACGAGCCATTTGCCAATGCTGACGCAGAGCCCAGCTGTCGCCAAACCAACCTAAGTTACTGAAGTTTGCCAAAATCGTAGCGCCCAGTGAGGGGTTGGCTGTACTGCGAATCGGTGCGAGGAGTTCTTCCCCAAAAATATCTTCATAACAAATATTGGCCGCTATATGTTGTTGACCGACAGTGAATGGCGCTTGTGGGGAAACCCCTGACGTAAAGTCACCCAACGGTATGTGCATCATGTCAACAAACCATCTAAAGCCAAATGGGACAAACTCACCAAAAGGTACGAGGTGCTGCTTGTCATAGCGCGGAATGGTTTGGTTTCCGTTCTTTGGTAAAACCTGACCAAATGTGATGAACTGTTCGGGTGTATTTTGCCCGGTTACAGCAATAATGCTGTTGGTGTACTGACGTGCAGGGCGGTTTAACAAAGGTGAGCCCAGTAAAATCGTGGCTTGGTCTTTTTGTGCAATATCAATCAAACTTTGCCAAGTTGAAGCGTCAATGTCGTGTGGAAATTTGACCATCATGGTTTCGGGCATCATGATCAGTTGTGGGGTAATGGTTTGTTCGGGCTGTTTGTGTTGCGCCAAATCAAGGTAACGTTGAACAGCACTGCCCCATTGCGTAGGGGTAAATTTTTCACTTTGATCGATGTTGCCTTGAATGAGGCGAATGCGTAAAGCGTCACCAGCAGGTTGCGTGAAGGTCATGGTGTTGATTAACGTGCCCACAATCACTGCCGTTACAGCAATATACGGGGTAATTTTTTTTATAGAGCGCTGCGAATCAAAAGTCACCATTAGGGCTGCGGCCACCAAAGCGGTGAGCCAGACAACCGCGTAGGTACCCCCAACAATTGACCAGCCTGCTAACCAACTGTCAACTTGACCATAAGCCGTATTTAGCCAAGGAAAACCCGTAAAAAGTGAGCCTCGTAGCCATTCGGTAAGCGTCCAGCATGACGCCCATATAAAAATGAAGCCTAGCCCTGCAGAGGCTGAGAGGGTAAGTGAGTTGCCAAGTAAATGAATGAAGGGTTTGCAAAGAAATTTTGACACACTTAATGCAAGGGCGGGAAACAGTGCCAAGTAAGCGCTCAACAAGACTAACGCGGTTGCCGATAAAACCCAAGGCATGCCGCCATAGCGACTCATACTGATGGTGAGCCAATAAAGGCCAACTGTGAAAGCGCCCAGCCCAAAGAACCAACCGCGCCACGCGGCATGCGTTGCTGAGGGTGCATAAAGCGTGGTGCGGGCTAACCAAGCCAGAATACCCAGTTGAACGGCCGGTAGCAACCATTGTGGTAGGGGACCCGGTGCAAACGTTAAGCTGTAAAACGCGCCCGCTACCAAAGCAGCGAGCCAGTCACGAGGGTGGCTACGAAGAATCGTCACAGAGGCTTAATCGCTTGATGAAGCGGTTGAGGGAACGGTCAAAGAAGGGGTTGAAGAACCTGTGGACGACGTGCTAGATGTGCTTTGCGTATCAGGCAACTTACGTATGCGTATCCAGAGGGCGCGCCTGGTATCGGCACGCAATACTTCAAACTGCATGTGGTTCAGTTGCAGGCGATCGCCACGCTTGGGTATGCGCCCTAATGTGTGAGCAAACCAGCCACCGATTGTTTCGTAATCACCTTCAGGTAATGAACAGGCCAGCGCCTCATTTAGGGTGTCAACTTCGGTGGTGGCCATGACGCGCCAGGTTTGCAAGCCGTCAGCAAAAATTGTTTGTTCGCTATCGTCAAATTCATCTTCAATGGCACCAACAATTTGTTCTAAGACGTCTTCAAGCGTGACTAAACCGGTAACGCCACCATGCTCGTCAATGACAATCGCAATATGGTTTCGCTGTTGTCGAAATTCTTGAAGCAAAACATTGACTCGTTTTGATTCAGGAATAAAAACAGCTGGGCGTGTTAAATCACGTAAAGTCAATGATGGGTTGAGCACATAGCGCAACAAATCTTTGGTCATAAAAATACCAATTAGATTGTCGCGAGATTCGTCAAACACGGGAAACCGAGAGTGCGCCATTTCTAAAATACGAGGCACTAAATTCTTAAGGGGAACATTAACGTCTAGCATGTCCATCTGGGCGCGAGGCACCATGATTTCAACCGCAGCCATGTCAGACACGGCTAAGGCGCCTTTGAGCATAGAGTAGGCATTGGTATCGATGAGGTTGCGGGCTCGTGCGGCATCTAGCACCGTCACGATGCCTTCTCTATTTTCTGGCTCACGTCTGACGCGAGACAATAATCGTTTGATTAGGCTTGGTTTTTTGCCTGGCGATGAACCAGGCATAGTAGGGTATGGGTCTGACATTTAAAAAGTTATAAAAGTTTTAACCCGCTTAGAATAACCGAAACTGAAGGCTAAAAACGGTAATTTCAATGCGGGGCAACCCTGATATAGGGTTGTTGTGCGGTAAATATTGATTTGAATTTGGCTAAATAGGGGCTTTAAAGATGGCTTAGTATGGGTCAGGTATGTTCATTAGAGCCAATATATCGGTTTCTAAAGCCTCCATTTCTTGGGCTTGATCTTCCTCAATATGGTCAAAACCTAAGGCGTGCAGGGTACCGTGCACAATTAAATGGGCCGCATGCTGACTGAATGTTTTATGCTGATTGATGGCTTCTTGTGTTAATACAGGCACGCAAATGATGATATCTGCTGTCATCATGCCGTCATCTTGGGTGCCATATTCAAAGGTCAAGACGTTTGTCGCTTTGGGTTTTTTTCTAAATTGAGTATTGAGTGCTTGCCCTTCAGTTTGGTCAACAAACCTTAAGTTGACCTGCAAGCCTTGCGCATCAAGTGCGTAGACGAGCCAAGCTTGGTCAATTGTGCGTTTAACCCAGCTTCTGATGCGCTGTCGCGTTAAGTCTTGAGCGGGTTCGGCAAACTGCACGCTGAGTTGAAGGGTAGGTTGAATGTGACCTACAGGCAACACGGCTTTTGTATTATTGGGCTTTTTCATAGGCGTCGACAATGCGCGCAACAAGCGGGTGGCGCACCACGTCACGGGTGGTAAAGGCGGTCATAGCGATGCCTTGCACCTCATGCAATACGCCCAACGCATTTTTCAAACCACTGGGTTGGCTTTTGGGTAAATCAACTTGAGACGGGTCACCGGTCACCACGGCTTTGCTACCAAAGCCGATACGAGTCAAAAACATCTTCATTTGCTCGGGCGTGGTATTTTGCGCTTCATCAAGAATGATGAAGGCATTATTTAAGGTGCGACCACGCATGTAGGCCAAGGGTGCAATTTCAATGGTTTGCTTTTCGAACAACCTTTGTACTTTGTCAAAGCCCATCAGGTCGTAGAGCGCGTCATAAAGGGGGCGTAAATAGGGGTCGACTTTTTGAGATAAATCACCGGGCAAAAAGCCTAGGCGCTCACCGGCTTCAACGGCGGGGCGCGTCAAAATAATACGTTGCACAATGTCGCGTTCCAGTGCGTCGATGGCACATGCGACGGCAAGCCATGTTTTACCTGTTCCCGCAGGGCCTGTGCCAAAGGTAATGTCATGCTGCAAAATATTTTCAATGTATTCAGCTTGACGTGGGGTACGCGGTTTCAGATCACTTCGGCGGGTGCGTAAGAGTGCCCCGTCGTGAAGGGGCGCAACCGCTGGGTTGTCGGGGCTTGGTACCAAAGGTTCAGAGCGCTTTTCAATAATGCCTAGTTGTACCGACTCGATCGAAAGCGGGTTGTGGCGAGATTGGTGGTGAAACTGTAAAAGAAGCGCCATAGCGGTTTCGGCTTGCGCACCTTTTATTTCAAATTGGCTGCCACGATGCGCAATGGTGACATCTAGTGCCTGGGCAATTTGCCGAATATTTTCATCAAGTGGGCCACACATATTAGCCAAATGTATGGAGTCACCAGATAATTCGACGCGTTGCCGATGGGGTGTTTTAGTTTTTGCGGTGACCATATGGCAGCTAAGATGTGAATATGAAAATGACGAGGTCAATGACTAAGTGAATAAGTCGGCAGATTGTTTGACTTCAGCCCTGAAGGTATTGGCACGGGCTTCAGTGATGACGACGTCAATCATTTGACCCATTAAGCGTTCAGGGCCAACAAAGTTAACGGCTCGGTTGTTTTCGGTTTTGCCCATGAGCTCAGTCACGTCTCGTTTGGCGTGCCCTTCAACCAAAATACGTTGAGTGGTACCTACCATGTTTTGCGCAACTTCTGCGGCTTGCTTGTTTATCAAAGCTTGTAGGCGTTGTAAGCGTTCAAGTTTGACCTCTTGTGGCGTGTCATCTGTTAAGTCTGATGCGGGTGTGCCGGGGCGACGCGAATAGATGAACGAATAGGCAGTATCGAATTTAACGTCATCAATTAAGGCTAAAGTTTTCAGAAAGTCGGCTTCTGTTTCACCCGGAAAGCCCACAATGAAATCAGACGCGACGGTTAAGCCTGGCCTTGCCTGGCGAGTACGCTTAATGATTGATTTGAATTCTAAGGTGGTATAGCCACGTTTCATAGCTGCCAACACACGGTCGCTGCCCGCCTGCACAGGCAGGTGCAGAAATGAAACCAGTTTCGGTAACGTGGCGTAGGCGTCAATTAGGCGCTGCGTCATTTCTTTGGGGTGCGAGGTGGTGTAACGAATGCGCTCAATGCCAGGTAGTTCATGCACGTACTCAAGCAGCATGGCAAAGTCAGCTATGCCACCATCTTGACCTATTTTTCCCAAATAAGCATTTACGTTTTGCCCAAGCAACGTGACTTCTTTGACGCCTTGGTCAGCTAAATCAGCCACTTCAGTGAGAACATCTTCAAACGGGCGTGAAATTTCTTCGCCACGGGTATAGGGCACTACGCAGAAACTACAGTATTTGCTACACCCTTCCATTATCGACACAAATGCGCTGGCACCCTGTTTACGAGGGGGGGGCAATGAGTCAAATTTTTCAATTTCAGGAAAACTGATATCAACCTGAGGTATGTTAAGGCGGCGACGCTTTTCGATGAGCTCGGGTAAGCGGTGCAGGGTTTGCGGGCCAAACACCACATCAACATATGGAGCGCGTTTGACAATGGTGGCGCCTTCTTGGCTTGCCACACAGCCCCCTACACCGATAATTAAGTTCGGGTTTTTTATTTTAAGTTCTTTGACACGCCCGAGATCTGAAAAAACTTTTTCTTGCGCTTTTTCGCGCACCGAACAGGTGTTAAATAAAATCACGTCAGCTTCGTCTGCATTTTGTGTGAGCTCGACTGGGTTATGAGTGCCCAAAATATCGAGCATTTTTTCAGAGTCGTATTCGTTCATTTGGCACCCGAAGGTGCGAATGAAAACTTTAGAGGTTGTTGTCATAATTGTTGGCCGAAACGGTTGTAGATACCGGGGGCAGTCGTTAAGCGCATGTATTTACTCGATGTAGATTTCTTCAACGGTATCGTCTTTCTTAATGGGTTTGACTAAGTCTTCTCGTTTAACGCCTAACCACATGGCGATGGCTGCCGCCACAAAAACTGAAGAATAGATACCGAACCAAATACCGATTGTGAGTGCCAAAGCAAAGTAATGTAGGGTTGGTCCACCGAAAATCAACATGGCCAGCACCATCATTTGGGTTGAACCGTGGGTGATGATTGTGCGTGAAATGGTTTGTGTGATGGCGCCATCAATCACTTCTTGTACGCTGGCCGTGCGCTCTTTTCGGAAGTTTTCTCGAATACGGTCCATGATAACGACTGATTCGTTCACTGAGTAGCCCAACACAGCAAGTACACCGGCTAGAACAGAAAGTGAAAATTCCCATTGGAAAAAAGCAAAGAAACCCAAAATGATCACCACATCGTGCAGGTTAGCGATGACCCCAGCCAGCGCAAACTTCCACTCGAATCGAACCGCCAAGTAAGCCACAATGCCGATGATGACAAACATTAAAGCGAGCAAGCCGTTTTCGATAAGCTCACGCCCGACTTGTGGGCCAACAAACTCAACCCGACGTAAATCTGGGGCTTGGTTTGCAGCTTGCAAGGCGGCAATGACGGTGGTGCTTTGGTTGGCTGATGACTGACCGGGTAAAAGTGGCAATCGTATCATCACGTCGCGAGACGTACCGAAATTTTGCACTTGAAAATCTGTATACCCCAAATTTATGAGCACTTCCCTAACTTCTACTAAGGGTGCGGCTTCTGGGTAACTTAATTCCATAACGGTGCCACCCGTGAATTCAATCGACAAATTGAAGCCACGTATAACAATAAATATGACAGCCGCTACAAAAGTGATGGCACTGATTAAATTTAACGCCAAAGCGTTGCGCATGAATGGAATGGTGCGCTTGATGCGAAAAAATTCCATGGTGTTAGTCCTTTGCCTTCCAGACCGTGCCAATAGACAGGCCTAATATTTTTTTACGATTGCCGTGTGTTAGATTGACTAATGCCCGAACCCCAACAACGGCTGAAAACATCGAGGTGAGAATGCCAAGGCAGTGTACGACTGCAAAACCACGCACCGGGCCAGAACCAAAAATCAGGAGTGCTATACCCACAATTAAAGTGGTCAGGTTTGAGTCGAGAATGGTGCTCCAAGCGCGATCAAAACCAAGCTGAATGGCTTGTTGTGGTGACTCGCCATTTCTAAGTTCTTCCCGTATACGTTCGTTGATTAAAACGTTAGCATCGATTGCCATACCCAAAGCCAAGGCGATTGCGGCAATGCCAGGCAAGGTTAACGTGGCCTGCAGTAGAGACAATAATGCCAATAACAGAAGAACGTTGAATGAGAGGCCAATGGCTGAAAATAAGCCAAACAGACGGTAGTAAACGATCATGAAAACCGCGACGCCTACAAAGCCCCATAGCGTGGCATTAAAGCCTTTGGCAATGTTTTCAGCGCCAAGGCTTGGGCCAATGGTGCGCTCTTCAATAATTTCCATCGGTGCGGCTAATGAACCCGCACGTAAAAGCAATGCAGTATCGGCAGCTTCTTCAGCAGACATGCTTCCTGATATTTGCACCTGACCACCGGGAATTTCACCGCGAATAACGGGTGCAGTGACCACTTCACCACGACCTTTTTCAAACAATAAAATGGCCATACGTTTGCCGATGTTGTCACGCGTGACGTCACGGAAAATACGAGCACCCTTTGTATCTAATGTTAGGTGAACAGCAGCTTGTTGGTTTTGAGAGTCGCGACCGGCTTGGGCATCTTGAAGATTTTCACCCGTCAAAATAACTTGACGGCGAAGTAGTAATGGTCGGCCGTCGCGATCTTGGTAGCGTTCAAGACCGAATGGGGTGGTGCCTGCGGCTAAGGCAGACGTTGCCGCGGGAGAATCATCGACTAGGCGTACCTCTAAGGTTGCTGTACGACCCAAAATATCTTTTGCTTTGGCAACATCTTGAACGCCTGGCAACTGAACAATAATGCGATTGGCGCCTTGCTGTTGAATAATCGGTTCAGAGACACCCAATTCATTGATGCGGTTATGAAGGGTGATGATGTTTTGTTTTAATGCGTTGGCTTGAACGGCATTAATGGCGATTTCAGACAATGTGCCATTCAAAGACCATATGCCTGCGTCAGGACCAGGCTGTTGCCATTGCAAGTCAGTGTAGCGTCTACGCAATGTATCAAACGCAACTTGGCGAGCGGCATCGCTATTAAACTTAAGTGCCACACTGTTGCCAACACGCTCGATGCTGTCTGCCGTTATTTTTTGATCTCTAAGGGTCGCTCTGAAGTCGGTAATGAAGCTGTCGTAACGTGAGGTCAAGGCGCCTTTCATGTCGACTTCTAGCAGGAAGTGCACGCCACCACGTAAATCAAGCCCCAAATACATGGGGTTAGCACCCAATGCGCTGAGCCATGCCGGTGAGGCAGGCAATAAGTTAAGGGCGACGGTATAGGATGGGTTAGCTGGGTCTGGGTTTAGGGCATTTTCGATGACATCACGAGCAACCAATTGTTCATCAGTGGTTTTGAAACGAAATCTAACCGTACCCACTGGGCCGTTGGTTTCAAAATTAGAGGCCGTGGTTGTTATGTTGGCTTTTTTCAAAATGGCGCCAACTTGGTCAAGCATCGACGGGTCTATTTTGAGGGTCACTTTTGCGCTTGAAACCTGCACAGCAGGAGATTCGCCAAAAAAATTAGGCAAGGTGTAGATTAAACCTACTACCAATGCAACCACAACAGTGATGTACTTCCAGAGCGGATAACGATTCATGAGCGCAAGCGCCTTTGATAAAAGATAAAGCGCCGGCGCTTAAGGGTTAAGGCCGGCGGAAGGTCGAAGACGACTTAAATGCCTTTAATGGTGCCTTTAGGCAATACCATTTGCACCGATGCACGTTGAACCAAAACCTCAACAGGCTTGTCTGCTAACGAACTGACTTCAACTTCAATGTAAACGTCTGTGACACGATTCACTTTACCCAACATGCCTGAACCTAAGATGATTTCATCACCTTTGGCTAAGCCAGCCACAAGGGCTTTATGTTCTTTTTGACGTTTCATCTGAGGACGAATCATTAAAAAGTACAAAATGACGAACATTAAAATAATTGGCATAAAACCAACGATTGAACTGGTGTCAAAGCCAGCAACTTGTGCAAGAACGGGGCCGATTACTTCTAGTGCAGACATTTAGGTCTCCTTTGTGTATAGAGGGGTTAACACGTCATTGTAGCGATTTGGCTGAACGTTGCCTTAAAAACGTTTCGCTCCACACTTCAAAGGTGCCTTTTTCAATTGCTTCGCGCATTTCAGCCATGATAATTTGATAGAAATATAAATTGTGTAAGGTGTTCAATCGTGCACCTGTAATTTCATTAGCACGCTGTAAATGATGTAAGTAAGCACGTGAAAAATGGCGACAAGTATGGCAATGGCAGGTTGGGTCAAGCGGTTGAGTATCGTCTTTATAGCGTGCATTGCGAATTTTAATATCGCCATGACGCGTAAACAACCAGCCGTTACGGGCATTGCGGGTAGGCATAACGCAGTCAAACATATCAACGCCGTGACTCACCCCATTAACGAGGTCTTCTGGTGTGCCCACACCCATTAAGTAGCGAGGGGAGTGGTGTGGCATTTTGGGGCCGATATGCGCCAAAATGCGGTTCATATCAGATTTCGGTTCGCCCACTGATAAGCCCCCAATGGCGTAACCATGAAAACCAGTATCGACTAAGCCGGCCAAGGACTCGTCTCGTAAGTCTTCGAACATGCCCCCTTGCACAATGCCGAACAGAGCATTGGGGTTGCTAAGCTCATTAAATGCTTGTTTTGAGCGTTTCGCCCAACGTAATGACATGTGCATGGAGATGGCAGCCTCTTCTTGGGTAGCTGGCCGACCTTTGATTTCATAAGGGGTGCATTCGTCAAACACCATCACAACGTCTGAATTTAGAGCGGTTTGTATGCGCATCGACTCTTCAGGTGTAAGAAACAGTCGGTCACCATTGATGGGTGATGCAAATTTAACGCCATCTTCGGTGATTTTGCGCATACCTTGCAGGCTAAAAACCTGAAACCCGCCTGAGTCAGTCAAAATGGGTTTTTGCCAGCCCATAAAACCATGTAAACCTTTGTGTTGTTCAATAATAGTCGTGCCTGGGCGCAACCAGAGGTGAAACGTATTGCCCAATACAATTTGTGTGCCAATTTCTTCGAGCTCGTGCGGCATCATGGCTTTGACGCTGCCATAGGTGCCCACTGGCATAAAGACAGGAGTGTTCACCACGCCGTGATTGAGCGTTAACTTGCCTCGTCGAGCATGGCCTTGGGTGGCGAGTACTTCAAATTGCATGGCTAGGGCCTTTTTCTAAAAACATGGCATCGCCATAACTAAAAAAACGATAACGTGACTCAATGGCGTGAGCATAAGCCGTTTTCATGGTGTCGAGGCCAATAAAGGCTGAGACGAGCATGAGTAAGGTTGACTGGGGTAGGTGAAAGTTTGTCACCATGGCATCAATAATTTGCCAGTTAAACCCAGGCTGAATAAAAAGTTGCGTATCGCCACTGCAGGCCGTCAATTGACCGTTATGGGCTTGGGCTGACGACTCAAGCGCACGGACGCTAGTGGTGCCCACAGCGATGACTCGGCCGCCCAGTTGATGTGCGCGTGCCACAGCCTCGACGGTTTCGGGTGAAAGGGTGTACCACTCGCTGTGCATGATGTGTTTTGAAAGGTCGTTATCTCGAACCGGTTGAAAGGTGCCCGCCCCAACATGCAATGTCACAAAGGTGCTTTGAACGCCCCTTGCTTGAAGTCGTTCAAGCATGGCTTCATCAAAATGAAGGCCCGCGGTGGGTGCTGCTACCGCACCAGGTACTTTGGCATAAACGGTTTGATAGCGTTGTGCATCAGCATCATCTGCCAAATGTTGAATATAGGGGGGCAAGGGCACTTCACCATATTGATCAAGCGCGTCAAGCACGGGTTGATCAAAAGACAAATTAAATAAATCGTCTGAGCGACCCATTGCTTTAGCGGTAATAGCATTAGCCAAAATTAAATCGGTACCTATGGGAGGCGTTTTGCTGGCTTTGACGTGCGCTAATGCCGTATGCGTGCCCGTTACACGTTCAATTAAAACCTCAACGACGCCACCTGTGGCTTTTCGTCCATGCAGCCGTGCTTTGATAACCCGCGTGTTATTGAAAACCAATAAATCGTTAGGTTTGAGTAAGTTCGTTAAATCAATAAAAGACCGATCAACAAAACGACCATGTTGATCAACATGTAATAAACGGCTACCGCTTCGATTAACTTCTGGAAATTGTGCGATGAGTTCTGTGGGTAAAACATAATCAAAGTCACTTAAGCTCAAGGGTTCGTGATGGGTTTTCAAAATGTATGCAATAGTCAAGAATGATTTATTGTCGATTATTTTAATCGCAAGAAACCCCTTTTTAGTGAAAAGGGCATTAAATTCGTTATGCTATTTCAGCAGTTCAAAAACTTTGAATAAAGCTTTGAAAAACGGTATATGTGTTTAATATTTTATTAAAGACCCTGCTTACCCACGTAATTTAGCCAAGCCATACTTAAAGGTCATGATGAAGATCAATTTTGATCGCAGTTTAGTTTTTCGCCACTATGTTTTTATAGCAGCCTGTATCAGCGCCTTACTCTTTGGGCACAACAATAGTTATGCTGAGACGGCGACTAAAAGTAAATCTCGCACGGTTCAACAAACCAAAGCGCCCGCGCAGCTGTCAAAATCGCCTGCTTTGGCGACACTGCCCCCAGAGTTGGCTCGCGCTTGGGCAGCGACAGGGTTGCCTGACAGCAGCTTATCTCTTGTTGTTCAAGATGTAGCAGGGCAACGTTTGTTTGAGCGAGCGCCTAACCAACCGCGGAACCCCGCATCAGTGATGAAATTAGTCACCACTTGGGCCGCACTTTCAACCTTAGGGCCTAGCTACGTTTGGAATACGGTTTTTTTAATTGACGCGAATGCTAAAGTCGATGCACAAGGTGTTCTCAGTGGGCCAGTTTATTTACGACCCTCTGGTGACCCCATTTTTTTGCTTGAAGATTTATGGCGTTTGATGCGTGAATTGCGGTTGCGCGGTATTAAACAAATTCCCGGTATTGTGGTTGATCGTTCGCGCTTTGCAGATGTGGCAATTGACCCAGCCGCGTTTGATGGTAAGGGCGACAGGCCGTATAACGCGAGCCCTGATGTGTTTATGGTCGGTTTTGGCGCGGTGCGAGTGGTGCTTAGCCCCGACTTGCAAACTGACAAATGGCGTGCCTTTGTTGATCCGCCCGTTGCTGAAATTGATGCGGAAAGTAAAGTGCAATGGTTGCCTGGTAAGTGTTCAAGAAGCCCGCAAGTGGGGGCCGACATGATTACGAGGGGTGATGAAACACGGTTTCGCGTGAATGGTCGTGCTCAGGGTTCCTGTGGTGAGTTTGATATATATCGTTTAGCGTTTACCCAAGAAGAGTTTGCTGCTAGGGTTCTACGCACGATGTGGAAAGAAGTGGGTGGTGATATGACCGGTCAGGTTAAAAGTGGTGCCATTCCTCCCACTGCCGTGCCCATAGCCGCACATGACTCCCCACCCTTATCGGAAGTCATTCGTTTTATTAATAAAAATAGTAATAACGTGATGACAAGAGTGTTGCTTTTAACAATGGGTGCTCAGGCGGGTCAACGCCCAGCAACTGTTGCGGGTAGTGCTGAGTGGGTAATACAGCAATTACAAAAGCAAGGAGTCGATGTGGCAGGCCTTAAAATTGAAAACGGTTCGGGTCTTGCCCGTGAAACGGCGGTTTCTGCCAATGGTTTAACGACCCTGATGCAAGAAGCTTGGAATTCGCCTGTGATGCCAGAATTTTTATCTTCTTTATCATTGCTTGGAAACGACGGCACGATGCGTAATCGACTCAAGTCACCTGAAACCCGTTTGCGAGCCCACATGAAAACAGGG
This sequence comes from uncultured Alcaligenaceae bacterium, assembly GCA_937896225.1. GTDB lineage: Bacteria > Pseudomonadota > Gammaproteobacteria > Burkholderiales > Burkholderiaceae_B > Algicoccus. Next base: position 15,072 of record CALBMZ010000267.1, on the reverse strand, counting down.
GCGCTACGTGATGTGAGGGCTGCTGCAGGTTACGTTTTGGGGAAATCAGGCAAACGCTACATTATGGTGAGTATGGTTAATCATAATGAGGCTTATCGAGCGCGAGCATTTGAAAATGAAGTGATTGCTTGGTTGATTAAAAATTAAGGGTTAACACCTGCTAACATAGAGACAAAGCAGTAGTGGTTTTTTTTAACGGAGATTAAACAACATGCAATCACAAGAAACAAACCAAACACAAACTAATTTAATTGATTCAGTGAAATCTACGCTTGATCACGTTGAACACTTGTTGCGTGATGCGGCCAATGCTTCAGGTGATCAAGCGGCTGAATTGCGTGCCCGTGCCATGGCTTCATTACGTCAATCGCGTGAAACATTGCATGACGCCCAAGACGCGGTGTTAGAGCAAGGCCGTCGTGCCGTGCGTGCAACAGATGATTACGTTCATGACAACCCATGGCAGGCAGTAAGCGTGGCTGGTGTTGTGGGTTTGCTATTGGGCGTTTTAATTTCACGTCGCTAAGGTACCCAAGGCATGGCGTTACGTCAGTCAGCTTCGGAACTCGCCGGCTCAATTGTTCAGCTCGTTCATAACCGAGTTGAACTGTTTGGCCTTGAGCTTGCACAAGAAAAAGATCGTAGCTTACGTTTATTTACGCAAGCAGCTATTGCCGCTATATTTTTGCTGCTCAGTACTGCCGTTTTAACGTTTTTGTGTGTCGCCTTTTTTTGGGAAACGCCTTACCGCCTATGGGTATTAGCTGCCCTAGGGCTGGGTTATGGCCTGATTGGTTTAGTGATGTTGCTTCGTGCTAAGTCGCACATGGCCAGTTTTCAACATGCTTTTTCTGCTTCGGTTGATGAACTGCGTCGTGATGTGCAAATTTTTTCAAATACGGTTCAGGCCTCAGCCGCAGGCTCACATCAAACGCCACATAGCGAACCCTCAAGCGCATCATCAAATGATCATCCCCGTTCATCTTCAACCTCAACCAGTGGGTTAACCAACGCCGATGAACGATAACGCAGCCGACCGGGCAACCGACCGAACCATACGTATTGAGCGTTTAAGGTTGCAGGCTGCGCTTGATCGAGAAATGGTGTCTCAAGCTTCCTACCGCTTGGCCGATTCTTGTCGACCTTCTACTATTTTTGGTCAATTATTGTCACAAACGTCTTTAATTCAACCCGGTAATTTATTGAACCGCAGCGCTCATTTCTTGAGCGATTACCCCTACATTGCAGCCAGTTTATCTTCTCTTTTAATTGGTCGAAAATCTCGCTTGTTGCGTGTTACGGGCCTGCTATTAGGTTCTTTAGGGGCTTGGCGGGTGGTGCTTCGGGCGGCTACTCGTGATCAATCAAACCGCTAATTTTGGTTCCCGATTTGTTTTAAAAAGCGCCTGGTTGGTGCTTTGTATTTTAGCTTGCGTAAGCCTATTTGTCGGGGCTGCTGAGCTTTCTGTTTTTGATGTGTTGAGTTTAATCAGTGGCCGCTTTCAAGATGCGTCTCAAACCACCTTGATTCTCTTTGAGCTGCGTTTGCCTCGCACGTTGCTAGCCATGTTTGCAGGTGCTGCGTTGTCAGTAGGTGGCGTAATGATGCAAACCTTATTTCGTAACCCCTTGGCTGAACCAGGTTTGGTTGGTGTTTCAGCTGGTGCATCAATGGGGGCTGTTTTAGCACTTTGGTTGGGCTTTAATGGGTTCACCTTCACCAGCGTTTCGGCCTGTATAGGGGCATTAGGGGCTTCTTGGTTAGCTTGGTGGGTTGCACAACGTAACCCCATGCCAGCTCAACTATTGCTCGCAGGCATTGCGATTAATGCATTAGTGATCAGTCTGGTCAGTTTGTTGATGAGTCTGAGTGATGATCAAACTTTACGCAGTATTGTTTTTTGGTCATTAGGCAGTTTGGCTCGTGCTCAACTTGAGCCGGTGCTGGGGGTGGGTGTATGGGTGCTGGTTGTGTTGATCAGTCTACAACGTGAGTCTAAAGCGCTTAATGCTTTATTACTGGGCACACGTCAAGCTCGCCATGTGGGACTCAATGTTGATCGTTTTCGTACACAACTACTCATCGCAACCGCCTTGTTGGTGGCCCCAGTTGTTGCCTTAACCGGGGCGATTAGTTTTGTTGGTTTGGTGGTGCCAAACTTACTCCGTATGCGTATGGGAACTGATCACCGTGGTTTGCTTCCAGCCGCGGCATGCTTTGGTGCGATGGCAGTGTTGTTGGCCGACTTATTGTGCCGGGTTACAGTCCAACCGGCTGAGTTGCCGGTTGGTGTGGTCACGTCTTTGGTGGGCGCTCCATTCTTCATTTATTTGTTGTGGCGCCGAAACGAAAAATAAAATATTATAAAAACAAGCACTAAAGCCCCAATGACTGCCAAATACTGTCAACCCGAGCTTTCACGGCGGGTGTCATTTCAATGGGTGTACCCCATTCACGTTGCGTTTCACCCGGCCATTTATTGGTAGCATCGAGACCCATCTTGCCCCCTAGGCCTGAAACGGGTGATGCGAAGTCAAGATAATCAATTGGGGTGTTGTCAACTAAAACGGTGTCGCGCACAGGGTCCATACGGGTGGTAATAGCCCAAATGACTTCCTTCCATTGTCGTGGGTCAATGTCTGCGTCGACCACAACAATAAACTTGGTGTACATGAATTGTCGCAAAATGCTCCATAAACCGAACATGACGCGTTTAGCATGACCAGGGTATTGCTTACGAATTGAAACCACTGCCATACGATAGCTACACCCTTCTGGGGGTAAGTAGAAATCAACTATTTCAGGCAATTGACGGCGCAAAATCGGTACAAACACTTCGTTTAATGCCACACCTAATACCGCAGGTTCGTCTGGGGGTTTGCCGGTGTAAGTGGTATGGTAGATTGGGTTGCGACGCATAGTAATGCGTTCAACCGTAAAGACTGGAAACCAATCTTGTTCATTGTAGTAACCGGTGTGATCGCCATAAGGGCCTTCAAGCCCCATTTCATAATCACCTGGTGGTAAAGGCGGGGCACCTTTGGGTACGCTTGGTGTTTGCGCGCGTGGGTCGCTTCGAGGCAGAAGGTGCCCCTCTAGAATGATTTCAGCGGTTGCGGGTACTTGTAACTGACTGCCAAGCGCCTGCGTAACTTCAGTTCTACCGCCGCGTAATAGGCCAGCAAATTGATATTCAGACAAACTGTCTGGTACAGGTGTGACCGCACCTAAGGTGGTAGCTGGGTCTGCACCCAAGGCCACAGCAATTGGAAAGGGGGTGTTGGGGTGGGCGAGGGAGTGGTCTCTAAAATCTAGCGCGCCACCACGATGTGACAACCATCGCATAATCAATTTATTGCGACCGATAACTTGCTGTCGGTAAATACCTAAATTTTGTCGTTTAGCGTTTGGCCCACGCGTGATGACTAAGCCCCATGTGAGTAGAGGGGCAACGTCACCAGGCCAGCATGTTTGTATGGGTAGTCGTGACAAATCGACATCATCACCTTCCCAAACTATTTCGTGGCACGCTGCGCCTCGCACCACTTTTGGGCTCATGTCCCAAAGGGCTGATTTGAGCATAGCGACTTTTGCTAAGGCGTCTTTGAAGCCTTTAGGGGCCTCGGGCTCGCGCAGTGAAGCGAGAAGTTCACCAATATCGCGCAAAGCGGCCACACTAGGTGCGCCCATGCCTAAAGCTACACGTTCAGGGGTGCCAAATAAATTAGCTAAAACGGGCATTGAGTTTGGTCGGTTTTGATGCGTGACGTTTTGAAACAAAAGGGCTGGGCCTGCTTGATGTAAAACGCGCTGTGAAATTTCTGTGATTTCTAGCTCAGATTGAACGGGTGTATCAATGCGACGCAACTGCTTGTTACGTTCTAATTGACCTATAAAGTCTCTTAAATCTTTGTAATGCACGGCGTGTTTCCTGAATTTGTTTTAAATTAAGGGTATGAATGACATACTATTGGCTAAAAGGTTAACGTTTTTACCTAAATATTACGCTCGATTATCTGAAGTGGTCAGAATATCCGGCGCTTATTTAGGGGTTGTTGCCATGGTTGCCGTTTTAATGATGGTGATGGTTGCTCCCTTGCGTCACAAGATGGAAGTGGTTCATCAGGCTGTTTTAAATGTTTTAGCACCGAGTCAACGTCACTTCTCTGCCATGCTGTCACACACTGAAAAACCTTGGGTTAATCCAATAAACCTGAGCGATCAAGCGCAGATGCAAGTGTTACCGAACGACCCGCCTGAATTGCAAAGTACGCCCCCTGAATCTGCTTTATATGGTGCGGCTTTGCCGCCAGTCACAGCAAAAGATGTTGCGGCGGCTAAGTCTTCTTATGGCATCAGTGAAACACAACTTGATGCACTTGAAAGTTATATTGCTCGTAAGTATCGGGTCGCACTGAAGGTTACTAATAACCTAACCGATGCAGCATTTTTAGTGAGTAAAGAATTCGAAATCGACCCGATATTGGTTTTGGCTGTTATGGCAATTGAGTCGCGTTTTAACCCCTTCGCTGAGAGCGGTGCTGGGGCACAAGGGCTGATGCAAGTCATGACTCGTGTACATACCGATAAATTTGAAAATCTGGGCCATACGACCGATGCGGCCTTTAACCCAGTGATTAACCTTCGCGTTGGGGTCAAAATTTTAGATGATTGCATCAAACGTCGAGGTTCAGAAGCAGCTGGTTTGAAATGCTATGTCGGTGCCTCAGGCCCTAACGATGGGGGTTACGGCGAACGTGTGCAATCAGAACGCCGCCGTATGTCTTTGGCGGCATCGTTACCTATGAAGCGTTGAGCACTGTTAAGTGTGATTGAGTGCCTTATTCATGCGGTCTACGGCTTGCTCAAGTTGATCTAACCCCGTCGTGTAAGACATGCGCGCCATGTGTTTTGAATGTGCGGGACCAAAATCAAGGCCCGGCACAATAGCCACTCCCGCTTTGTCAAGCAGTTGTTCAGCGAGTTTTCCGCTGTCATGGCTATGTCGAGTCACGTCAACGTAAACATAAAATGCCCCGTCAGGGTGAGCGGGCACCTGAAAGCCAATTGATTCGAGCGCGGGAACCAAGTAATCGCGACGCGCCTGAAAAGCTTGTCTACGATGTTCAAATAAGGCCAATGTTTCAGCTTCAAAACAAGCAACTGCCCCATATTGAGCCAAAGTTGGGGCACAAATCGCTAGGCTTGATGCCAGTCTTTCTACGGGTTCAATGAGATGATCAGGCACAATCAGCCAACCTAATCGCCAGCCAGTCATGTGAAAGTATTTAGAAAAACTGTTCAATACAATAATCTGATCGTCGTGTACTAAAGCCGATTGACGCGCATTGTTGTATGACAAACCTAGATAAATTTCGTCCATAATGACAAAGCCGTTTCGTGCCCTCACAGCGGCTAAAAGCGCGTTGAGCACGTCGGGTGCTATTGAAGTGCCCGTTGGGTTGCTAGGTGAGGCAATGAGTATGCCTCGGGTCTTTTCATGCCAGTGGGTTTCAATATCGGCTGCGCAAAGTTGAAAGCGATTGGCTGCGTGGGTGGGTACAAGTTTCGTAACACCCCCCGCAGCTAGTATAAAATTGGCATTAGCTGGGTAGCAAGGGTCAGGCATGAGCACTTCAGCGCCCGGGTCAATGAGGCTCAAGGCAGCCAACATTAGTGCACCACTGCCGCCATTTGTAACAATAACGCGACGAGGATCAATGGGTGCTTGAAATTGTGTGCCATAAAATTTGGCGATGGCTTCGCGCAACTCAGGCAAGCCCGCCGATGGGCTATAACCACTTAACCCAAGCTTGGCTGCCCGTTGCATGGCTTCCACAACTTGCGGGGCTGCGGTAAAGTCGGGTTCACCAATACCTAAACTGATGATGTCTCGACCTTGGCGTTTTAAGTGAGCCGCTTTTTTTGCGACTTCAATTGCATGAAAAGGCGTTGCTTGATCAATTCGTTGGGCCGGTTTCGGGAACATCTTTTTTCTCCATTAAAAAGGAATTGTAGTGGCGGTTCAATCATCACGTCGGGCATTTTTATCGGGTAGGCGGTCTGACCCAGACCCGTGGCTTTTATTTTTGTCTAAATTGCGGGCACGCCAACAGGGCGTGGTTTCGCTCGACCGACAATTTTATGAGTCGCGTGCACATTGGGTGCCTACTACTTTTGATGACATTGATGCAGCCCGCATATTGTGTCAGCAATTTGGGGTGACACTGTGTTTGCAGGGGCTTGAGGCAACGGCAGACTCTAAACGATTAACGTTGGTCGTTGAACCGGGTCGTGCATGGGCTAGGCCTATTCCACTAGACCCAGCTAAAGGATTATGGCGTTTTGATGCGGCATGCACGATGCAAGTCTTGCAAGCCGCAGGCGTTGATGCGGCAAAAGGGGCCGACCCTAACTTATCACTTGCGCATTGGTTTGCTATGGGTACGCATCAAGTTGTGGCACCCGGTGGTTTGAGTGTGTTGGGTATTCATAATATTGAAATGCTGTTTGTTGATGGCACAATCGAAGCTATTGGTGCTTTTGGTGAGAATCAAATAGAGCCTTTGCGTTCAAACTTTATGCAGCGCAACATACCTCAGTTGTTTGATGTGGCAAGGCAAACCAGCCTGCCTCTGTGTTTTTCAACGCTTTCGCCAAGTGTTGCGGTGGCTCAAAATTGGCCTGATGGTTGCTTTAGAGTTGATGCACTAAATGACCTAGATGGTGTTGAGCCACATTTAGGTCAGTTCTTTGTGGGGCATAAAGGGCGGTTGGGGTGGTTGGTGGCGGTTACGTTTAGAGCGGTTGACAAGCCGGCAGATCATCAAAAAGATATTGCAAAATATAACGGTAATGCCTCAGATTATGCTAATTTAAGTGCGTTATCTGAAGATAACAACAAAGAAGTAAAACGACTTAATCATTCTATAAAAAACATATTTGACTCGCATGGGGTGTTTTTACCTTGACACACATTAATCATGCTAGAGTCGTTTTTAATTAATTTGCCCTTTTAAATCAAAAAAAAGTACACAACAATTATGACAATGGATGCAGACCTTCGGAAAGCAGCACTTGAGTATCACGAGCAAGGCCGTCCCGGCAAAATTTCAATTGCCCCCACAAAAAGCTTGTCTAATCAACGAGATTTAGCGTTAGCTTATTCCCCTGGTGTGGCGGCTGCCTGTGAAGAAATTGTGGCTGATCCAGCCAATGCTTTTCGTTATACGGCACGTGGCAATTTAGTTGGTGTCATTACCAACGGCACAGCTGTGTTGGGCTTAGGTGATATTGGCGGTTTGGCATCAAAACCTGTTATGGAAGGTAAGGCTGTTTTATTTAAAAAGTTTGCGGGTATTGACGTTTTTGATATTGAAATTAACGAACGCGACCCTGATAAATTAGTAGAAATCATTGCTGCACTCGAGCCTACTTTTGGTGGTATTAATTTAGAAGACATTAAAGCACCTGAATGTTTTACCGTTGAACGCAAGCTACGTGAACGCATGAAAATTCCTGTGTTTCATGATGATCAGCATGGCACGGCCATCTGTGTGACTGCGGCTTTTTTAAATGGCCTCGAAGTCGTTAAAAAAGACCTTAAAGACGTCAAGTTAGTGGTGTCGGGGGCCGGCGCGGCTGCATTAGCTTGTTTGGAATTGATGGTCGATATGGGTATGCCCATTGAAAACATTTGGGTGACTGACATCGAAGGTGTGGTTTACGAAGGTCGCACGACTTTAATGGACCCTGATAAAGCACGTTTTGCTCAAAAAACAGATGCCCGTAAATTGGCTGATGTGATTGGCGATGCCGACGCATTTTTGGGTTTGTCGGCCGGTGGCGTACTCAAACCTGAAATGGTCGCGCGCATGGCACCTCGCCCTCTAATTTTGGCTTTAGCTAACCCAAACCCTGAAATTCTGCCAATCGATGCCCATGCGGTTCGTGACGATGTGGTGATGTCGACAGGCCGCTCTGATTTCCCTAATCAAGTCAACAATGTGTTGTGCTTCCCTTATATTTTCAGGGGTGCGCTTGATGTGGGTGCAACAACCATCACGCGCGGTATGGAAAAAGCAGCGGTGGTGGCGATTATGCGCTTAGCCCAAGAAGAGCAAAATGAAGTCGTCTCTGCGGCCTACGGCACGGGCGATGTCTCGTTTGGCTCAACTTACTTTATGCCAAAGCCGTTTGACCCACGCTTAATTACCCGCATTGCACCTGCTGTGGCAAAAGCTGCAATGGAAGAGGGTGTTGCAACTCGCCCCATTAGCGATTTAGATCTTTACGTACAAGAGCTTGAGCGCTTTGTTTACCACTCTGGTGCTTTCATGCGCCCTGTATTTTCTGCCGCGAAAGCATTTGTTCGGAATGGTGGTCGTTCGCGAATTGTTTTCACTGAGGGTGAAGACGAGCGTGTCTTGCGTGCTGTTCAAGTGGTTGTTGATGAAAAATTAGCGCGTCCAATTTTGGTTGGGCGTCCTAATGTGTTGCAGGCGCGCATTGACCAGCATGGCCTACGTTTGCGTCTAGGTGTAGATGTTGAAGTCACAAACCCCGAGCAAGACGAGCGCTTTCACCAATACTGGACAGCTTATTGGGAGCTGATGTCGCGTAAAGGTATCAGTAAAGAAATGGCTCGGGTTGAAATGCGCCGTCGTCTGACCTTAATCGGGGCCATGATGGTTCGTTTGGGTGATGCCGATGGCCTCATTTGCGGTACAGTGGGAGGGTATTCCGATCACCTGCGTTTTATTGATGAAGTTTTAAATGAAAGTCGGGTTGATCATACCTACGCTGCTATGAATATTGTTTTGTTACAAGAGCGAACGTTAGCCATTGTTGATACGCACGTAAATGAAAACCCAACGGCTGAGCAAATTGCCGACTTCACCATTGCTGCGGCACAACAAATGAACCGATTGAACTTGGTGCCTAAAGCTGCTTTGTTATCTCGCTCTAATTTTGGTTCATCTGATGTCGCGTCAGGTGTGAAAATGCGAAAAGCACTTGAAATAATTCAGCAACGCATGCCTGAGCTAGAAATAGACGGCGAAATGCATGGTGACTCAGCTTTAGATGAAAAGTTACGCAGCCGTACCTTGCCTAACACCACTTTGCATGGGTCAGCCAACCTATTGGTTTGTCCCAACGTCGATGCGGGTAACATTGCTTACAACCTACTTAAAACGGCTGCAGGTAGTAATGTCGCAATTGGGCCATTTTTATTGGGTGGGCCAGGTGCGGTTCATATTTTGACATCAAGCGCAACGGTTCGTCGCATCGTAAACATGACGGCTGTGACAGTAGTTGATGCCAATCAACCCCGTTCAGCTCAGGCTGCAGAGGCATAACACATGAGTCAGGCTGTTAATCGACAGATACAACGTTTATTAAAGTCGGGTGGTTCGTTCGAGCCAGCAGAATTACGTGTTGCGCTTGAACCGGTGGCTATTGAGGCTGGTGTTCAGTGGGGGGTGGCTGATTGCAGTCGCGCCCGCAACCGATCGGCCGTGTTTCGTGCCGTCGTCAAAGCAGTTGATTATCCTGAATTTATTCCTGGTAAATTTGAGGCGCTTTACGATTGTTTGTGCGACACGTTGCTCGATCAAAAAGTAGGTCTTGTGCTCATTTTTAATGCCTTTCATTCAGCTGATGAAGGTCTTGAAAAAGATATGGAAGGCATTATGCAAGTGTTAAATGACACCATTGATTTTGCGCAAGAAAACGGCAGGGTATTCATCTACGGCATTGAGAATGCGGGTCGTCACCCTGACGCTGACCCCGGCGTGGTTCATAATTGGAGTGATGCGCATGACTGATGCGCATGCTTAAGGCATATGACCTTAATATATATGAGGCATTCGCATGTCACATGTATACATAGAATATCTATACGTTCATTACCAGTTTAGATGGCTCAAACTTACCAGTTTAAATAGGCGCCAATCATTGAAACGGCGGCAAGACCTGCCGTTTCAGTGCGTAAAACACGGGGACCAAGTGAGATAGTTTGTGCGCTGGCGATTTTTAAACACATCGCAATCTCTTGCTCAGACCAACCCCCTTCAGGCCCAATCGCTATAGCGACAGATGTTATTGTTTTTGCCGATTGTTCAATACACTCACTTAATGGGCGAGCCCCCATTGGGTTGGCAACCCATAACATGTCATTATTTTTGTCATGCGCAGGCGTAACTTGACCTTTAATAGCTTGTTCAAGCGAACACGTTAAATCAACCTGCATGAGCACATTGCGACCACATTGCTCGCTAGCTGACTGCACAATACGTTGCCAATGCAGGTGTTTCTTTAGCGCTCGACGCTCGTCAAGACGAAGCACACTGCGATGGGCTGAAACGGGTATGACGCGGTGCACACCCAGTTCAACTGCTTTTTCAATCACCCAATCCATCTTATCAGCCGTGGCTAAACCCTGAATGAGTGTGATCTGGCCTTTACGCTCGCGATCAACCTCTGTGGCGGCTGATAGCTCGACAGAAATAGGGGCAGAGCTTGAATTTTGTTTGATATCAACGGTAAGCTGTGTTTGAAATTCTTGACCCTGGCCGTCAAATAATGTGAAAACTTCGCCTTCCTTTAGCCTTAAGACGCGCACGTGATGTGCCACTTCTTGGGGTAAAACCAAGGATTTGTGGGCTACTAGAGGCAAAGAACAAAAAAAACGAGGGGTTTTCATGGCGCAATCTTAGCGCATTGGGCCTCGCTTGCGGGAAACCCTCATGGCTAGATGCTAGAATCTTACCTTGATCTTTCCCTAATGTTGCCCCGTCTGACAAGGCATATTCCGCATGAGTTCTTCAGCTATTTCTTATACACAAATGGCAGCAGCCATTCGCGCTTTATCGATGGACGCTGTTCAAAAAGCCAATTCAGGGCACCCCGGTGCGCCAATGGGTATGGCTGATTTTGCAGTGGCCTTATTTAAAGACCACCTTCAACATAACCCTAAAGACCCAAATTGGCTGAATCGAGACCGATTTGTGTTGTCTAATGGTCATAGTTCAATGTTGCTTTACTCACTGCTGCATTTGACTGGCTATGAATTGTCTATTGACGAAATAAAAAACTTTCGGCAATTACATTCTTTGACCCCAGGTCATCCTGAAGTGGGTATTACCCCTGGTGTCGAAACCACCACTGGCCCGCTTGGTCAGGGCTTAGGTAATGCAGTAGGTATGGCGCTTGCTGAGGCGTTGCTGGCAGATGAGTTTAATCGCCCAAACCATTCTATTGTTAACCACCACACCTACGCATTCGTGGGTGATGGCTGTTTAATGGAAGGTATATCACACGAGGTATGCTCATTAGCAGGTACCTTAAGACTTTCAAAACTTATTGTGCTGTATGACGACAACGGCATTTCAATTGACGGCAAGGTCGAAGACTGGTTTACCGATGACACTGCCAAGCGTTTTGAAGCCTATGGCTGGCACGTTATTTCTAAAGTTGATGGTCATGATGCACAGGCGGTTTCTCAAGCTATTACCCAAGCCAAAGTGCAAGGCGCTGCTCAGCATCGGCCAACATTAATTATTTGTCGCACAGTTATTGGTCAGGGTGCCCCGAATGTGGCGGGTACCGATAAAGTACATGGTGCACCGTTAGGCGATGCAGAAATTCAGTCTACCCGTGATGCTATAGACTGGCCCCACGAGCCATTTGTTGTGCCAACAGACGTCGCCCAAGCTTGGCAACATGTTGACGCGGGCAAGGCTCAGCAGGCCTTGTGGCAAAAAGACTATAACGCTTATTCAACTCAGTTCCCAGAGTTGGCTCTAGAACTTGAGCGCCGTATGCAAAGTGCATTACCGGCTGATTTCGCTCAACAGGCTGAAAAATTGTTGCAGGTCACAAACGACAAAGCGCAAACCATTGCCACGCGTAAAGCTTCGCAGCTAGCCATTACGTCACTTGTTGAGTTGCTGCCTGAAATGTTGGGGGGGTCAGCTGATTTAACCGGTTCAAACTTTACCGACTGGCCGGGTGCTGCTCCGGTTCGGGCGACCCCTAATGGGCTGGCTTTTGGTCGCCACATTAATTACGGTGTACGTGAATTTGGTATGGCAGCCGTGATGAACGGTGTGGCATTGCATGGCGGTTACTTGCCTTTTGGTGGCACATTTTTAACGTTCTCTGACTATTCTCGTAATGCCATTCGCATGGCGGCTTTAATGAAGCAGCGTGTGGTGCATGTTTTCACGCATGATTCAATTGGCTTAGGTGAAGACGGCCCCACGCATCAGTCTGTTGAGCATGCCGCCAGTTTGCGACTGATTCCACAGTTATCGGTTTGGCGCCCTTGTGATACGGTTGAAACATTGGCGGCTTGGCTGCACGCTGTTGAGCGACCTATTAGTTTAGGTATGCATGTACAGGCTGGTGGCCCGACAGCACTTTTGTTGTCAAGGCAGAACTTAGCCTTTGTGCCACGTGATGCGCAAACCTTAGGCCAAGTCAAGCGCGGCGGTTACGTCCTAAAAGATGCGGTTGCGTTTAAAGCTATTATCATTGCGACAGGCTCTGAGGTGTCGCTAGCTTTGGCTGCGCAAGCCAGTTTGGCCGACCAGGGCGTACCCGTTCGCGTGGTTTCTATGCCCAGCACTGATGTGTTTGATAGCCAAGCTGCAGCCTATCGCGCTGACGTTTTACCGCGTGGTATACCTCGTGTTGCAGTTGAGGCTGGGGTTACAGCAATATGGCATAAGTATGTTGGTTTAGAAGGTGCTGTGGTTGGCCTTGATTTGTTTGGCGAGTCCGCACCAGCAGGGGTATTGTTTAAACATTTTGGTATCACTTCTGAGGCGGTTGTCGCCGCAGTGCAATCGGTTTTAAAAACTTTGGAGACTGAGTAATCATGACTATTCGCGTCGCAATCAACGGGTACGGCCGCATTGGCCGCAATATTCTTCGTGCGCATTACGAAGGTGGTAAAAAGCACGATATTGAAATTGTTGCCATCAATGACTTGGGCGACCCTAAGACTAATGCCCATTTAACGCAATACGACACGGCACATGGAAAATTTCCAGGCACAGTCGGCGTAGAGGGTGATTTTATGGTTGTTAACGGTGACAAAATTCGCGTGTTAGCCAACCGTAACCCGGCTGAATTGCCTTGGGGTGACATGAATGTTGACGTGGTACTTGAGTGCACAGGTTTCTTTGCTAGTAAAGAAAAAGCCTCGGCTCATTTAAAAGGTGGCGCTAAAAAAGTCATCATTTCTGCACCAGGCGGAAAAGATGTTGATGCAACGGTTGTATTCGGTGTGAATGAAGGCGTACTCAAAGCTGAACACACCGTCATTTCAAATGCTTCATGCACCACCAATTGCTTAGCGCCTTTGGTTAAACCGCTACATGAAAAATTAGGCATGGTGACAGGCTTAATGACCACCATTCACGCCTATACCAATGATCAAGTTTTGACTGATGTTTACCACGAAGACTTACGTCGCGCACGCTCAGCCACAATGAGTATGATTCCCACTAAAACCGGTGCGGCAGCTGCAGTCGGTTTGGTTTTGCCAGAGTTAGACGGTAAGCTAGATGGTTATGCCATGCGGGTGCCTACCATCAACGTTTCAATTGTTGATTTGTCATTTATTGCTAAACGTGAAACGACAGTTGAGGAAGTCAATAGCATTTTGAAAGAAGCTTCTGAAGGTGCGTTGAAAGGTATTTTGACTTATAACACCGAGCCATTGGTTTCAATCGACTTTAACCATAACCCAGCCTCTAGTAACTTTGATGCAACCTTAACCAAAGCTTCGGGTACCTTGGTAAAAGTGTCCTCTTGGTATGACAACGAGTGGGGCTTTAGCAACCGTATGCTTGATACCACTGTTGCATTGATGGCTGCTAAATAATGGCACGCGTTCAAACTCTTTCAGCTTTAGCGAGCTCGGGTGCATTGAAAGGTCAGCGCGTCTTTATTCGTGCTGACTTAAATGTGCCTTTTGATGATCAAGGCAATATTTCTGAAGACACGCGTATTCGTGCTTCTGTGCCGTGTATCAATATGGCTTTGCAGGCAGGTGCTGCAGTCATGGTGACGTCTCATCTTGGGCGACCGACTGAAGGGGTTTTGAACGCAAAAGATAGTTTGACACCCATTGCCAAACGTCTTGCTGAATTACTGGGTGTAGCGGTTGATTTAAAAGCTGACTGGGTAGATGGCGTGGCTGTAGAGCCTGGGCAAGTCGTTTTGCTTGAAAACTGCCGTGTCAACCCCGGTGAAAAGAAAAATGACCTAGACTTGTCACGCAAAATGGCTGCTTTATGTGATGTGTATGTGAACGATGCGTTTGGTACCGCGCATCGGGCAGAAGCCACGACACACGGTATCGCACAGTTCGCACCGATTGCATGTGCTGGCCCATTGCTTGAGGCTGAACTTGAGGCTTTAGGTAAAGCTCTAGAATCGCCTAAGCGACCATTGGTTGCCATTGTGGGTGGTTCAAAAGTTTCAACCAAACTCTCTATTTTGCAGTCATTGGCTGATAAAGTTGATCAATTGATCGTGGGTGGCGGCATTGCCAATACTTTTTTGTTGGCAGCAGGTTTGCCGATTGGTAAATCATTAGCTGAACCTGATCAAATCGATCAAGCTTTAGCCGTTATCGAAAAGATGCGCGCGCGCGGAGCCGCCGTGCCGATTCCTGTTGATGTGGTGGTAGGCAAAGCATTTGCAGCTGATACGCCTGCAATAGTCAAAGACGTTAAAGATGTTGAAGCGGATGACTTCATTTTTGATGTGGGCCCACAAACTACTGCTCAGTTAGCAGGCATCTTGAAAAAGGCAGGAACGATTGTTTGGAATGGACCAATAGGTGTATTCGAATTTGATTCGTTTGCAGCGGGTACAAAAGGTGTTTCTTTGGCCATTGCTGACTCTGAAGGGTTTTCAATTGCGGGTGGGGGTGATACCTTAGCTGCAATTGCAAAGTTTGGTATCACCGATCAAGTTGACTATATCTCAACCGGTGGTGGGGCTTTTCTTGAGTTTCTTGAGGGTAAAGTGTTGCCCGCTGTTGAAATATTGGA
>CALBMZ010000266.1 GCA_937896225.1 uncultured Alcaligenaceae bacterium | reverse complement strand
GACTCAAGCGCAGGGTTTTGTGCGCATTGATGGAAAAAAAATTGATTTAGGTTAAGCAATAAGGGTAATGATATGTATGCAGCAACTATTCAAGCAGGCGACATTCTCTGTTATCTCGATACCTGTAATACACCGGCACCACCTGCTCCACCAGTACCCATTCCTTATGTGAACATTGCTATGACGATGATGGCTCTACCAACCGTTACGCAGGTTCTTGTTTGTGGTTGCCCCACCTTGAACTTAGATTCAAAAATATCGATTAGTAGCGGCGATGAGCCAGGGGTAAATGGTGGTCTGATTTCAGGGTCGTTTATTGGTGAGTGCCAATTCACGACTGGCAGTATGAAAGTAACGCTCAAAGGTAAGCCTGCTGTTCGTATGCTTGACCCGACCAAATCAAATAAGGGCAACTGCTTTGGATCGATGACAACACCTAGTCAAGTGTTAGTAACTTTTGGCTAGTCTGGTGTAGGGTTCAGTACTTCGTCTATGGGGCGACCTGACGTATTTAACATGATTTTTTGCCCTGGGTAAAACTTAACACGCGCCGTTTCGGGTTTACCCTTGTAAAGGTACTTTACAAGATAGGCAGATTGTGAGTATGTCATTTTGGGTTGCTGCGTACAGGTTGTTTCAATAAAAAATTCTTGGTTTGACATGTACTCACCCGGTTTCACTTTTTCTGGTACCTTTTTAGGTGGAAAGATCATCTTCCATAAAACATCACCCAAAATGCCACCCACTAAACTCAACCCAACAGTTAGGGGCAAAGATGCGGGCCAAATAGCATAAGCAAGCGTGCCCAAACCATAACCGCCAGCGGTGAAGCCTGGTCCTGCTATTGCGCCGGCCGCAGCCCCACCAGCAGCAGTTGGCCAGATCCATTTTTGGCTATTTACACCATAATTGCCAGTAAGTGAATAAGCGATGGGTGCACCCATGGCAGCGCCAAGTAAGGGTTGCCAGTATCGGGTAAGCCAGGGCGTGTTTTGTTCTTCTCGAACCGACTTTTGCTCGGCTGTCAAAATGGTTTTCCAGCAAACTTGCGGTTTGGTTTGGTTGGTAAAGGTTTCTTGAGTAATTGTTAAAACTTTACCAAAAGGGTTTTGGGCTTTCGCATGATTTGGAAACAAAAAAATAAGCATAAAAATGCTAGTTAGCGAGCCTGAACAGATAGAATTACTTAGCATATTTAGCTCATTACTGATGTTTCGTTGCATAATACAGCTTCACCTTTGTTATGACAAACTTTATGACTAAACGTTTTACACGATTCAGTTTTCTTATTTTTTTGATGGGCTTTCTTTGCGGTTGCTCAGCCTTGGGTATTAAGTCAACCGACGAAAAAAAAGAAGAAGCCAAAGCGAAAGTAACATGGCCATATGCAAAAGAGGGTGTTTTGCTTGAATTAGCTGCTGATATGAATTTAAACTTTTTTTCAAATCAGCCGCATACTTTAACCTTAGGTATTTGGCAGTTTGATGATGAAAAAGTTTTTGTTAAACTACTCAATGATAAAGCTGAGCTAATTAAGGCTTTAGCAACTGGTAACATACCTAAAGGTGTGTTACAACTTGATCGTTATGTCATTCAACCCGATACAAAGATTTTGTTGAAAATTGCTCGAGCTCAAGGGTCTAAATATGTTGGCATTTTGGCGGGTTATTACTCCTTCTTGCCGGCAACATCTGCGCGTTATTTTCGCATTCCTTTAAATATTCAATCAAGTGGTTTGATTTCTAAAGATTACACGGCTGAGCCGGCGGTTCTTGCGTTACGTTTACTGTTGGGTTCACAAACCATCATAAATGCCGAAAGTTTGACTTACGACGCTGAGGCCAAAGCCGTTATAGAAAAAGTACCGCTTAGTAATGAAAACCTAGAAATTAAGTTGTCACCTGATGTTTTAAAAGAATCAGCACAAGAATCTAGCGCGGCAATTAAATTAGGCCAGTGAGGGTATTAAAGTAATGGATATTAAACAAAGTATTTTTTGGCATCAAGGCCTTTTTTTACAACCTCAGCATTTTCAGCATTTAGAAATGCATCAGCATTATTGCCGTCAATCTTTAATGCGCATGATCAGCCCTTACCCATGGGGCGTTAGCGAGTTAAGCTTGTCTGAACAAGCTTTAGGCGTAAAAACTTTTGAAATTAGACAGTTAAAACTTTTGTTGTCTGATCAAACCTACATTGAGTTTCCAGGTAACACAATTATTTCGCCTCGTTCCTTCGACAAAATTTCGACTGATTCAGACGAAAAGCTAGTTGTCTATGTTGGTATTCGTCGTTTTTCACAGGCTGTCGCAAATGTTACAGTTGTTGACTCAACCAGTCAGTTTGACGGTGTACAAACAAGATTTGCTTCTTTGTCTAACCCAAATGAGCAGCGAGACTTATACAGCGACAATTCAGATGCAGTGATGCCAACCATTGTGCATATCGTAAAGGTATTCTTTGAGGGTGAATTAGGCAGTTTAGATGATTACGACTTATTTCCTATCGCGCAACTGGTCAGAGAAAGTGATCAAATCAGGTTAGTTCAAAATTGGGTTCCTGCGGTTTGCTCAGTGAACGCATCATCGTATTTAACCGCTGCATTACGAGACATTCGAGATGATTTGTTAGGTCGAGCACGTCAACTTGAGGAATATAAAAACCCTCGCGACTCAGGTAATGAAAGTTTAGATGCTAACTTCATAACGATGATGCAAGCGGTACAAGTTTTAAACCGGCAAGTGCCTCTAATGACACACTTAATTGAATCTAGTTTCGTACACCCTTGGGACGCATACGGCGCATTGCGTGTGTGTGTGGGTGAACTCAGCACATTTTCACACCGCCTCGACTTATATGGTCGCCAACCGGGTCGAGATGACGGTATGCCTGCTTACGATCATCAAAATATTGCTGCTTGTTTTGACAAAGCTAAACTTATTATTACGCAATTGTTAGCTGAAGTCTCTGCCGGTCCAGAATATCGAATTATCTTAACTTTAAATGAAGGGTACTTCAGTGAAGCCATACCTACTGAGTATTTCTCTAGTCGTAATCGCTTTTTCCTCATTCTGCAAACTGAATTCGCAAGAGACTTTGATGTTTCGCAATTTATAGCTTCGTCACGCATGGCCGCAACCTCTGATTTGCCAGGTCTAATTGATCACGCTTTGCCTGGTTTAGAACTTATTGAACTGTCTGGTCCACCTCAAGGTTTGCCGCGTCGTTCAGATGCGCGTTATTTTCGTATTGAGCAGGTTAGTGAAGCATGGGAACGCGTCGCAACAGAAGGGCATATCTCCCTTTATTGGCCTGAAGCACCAGCAGATCTAAAAGCAATTATTGCGGTTACGAGGGGTTAAGAGCATGTCTTTATGTTCCCTATTTGTTCCAACGATGGCTTATGTTCAAAGTGTTGAACAGATGGCGAACCCAAGTGCGCAAGAAGTTTATGATCAATTAGATTCGTTAATACTATCAGCACGTGAGCTAGCCCTCGCCAGTGACTTACCCCACGAACGGTTTCGGGAAGCTTTGTTTCCGGTGGTTGCGTGGTGCGATGAACGATTCGCTAACTTGCCTGCCTGGAAAGCCAACCATGATTGGCGGCCCTTAATGTTACAAAAAAAAATATTTAAAACTAGCCTAGCAGGCGTTTTATTTTATGAACAACTTGAATCGGTTTCTAGAGATGACAATGAGCTAAGAGAGATTTTTGTTTTATGTTTATCTATGGGTTTTTTAGGTCGTTATAGTCAACACCCAAATGACCCTGACCTGATCAAACTAAGGTTAGCGCATTACAAATTGGTTCGCCCTAGTAAGGCTAATTCTGAAAACGCAAGTGACGAGCACCTATTTCCTGAAGCATATCGCGTTTTGTCTGCAGAGGGCCGTCAAAATACAAAAAAGCTTCATCGCAGACGTTTCTTAATTGTAGCGGTGCTAGGCCCGATTTTCTTGATTGTTGCTTTAGCATTCATTTTTAATCATGACTTATCGCTAAAAATAAGCAGTATTACGCAAATGTTGAATCTATGAAGGCAATTTCCCTTTTTTTACTAGCCGTTGTCATCCTTATATTGTTAGCTATTTTTAGTTGGCTTTTTGCGCTAACTATGGAATGGCCAACTTGGGGCATTTTCTTTGTTTTTTTTGGTGTTTTGGGTTTGTATTTTGGCTTCATTGCCATACGTCGTTTTTTTATAATTTCTCGTTCTAAGGCTAAACTTTTAGCATCGCAAAAAGCAGCTGTTCGTTTAAGTAGTGAGTCTGACAATTTTAAGTTTGCACTCGCAAAAAAATGGAAAGCCGTGATCGATATGCTCAAGCAGTCGCAATTACGACGCTTTGGCAACCCACTTTATGTGTTGCCATGGTACATGGTGATCGGTGAGTCTGGTTCAGGTAAAACAACGGCCATTACTCGCTCGCGTTTGAGCAGTATGTTGCGACAAACAGCTGACACAAAGAAAATTGTACAAACCTTAAATTGTGATTGGTGGTTTTTTAACCAAGCCATCATTCTTGATACGGCTGGACGCTATGTTTCCCCCGATAACATCGATCAAGAACAAGAAGAATGGCAATATCTTACAGAGTTATTTTCTAAGTATCGGTCTGGTGAAGGCCTAAATGGCTTAGTGATTGTCGTCACAGCAGATGATTTATTGATTGATGACACCGAATTGCTTGAAAGTCGAGGTAAAGCACTTCGTGAGCGTATTGATCATCTTATGCGCGTGTTTGAAAAGAGATTCCCAATTTATGTCATGGTGACCAAATCTGATCAGATTTTTGGTTTTACTCATTGGGCAGAAAATCTCTCTGATATCGAGTCGCAAGAAGCAATGGGTTACTTGGCTGAAGACGAGAATGATATTCGCGAAGATAGACTTTTTGTAAACAGCGCAATTGATACCATTGTGCAGCGTTTACAGGTCATGCGACTCGATATGGCAGTTCGTGGTGTAAGCATGTCACCTGAAATGCTTATGTTTCCTGGCGAGGTACAGAGGCTTCGCAATGGGTTGCAGACCTTTTTAAACTCTGTGTTTGGTGAAAATCCCTATTTAGAACACCCATACTTGAGAGGCCTGTTCTTAACCAGTGGCCGCCAAGAAGTGTCACTACCGAGTCGTTTAAAGTCTATCTTGCCTGTTTTTAATCAATCAGAAGGAAATGTATCTGATGGTAAAAAAGGGTTGTTTATTCATGATGTTTTTGCTCGAATTTTACCTAAAGAGCGTGCTGTTTATTTGCCTGCTGAAATAGTTGGTCGTTGGCGTAAAGTTACGAATAATATTGCTTTAGCCGCCTGGCTATTGGTTTGTACTGCATTCATTATCTTTTTAATGGTCTCTTTTCAAACAACATCAGATACGATCGAAAGGTTTAGGGCAGCC
>CALBMZ010000265.1 GCA_937896225.1 uncultured Alcaligenaceae bacterium | reverse complement strand
ACAAATGTTGTGAGTGAAACTTCATAAAAACCCCTGAATGACAATGAGAATGATTGCTAATAACTTATATGATACCTTCTTTTTTAACTTAATGTTGGATCGTTGAATAGGGTTATTTTGCTTACACGAAAGCAACTTTAGCCCTTATTGTTAGCATACGACCTGTTAGCATACGACCCTTGTTGACTGCTTATGTCAAGAAAGGTACTCAACATAAATTAGCTCAGCGGAGAACCCTCAAGTTCAGAAGGGGTAAGATCAATGTGTATGAATCAGGGTGCAGGGGTCAATGTGCAACGATCAACGCACAATGCTCTAAACTATCGTTAAGAACTAATCAATAGATTTCAATTTAGGAAAATACTCATGAGCAAAATCATCATTCACACTGATAAAGCCCCAGCGGCTGTCGGCCCTTATTCTCAAGCAGTGGTGGCACCGGCTGGAAAAATGGTGTTTCTATCAGGACAAATTGGTCTTGAACCCGTAACAGGTACGTTGGTGACAGAAAGCTTTGAAGCACAAGTTGAACAAGCATTTAACAATATGCATCGAGTCATTGAGGCCGCAGGCGGCGATGCTCATAGTATTATTAAATTAACACTCTACTTAACCGATTTAAGTCAATTTACCCAAGTGAACGAGATCATGTCGCGTGTCATACCGCAGCCATTTCCTGCCCGTTCAACTGTCGGTGTTACCAGTTTGCCTAAGGCTGCTACTTTTGAAGTCGAAGCCATCATCGTCGTCTAAACCCAGAACAGTTTTAAGGACTGTAGCGGGTGGTCAGGCTTTAGAGGCGGCAGAGATTTTAGGTGCTGCAAGCCCTGAAACGTCTGCCGCCTCTAAAGCCATTAAAAAGGCTACAACTAAGCCACGTTCGTCACTGAACAGGTTCGAGCGGCTAGGCCTTTTAACGCCTAATGACCTTATTTTGCATTTACCACTTCGTTACGAAGACGAAACCCGTATTGCGACGCTCGATCAAGCCATACCGGGTGAGCACATTCAATTTGAAGGTGAAATCGTTGATAGCCAGACCACCTACCAGCCTAGGCGACAATTAGTTGCCCACATAAATGATGGCCAAGATACCATTCAACTACGTTGGTTAAATTTTTACCCCTCTCAAGTTCAACAAATGCAACCTGGTCGCCGGTGGCGTGTCAGGGGTGAGGTGAGGGCGGGTTTTCATGGTTTAGAAATCATTCAGCCCAAAGTCACTCAGGCTGATGCCCCGTTATCGGCAAGTTTAACGCCAATTTACCCAACCACTGAGGGATTAACTCAACCCTCTATTCGCAAAGCAATTGCTGAGGCTCTTGTAAAGGTAACTTTATCAGACACACTTGATGATGCGACATTGCAAGGCTTAAATTTAATGCCTTTTGCGCAAGCCATTAAAACCATTCACCATCCTACGCCCGCTGATGATGAAAACGCATTATTAGAACGCACGCACCCAGCTTGGGTAAGATTAAAATTTGATGAGTTACTCGCTCAGCAATTGTCGCTTGCCGCAGCCCGACAAGCCCGACAAAATAAACAATCGACGCCTTTGCCGCCTAGCCAACCAAAACAAGGGCTTATTTCAAAGCTTTTAAAAACACTGCCTTTCAATTTAACTGCCGCTCAACGACGCGTTAGCGAAGAAATTGCGCATGATTTAAATCGCCCTTTTCCGATGCATCGTCTACTTCAAGGTGACGTCGGCAGCGGTAAAACCATCGTTGCTATGTTGGCAGCTTTGCAGGCAGTTGAGCAAGGCCATCAAGTCGCTGTCATGGCACCGACTGAAATACTAGCGGCTCAACATTTTGAAAAATTCAATCTTTGGTCTTCAACGGTCGGTGTGACCTGCGTTGTGTTAACCGGTAGCGTGACGACTAAACAACGACGTGAAGTCAACGCTACAATTGAATCGGGTCAAGCGCAAATTGTGGTGGGCACACAGGCCTTAATTCAAGAAGCGGTTAATTTTGCAAACTTAAGTTTAGTCATTGTTGATGAACAACACCGCTTTGGTGTGGGTCAACGCTTAGCACTCAATTTAAAAGGCTTGGCTTTCAGCCCGCATCAGTTGAGCATGAGTGCGACACCGATTCCTAGAACACTCGCGATGACATTTTTTGCTGACTTAGATGTGTCGGTTATTGACGAACTGCCACCGGGTCGTAAACCGATACGCACCAAACTGGTTAAAGCTCAGCGTCGCGACGAAGTCTTGGCAGCCGTTGCCAGAGCCATTCAAGAGGGCGGTCAGGCTTATTGGGTTTGCCCTTTGGTGCAAGAAAGTGAAGCCCTTGAACTCCAAACAGCGGTTGATACATTCGAGGCCTTGCAAACTGCATTGCCACACTTAACAATTGGTTTAGTGCATGGCAAACTGCCAAACGAAGAAAAAGCTACTGTGATGGCTGCTTTTAAAACAGGGCACATACAGCTTTTAGTCGCCACGACGGTGATTGAAGTCGGGGTTGATGTGCCCAATGCTTCTATGATGGTAATTGAGCATGCTGAACGATTTGGTTTGGCACAGCTTCACCAATTACGTGGCCGAGTGGGTCGGGGTGAGCGCGACTCTATTTGCGTTTTGCTTTTCGAAGACCGACTATCCATAATTGCTCGTGAACGATTACGAGCTTTATATGAAACACAAGATGGTTTTGAAATATCTCAACGTGATTTATCGCTACGCGGTCCAGGTGAATTTTTAGGCGCAAGGCAATCGGGGGTGGCATTACTTCGCTTTGCTGACTATCAGGCTGATGCGCTATGGGTTGAACGTGCGCGCGATACCGCCGTTATGCTTAGGCGCAATCAACCTGAAACTGCCGCTGCACACATTAAACGTTGGATGCAAAACCGGCAAGATTATCTACTCAGTTAACGGTTTTTAAAATAATGAGCAAAAGGTAAAGAAATGACTTTAACCGAACTTAAATATATTGTTGCGGTCGCTCGTGAAAGACATTTTGGTCGAGCAGCGCTTGCTTGTTTTGTGAGTCAACCTACGCTTTCAGTTGCGATCAAAAAACTTGAAGATGAGCTCGGTGTATCAATATTTGAGCGGGGTGGTATTGAGGTTGGCGTCACACCAGTTGGCGCACAACTCGTTGCACAAGCGCACAAAATACTTGAAGAAAGTGCCAATATGAAAGAAATTGCGCGAGTTGGCCATAACCCTTTAGTTGGTCCGCTGAGGGTAGGGGTTATCTACACCATAGGGCCCTATTTATTACCCAAGTTGGTTCCACTACAAATTAAACGCACACCTCAGATGCCATTAATTTTGCAAGAAAATTTTACGGTCAAACTTTTAGAGTTACTTCGGCAAGGTGAAATTGACTGCGCCATCATGGCATTACCGCTTCCTGAAACGGGTTTGTCTATGATTCCCTTATACGACGAACCGTTTGTTGTGGCAATGCCCAGTGCACACCCTTGGGCAACACGACAATTTATTGATGCGTCTGATCTCAAACATCAACAAATGTTATTGCTCGGTTCTGGTCATTGCTTCAGAGACCAAGTGTTAGATGTATGCCCAGAGCTATCTCGTTTTGCTGTTGCCACAGAGGGCATTCAACGCACCTTTGAAGGCTCATCACTTGAAACAATTCGTCACATGGTTGCCGCTGGGGTCGGCATAACGGTTATGCCCATTTCTGCAGTTTCAGGTTCAGATCAAACTGATGGCAGCTTGATCAAATACGTGCCGTTTAACGAACCTATTCCTGACCGACGCGTCGTTTTAGCTTGGCGCAAAAGCTTTCCCCGCACGGTTGCAATTGATTCATTAGTCAAATCGGTACAAGACTCCGGACTCGAGGGGGTAAGACTTTTGGCAACATCTTCGACCTAAATAATTAAACCCAGCGCAGTATGCATCTTGTCACGATCATGTATGAATATTAAGAATGCTTGAAATCAAGTGTTATGCTTGAATACAAGCTTTACCCTAGTGTTTTTTGGAGAGCTAAGTATGAAAAAATCTAAAGTTGTTGTTGAATTAACCCCAATTGACATCGGTATTTCTAGTAAAAATCGTGCCGACGTTGCGGATGAGCTTTCAAAAATGTTGGCTGATTCTTACACTTTGTATTTGATGACCCATAATTTTCACTGGAACGTGACAGGCCCAATGTTCAACACCTTGCATCAAATGTTTATGGTGCAATACACTGAAGAGTGGACTGCACTTGATGCCATTGCTGAGCGTATACGTGCTTTAGGTCACTTTGCTCCCGGCACATATTCAGAGTATGCCAAGCTTTCAAGCATAGCTGAGCCTAAAACTGTTCCTGAAGCACTAGAGATGGTACGGTTGCTAGTCGTCGGTAACGAGGCTGTTGCTAAAACCGCACGTGCCGCATTTCAAAAAGCTAGCAAAGCTGACGATCAGCCCTCAGCAGATTTACTAACCCAACGTCTTGACATTCATGAAAAAAATGCCTGGATGCTTCGTAGCTTACTTCAATAAAGTCAGCCACAAGTTTGGGCTTTACGCTCAGCTTGTGCGCATCGACAAACCCATTGGTACCTTGTTACTGCTGTGGCCCACACTTTGGGCTATTTTTGCAGCCAGTAAAGGCACACCTGACTTACACATCTTAGTTGTTTTCATTCTGGGTACGTTTTTAATGCGTTCTGCAGGGTGCGCCATGAATGACTACTTTGACCGCGACATTGATCAATTTGTGAAACGTACGGAACATCGTGTTTTAACAACGGGAAAAATCACACCAAAAGAAGCTCTATATGTTGCAGGCACTTTAGGTGCTATAGCATTTACCTTAGTACTCACTCTCAACTGGCTAACAATTGGTTTAGCATTTGTTGCAGCATTTTTAGCAATCACTTACCCCTTATTTAAGCGGTTTTTTGCCATTCCACAAGCGTACTTGGGTATTGCTTTTGGCTTTGGCATACCGATGGCTTTTGCTGCTGTGACGGGCACCATACCAGCTGTGGCTTGGCTGATGCTCATTGCGAATGTATTTTGGGCCATGGCTTACGATACCGAATATGCCATGGTTGATCGTGAAGATGATTTGAAACTGGGACTTAAAACATCAGCCATTACTTTTGGTCAATACGATGTGATCATTGTTGCATTATGCTACGCCATCACATTGTTACTCTTAGCTTGGTGTGGTCATTTGTTGGCCTATGGCTGGCCTTATTTCGCTGGCTTAGTGGTTGCTGCAGCCATTGCTGTTAAACACATCATTATGATTCGTTACCGTGAACGCGACCCCTGCTTCAGAGCATTTAAGAACAATAATGTATTGGGTGGTGTCATATTTTTTGGCCAATGGGTTTATCTAACTTTTGGTTCTTTCGTATCAATTTAATTAATAGAGTGAACCATGCTTGAACAACATAAAATCGGTTTTATTGGTGGTGGCAATATGGCGCAAGCCTTGGCCAAAGGCCTACTAAATAATGGTTTATCTAAAAGTTCGATTCATATTGTTGAGGTCAACCCAGACAGTTTGACTCAGTGGCACGCACAAGGCATCAGCGCGCAAGCCTCACCAGACAAAGCTTTGACGCTTTGTGACATATGGGTGCTTGCGGTCAAACCCCAAATCATGTCTGAAGTGATGGCTCAGGTTAAACCTTACCTAAAAAAAAATACATTAATACTCAGCATTGCGGCAGGCATACCTTTAGCATCTCTCAGTCAGTGGTTAGGTGAGGGCGCTCAAACTTGGCCTTTTGTCGTTCGATGCATGCCCAACACACCTGCATTAATTGGAGCAGGTGCAATGGGGTTAACAGCCCTACATACCGTTTCTGATGCTCAAAAAGCAGTTGCTCATGCCATCATGGAGTCGGTCGGGCATGTTGTTTGGGTCGCATCTGACAATGAAATTGATGCGGTAACCGCTCTATCAGGTAGTGGTCCAGCGTATGTATTTAGATTTATTGAAGCATTGATTGAGGGTGGGGTGGCCTTGGGTTTACCTCCTGAACATGCTCGCTCCTTGGCGTTAGCAACGCTTTCAGGTGCGACTCAACTGGCTCAAGCCAGTGACGAACCCTTGGCTATTTTGCGCGAACGCGTCACCTCAAAAGGTGGCACAACCGCTGCAGCATTAGACGTGTTGGCTGAAAATAAATTTTACGAAATCGTGCAACAGGCCATGCAAGCTGCCCATAAACGGGCAGGGGAACTGGGTAAATTATTTGGTTGACACGTTGATGCCTGATGAACCGTGTAAGGTGGGTTTGAAATTGTGCCAACAAATAAACTAAAAAAATGTCTATAAAAAAGCATACTCCAACTGGAGATCGTCTTAAATTAATGATTAACTTTTAGCATATACCCAGTTGTTTAAGCAAATGAATAGTTGTTTATCATTTATATTAAAGCCAAAATTTTAATTTACACATAACATTTACAAAATACAGGAACAATCATGAGTAAACCCTTTCGCATTGCAGTTTTGCCTGGTGATGGTATTGGTAAAGAAGTCATGCCAGAAGGGCTTAAGGTTATTGAAGCGGCTTCTAAAAAGTTTGGTTTGAATATTTCTTTTGAACACCATGCCTGGGCCTCATGCGACTACTATGCCGAGCAAGGCAAAATGATGCCTGACAACTGGAAAGAGCAGGTGGGGTCTTGCGATGCGTTGTATTACGGCGCAGTGGGTTGGCCCGAAACCGTACCCGATCATATTTCGCTTTGGGGTTCGCTCATTAAGTTTAGACGTGAGTTTGATCAGTACATAAACTTACGCCCCGTCCGTCTTTTTGAAGGCGTCAATTGCCCACTGGCTAACCGCAAACCTGGTGACATTGATTTTTTTGTGGTTCGTGAAAACACAGAAGGCGAATACACGTCACTTGGTGGCACAATGTTTCCCGGAACTGACCGTGAAATTGTGATTCAAGAGGCCGTGTTTAGTCGTATTGGTACTGACCGAGTCTTGAAGTATGCATTTGAGCTCGCACGCCAGCGCGCCCGTAAGCATGTCACCATTGCAACAAAGTCTAACGGCATTGCTATCAGCATGCCATATTGGGACGAACGCGCCGCTTTAATGGGCGAACAATATCCAGACATCACAACTGATAAGCAACATATTGATATTTTGTGTGCCCGCTTTGTGATGTCACCCGACCGTTTTGATGTGGTGGTAGCTTCTAATTTGTTCGGTGATATTTTGTCAGACTTAGGGCCCGCTTGCACGGGTACGATTGGTTTAGCACCATCAGCAAATTTAAACCCCGAACGCAACTTTCCGTCATTATTTGAACCTGTCCATGGTTCAGCCCCAGACATTTACGGCAAAGGTATTGCGAACCCCATTGCCATGATTTGGTCAGGCGCCATGATGCTGCAATTTTTAGGCCATAGTTTAGAAGGTGCAGCCCAAAAACCTTACCTTGATGCTCACGATGCAATTGTAAAGGCCATAGAAGACACTATTTTGTCTGGGCCCATAACACCCGATTTAGGTGGAAGCGCTCAAACAGTAGACGTTGGTTCAGCGATTGCAGCACGGTTGGTGTAAGTTTGGGTTAAAACGTACAAGACTATTAACAGCAAAAGGCAGACTCTATTTAAAATGATCAAAATTAACCGAGGTTTACTTAAGTATGAAACCATGTTTAATGCTTGATCAAAATAGAGTCGCTTTGCGAGAAGCCGTTAGTCGCTCGTGCGTTTAAAACCTTCGTATTTTTGGTTCTGTGCTTCATAGAGCTGACAAAGAGGGCCGCGACCTTGACCTTTTAGTCGATGCATTACCTTGTTCAACCCTGTTTGATCTCGGCGACTGACACGAAGAGCTTGGGTCATTGCTTGGCACTCATGTCGATCTGTTAGCACCAGGTGAATTATCTTTAAAATTCTGCGCACAAGTTTTGGCTGAAGCTAAACCTGTATGAGTGAAAACTGATTAATGGATCTTATTGAAGATTAATGTGGGTATATCAATAACTTTACATAATATACATTATGCGATAATTGATGGGTTGATTTTTATCATAAGTTTTCCGGCTTTCTAGTTAGTTTCTATTTTTTTATG
>CALBMZ010000264.1 GCA_937896225.1 uncultured Alcaligenaceae bacterium | reverse complement strand
GTGATGCCGCCCGTGAGGGTGGACTGGACTGCATAAATCCCGTAAGTTCCACCACTGATCGTGCCAGAGTTATCGATGCCGCCCGTGAGGGAAGACTGGAATGCATAAATCCCGTAAGTTCCACCGCTGATCGTGCCTGAGTTATCGATGCCGCCCGTGAGGGTGGACTGGGCTGCAAGAATCCCGTAAGTTACACCACTGATCGAGCCTGAGTTGGTCACACCACCCGCTAGAGTCGAACCATTGTTGACATATATGCCGTACTGACCACCACTAATCGTACCTGCGTTACCAATTCCGCCGTCAAGCGCAGAAGCATCTAAATAAATACCCGCAACACTCGTGCCTTGAATCAAGCCCGCATTCGTGATGCCGCCCGTGAGGGTGGACTGCCTTGCATAAATCCCGTAAGTTCCACCACTGATCGTGCCAGAGTTGGTCACACCACCCGCTAGAGTTGAACCACTGGTGACATACACACCGTACTGACCCCCGCTAATCGTGCCTGAGTTGTCGATGCCGCCCGTGAGAGAAGATCGGCTTGCATAAATTCCGACACTAACACCACTGATCAAGCCTGAGTTGTTGATACCGCCCGTGAGGGTAGACTGGCTTGCAAGAATCCCAGCAAAGCTACCACTGATCGAGCCTGAGTTGTTGATGCCGCCCGTGAGGGTGGAATTGTATACAGCAATCCCGGCAGAACCACCACTGATCAAGCCTGAGTTGGTGATAGCAGCCGCAGACGTTCCGTTTGAAACATAAATGGCTGTGTTGCTGACTATGATGCTGCCGGCACTAGGCGCAATACCATCGACGAAGATGCTCTGACCATTGCCAAGTGTCTGTGTAGTCGTTATCGGCGTGGTAATGGTGATGTCGACAGCTACTGCATTCGATCCGCCTAACGCAAGTAGGGCTGCAGTGACCGCAGTGACCAAGGGTTTTTTATTGCCAGCACCTTTGCCTTGAGACTTCGCATTCTCGCCAACGACCATCAGGCAATTACGGGATTTGTTCCAGACGATGCGGTAGGTTTTATTCATGTGGTGAACTCTGTCTTATGTGCTAGATAATCTAAATGCTAAATGAAAGGCGTCAGCCTTGCAAGCATTAAGCTCTATGTTACGCACCAAAGGAGTTCGCTGTAACTACCTAAACGATATCTAATTGAAAGGGGGTGTAGTCTAAAAGTTGGACTGATTTATGCTGAAAGTCAGGAGGTCGGTTTTAAACTGGTGCCAACACCTCATAAGCCCGTTCGAGAGCCTCAGCTTTTTTGGCAAGTGCCGCTCCAGCACCGTAACTTCTGGCCACAGTAGCAGCCCCGTGCCCCTGAATCTCATTACAGAGGTATTCAGGAACATTGGCGACCCTCAGTAGTAAATCCTTCATGCCATGCCTAAAGCAGTGAGTAGTCAGTTTGGGATTGAACCTTTTAAGCTTCTTGTTGATGTTGGCTGACAAAGAATCGCCCCCTCTAGGCTTGTAGTAACGAGGCAAAAGGCCTTGGGAGGGATTCTCAAGACTGGCTGCGTGAAGATTCGTCATGGCCATTAGTGCCCCCCCAACCAGTGGAAACTCCCGTTCTGAGCTTGGTGTTTTCAGTGACCGGATTGCATTCTCTTTAATAGTTATGTATGGGACTGGCTCGTCAAGATGCACATCGGCCTTCATCAACCCGGACAGCTCGGAAATACGACCACCAAAATAGACAATAAAAGTGATGGTGGGATCATCTGCGAAGGTCTTCAAGATGAGCTTCAGATCCTCCATAGAGGGCGTATAGCGATCGGTGGCATCCTTGGCCAAGTTCGGCACACTCAGTTTCGCGTAGAGCGAGCGTAGATCCATCCCTAATTCAGCCTCAATCGTACGAAAGATCGCCTTTAACTGATTAAGCTGCCTATTAACGGTCGTGGTTTTGTGTCTACTGCAAGCACGTGTAATCCATCTCCGTAGTTCGTTTCGAGTCAAGTCAACCAAGTAACAATCGCCCACAGTTTCTACGAGATTCTTGATAGCGTAGTCGCTGGCCTCAATGATGGTATCTTTTGAACCGTTAGGATGAACTTCGAGGTAAAGGGTTCGTGCATCTGAGAGCCGACAGAATTTCGGATTCAAGGCTCTTTGCTTCAAGGCTAAGGTCTTTTCGGTCACATTCAGAACTTCCTCGACTGAAAGATCCTCATAGATTGCGTGAGCGACTGACGCTAATTGCACTGCGCCCTGACCAATGGCCAACTTCTTCGCCTGCTTGCTAGCTTCTGCCTTCATCCGCTCATCAATGGCATCCTGCAGGAATTCGGAGGCATCCGCTACCTCTGCTAGATCTTTACCGACTGGGGGCGTGGTTTTTATCGATTCAAACTCGTTTAGCCAGCTATGCAGAAATGGAAAAGCCCTCTCTGTAGCCACGTTTCTATCTGCTGTCTGCAGAGAAGCTTTTTTGAAATCGGTACTGTAGAAGTGCCGGACATCCTTGGGAATCCTAAGCCGAACCCACCACAGCCTTCCGTTTTGATAGAGACCTTTCACGCTTACCAGCCCTCGGTGAAAGAGTAGTTTGGTTGTCCCGTAGCTCACTGTTGTGCCTAGATTGTGCCTAAAAAGTGCCTAAAATCCAGGGGGAGCTACAGTTTTAATCTATTTAAATCAATAGGTTACATCTTGTTAAGTGGTGCCGGTGAAAGGAGTCGAACCCTCGACCTTCTCATTACAAGTGAGCTGCTCTACCAACTGAGCTACACCGGCAGGTGTGATTTAATAAACTAGCTTTCTATTGTAAAAGATTTTTAAATGATTTATTTGAGAATAGAAGGTTTTTTAAATTATTTTATTATTTAACAATAGTGAGATGCGGACGCTTAGGCTTTGATGCCTCATCTTGGGTGGTTTGGTTAGCTGAATGAGAAGTCGGTCCTTCAGTTAAATTAAGTGCTACTTTTAAATCAGCTGCTTTTAAATCAGCGGCTTCTAAATCAGCAACATTTTCACTACTTTCACCGATGTCATCACCCTCACCGACCTCAAAACCCATGCCTGCTCCGGTCTCGCGCGCAAAGATCGCACTGACAGCCTTAACAGGCACCCAGATATCTTCTGTTTTGCCACCGAAACGAGCTTGAAACGAAATGAACTCGTTATTTAGATCAAGCTGATTGGTGGCTAATAAACCTAAATTTAAAGTGATTTGACCATCGCTTATGTACCCGCGCGGTACAAGCGTGTTTTCATCGACATGCACCACAATATGGGGTGTGTAGCCATTATCGGTGCACCACTCGTGTAGTGCCCGAATAAAATATGGTTTAGTCGATGATTCAGACATTTAACGACGCATCACTTTTTCTGATGGGGTCAATGCCTCAATGTAAGCTGGGCGTGAAAAAACGCGTTCAGCATATTTTTGCAATGGCGCAGCTGTTTTCGGTAATTCAATACCGTAGTGATCTAAACGCCAAAGTAGCGGTGCCATGGCAATATCAAGCATCGAGAAATCTTCACCTAGCATGTACTTGTTTTTGATGAGTAACGGAGCCAATTGTGACAAACGGTCACGAATAGCAGCACGAGCCTGCTCAAGTTTTTTGGTTTCACCACGTAAACTACGGTCTTCCAGAATCGCAACGTGAACGAATATTTCTTTTTCAAAGTTAAACAAAAACAAACGTGTACGGGCGCGCATGACGGGGTCAGCGGGCATGAGTTGTGGGTGCGGAAAGCGCTCATCAATGTATTCGTTGATGATGTTTGATTCGTACAGAATTAAATCGCGTTCAACCAAAATGGGAACTTGACCATAGGGGTTCATGACGTTTATTGAATCAGGCTTGTTGTACAAGTCTAAATCGTTAATTTCATAGTCCATGCCTTTTTCAAACAACACAAAGCGGCAACGGTGAGAAAAGGGGCAGGTCGTGCCTGAGTGAAGAACCATCATGGTCGGCGTTCCTTACTAAAAAGTCGTACAAAAATAAAACAAAAAGCCAGCGCTTGTAATGAAACTAGCGCTGGCTACAAGCATATCGTTACTTAATATGCTTCCAGTAGCTAGCATTTAATCGCCAGGCTACAACAAAGAAAATGCCTAAGAAAAAGAGTACCCAAATACCGATTTGCTTACGTTTTTGTTGAACGGGTTCAGCCATCCAAGTCATGAAAGCAGCTAAGTTTGCCATTTCATTGTCATAAGCCATTGAACGATCACGGTCTAGTGCTTTGAAGCCGTGACCACTGGTTGCTTTACCAGTGTAATTAGGCATGGGTTCAGTCGTTGTCGTCCAGTAGCCTTCAGGGCCATACACACTTGTGGCACGCTCCCATTGTTTCTGACCGTTTTTTGTGACTTGATGCACCACAACTGAAGTGTATTCGCGGGGGCCTTGACGTTCCCACAATACGTGTGGCATACCCGCATTGGGGTATGCAAGATTGTTCCACCCAGTAGGTTTGGTCGTATCGCGATAAAACGTACGCATGTAGGTATAAATGTAGTCGCCACCGGGGGGGCCTGCATTGACTGACTTTGCCCGTGCAATAACGGATAAGTCAGGTGGCGGTGCACCAAACCAAGCTTTGGCATCGGCTGACGTCATAGCAATTTTCATTAGATCACCCACTTTTTCACCGGTAAAAAGCAAGTTTTCTTTGATTTGCGTATCAGTTAAACCAATATCACGCAGTTTGTTGTAACGCATAGATGTTGCCGCGTGACAATTAAGACAATAGTTTACAAACGTTTTGGCACCATGCTGCAAAGCGGCTTGGTCTGTTAAACGGTTAGGGGCTTTGTCAAGCGGATAGCTTCCACCTGCGGCCTGTGCAGTCACACAAGCCACGGTGAGGGCGATTACGCTGAGGAGCTTTTTAATCATGATGATGAGGTTCCGTCAGTTATGAGCTCAGTGGGCGTGAAAGACAACACGGTCAGGTACAGGCTTAAAAGCGCCTTTCACTGTCCAGATTGGCATTAACAAGAAGAAGGCCAAGTAGATCATGGTGCCAATTTGTGACATCAGATTGAAAGCATCTGTTGGCGCTTGTGTACCCAAATAACCGAGAACGATAAAGTTTATAAAGAATATGGCATAGAGTGTTTTGTGCCAACCGGGACGATAGCGAATAGAGCGCACTGGACTGTGATCAAGCCATGGCAGGAAGAACAGAAGAACTACGGCGCCGCCCATGGCGACAACACCCCAGAACTTTGCGTCTATGGTGCGTAACAGCACAGCAACGATAACGAGTGCAATGGGCCAAGCAAACTTTGCTAAACCCTTGCATCGTAAAAAGGTTAGTGCTGCACCGATGATGGCAGAAGCCGCCAAAACCCAAGTAAAGTCGCTGGTGGTCGCACGCAACATTGAGTAGAACGGTGTGAAATACCAAACAGGAGCAATATGTAACGGCGTTTTAAGGGGATCAGCCGGAACAAAATTGTTGTATTCCAGGAAGTAGCCACCCATTTCAGGTGCAAAAAATACGATTGCCATGAAAATAATTAGGAAGCCAGCTAGCCCTAAGATGTCATGCACCGTGTAATAAGGATGAAATGGAATGCCATCAAGTGGTCGCCCGTACTTGTCTTTGTGGTCTTTTATATCAATGCCGTCAGGGTTGTTTGAACCGACTTCATGCAATGCAACGATGTGTGCAGCAACTAAGCCAAGCAACACCAATGGAATGGCAATAACGTGAAAAGCAAAGAAACGATTTAGTGTGGCGTCAGATACAACGTAATCACCGCGAATCCAGATAGCGAGCTCAGGGCCGATGAATGGAATGGCTGAGAACAAGTTCACAATTACCTGAGCGCCCCAGTAAGACATTTGGCCCCAAGGTAACAAGTAACCAAAAAACGCCTCGGCCATTAAGCATAAGAAAATGCCTACGCCGAATATCCAGATGAGTTCGCGAGGTTTACGATAAGAGCCATAAATAAGCGCACGAGTCATGTGCAAATAAACCACAACAAAAAACATTGAGGCGCCTGTTGAGTGCATATAACGTACAAACCACCCGCCCGGCACTTCGCGCATAATGTATTCTACTGACTGGAAGGCATACGCAGCATCAGGTTTGTAGTGCATAACAAGAAAGATGCCTGTCACGATCTGTAAAACCAATACAAACATGGCTAATGAGCCAAAGAAGTACCAAAAATTAAAGTTCTTGGGCGCATAGTATTGAGTCAAATGCCCCTTGATTGTTGACGATAAGGGAAAACGTTGGTCTATCCAACCGAGGGCTCCCGTCGTCTCAACAGTTTTTTCGCTAGCCATAAAACAATTCCTTTGAGTCTTTCAATGGTGAAGCAAACCTAAAGTGTTTGCATCACGCGATTAGGCTTTGTTGTCTTCATCAACGCCAATAATAATTTTGGTCTCGCTTAAGTACTGGTAAGGCGGGACTTCAAGATTATCGGGCGCGGGTTTGTTTTTAAACACGCGGCCAGCTAAGTCAAACGTAGAGCCATGACAAGGGCACAGGCTACCACCTTCCCAATTATCTGGCAGGCTTGGCTGTGGGCCCGGTTCAAGTTTAGGGGTTGGCGAGCAACCAAGGTGGGTACAAATGGCTACACCCACAAATATGTCTGGCTTGCGAGAGCGCCAATCGTTTTTGGCATAAGGTGGGGTGTAACCCGGACGATCAGAGCTGGGGTCAGCTAGTTCGCTGTTTAAACTGGGTAAACCTGCTAACTGTTCTTTTGTGCGGCGCATCACCCACACAGGCTTACCGCGCCATTCGACGGTTTTTAATTCGCCGGGCGCAAGGGTGCTGATGTCGAACTCAACAGGCGCGCCTGCTGCACGGGCTTTTTCAGACGGCGCAAAAGTAGCAACAAGGGGGAGGGCAATACCAGCCCCTGCTACGCCACCGACGGCACAGGTGGCGCCAATCCAAAAGCGGCGCGATTGATCTGGCGGCAATGTAAGGGGTGCTGCCCCTTCATCGTCTGGGTGAATGGTCGTTTCCTGGCTCATCTTTGATTCCTTCAGGGTGCCTAAATATGATAACTGTGGCAACGTTCTAAATTCAAGTGCAAAATACAATGTGTAGGGTGTTAACAGATTGAATCGCCATACATTATAACGCTCTCAGAGTATTTAACCTTACAACCGAGGCTTACATGACAAAAACAAAGGGTTTTATTAAAGAATTTAGAGATTTTGCAGTACGAGGTAATGCCGTTGATCTGGCGGTTGGCGTCATTATTGGCGCTGCCTTTAGCAAAATTGTCGACTCAATCGTTAAAGATTTAGTGATGCCCTTGGTCAATTTTTTGGGTGGCGGGTCTGCTGACTTTACGAATAAGTTCATTGTTTTAACCCGCCCGAGCAACTATGTTGGCCCTGAAACCTATGCTGACCTGACCAAAGCAGGAGCAAGCGTTTTTGCATGGGGTAATTTTTTAACTATTCTAATTAACTTTGTGTTGCTAGCCTTCATTATTTTCTGGATGGTCAAACTCATTAATGTGGCACGTACCCGTGCCGATGCCGAAGCTCCTACACCTCCACCTACTCCTGAAGACATTGTTTTACTAAGCGAAATACGCGATTTACTCAAAGCTAGAAAATAGTTTGGCGTCAGGGCTGATCGTTTTGGTATTGCCAGCTTGCTTGGCTAAGCTTTCGAACTTAAGTAGCATGTGTTCGCGGGGCATTTGTTCGAGTTGGTGAAACAATTCTTGCAAACGTGCTTGGTCTTCGTCTTCGGTATAAAACCAGCTCACGGGCATGTCAAGAATTTTAGCTATTTTGCACATTAAGCGATAGTCTGGCGCATGCTTGCCCCGCTCGTACTGGTTCATGCGTGCGCTAGCAGACGTGGGCTCAATTCCAGCGAGCTTACCAAGTTTTTCTTGCGAAAGCCCTGCACGAACGCGTGCAGTCTTTAGTCTTTGACTAATCATTAAATTCCCCGAAAAATATTTTTTTTATGTTTTAAAAATAAAGTAAAAATAAGGTAAAACTTTTACTTTGAAAAATTAAGAACTTCCAAACAAAGTTTTATTTGGTATTGTAATGT
>CALBMZ010000263.1 GCA_937896225.1 uncultured Alcaligenaceae bacterium | reverse complement strand
GTTAACTTAAAAACAATAGTCTAGACTGTGTTTGAACCCTATGGGTTATATTTTTACGTTACAGCAGAACGTTATAACCTTGTTCGCTAAAATGCAATGGGTTTCATCTCAAGCTTGCAAGAAAGTTAAGACTGAATGCAAGATTTAACTCGAACGTTGAAAGCAATTTTTTATAAGGAAAGTATACCGATGCAAGATGTCAACACTCAATTTATGTCATTTTGGAAGATCGTTGCCGAGGTTTGGCAAACCGGTTTTTTAGGTTATTCAATTGGTGATGTACTGATATCTTTGGTTATTTTCTTGTTTTTTTATATGTTGCGGGGTGCCTTTTGTAAAGTTGTGCTGGGCACGCTACGACGTTGGGCTCAAAAAACCAAGACGACGTTTGATGATCAGATTATTGACCTTCTGACAGGTCCGGTGCGTCTTACATTTGTGGTGGTCGGCATATTTTTTGCACTCAACACGCTTGATCTCAAAGGTTTGCCGAATGAGTTTGGTGACAAATTGGTCAAGTCATTAATTGCTTATGCCATATTCTGGGGTTTGTACAACGCGGTTGCCCCGCTCAAGCAGCTTTTAATTCGTCTTGAAAAGGTGTTGACGACAGAAATGGTCGAGTGGGCGGTTACGGGCACACGCTGGGCTTTAATTGCTTTGGGTGCAGCCACTATATTGCAAGTTTGGGGTATTCAAGTGGCCCCCATTATTGCGGGTTTGGGGTTGTTTGGTGTGGCGGTCGCACTCGGGGCGCAAGATTTATTCAAAAACCTAATCGGTGGTCTATGTATATTGATTGAAAAAAGATTTCAAAATGGTGATTGGATCTTGGCTGACGGTGTGGTTGAGGGTACGGTTGAGCACATTGGTTTTCGTTCAACCAAGGTTCGACGCTTCGATGCAGCCCCCGTTTTTGTCCCCAATCAAAAGCTCTCTGATAATGCCGTGACCAACTTTAGCAACATGACTTATCGTCGTATTAGCTGGTTGGTAAACCTTGAATACCGCACGACGACTGAACAATTGCGTCAAATACGAGATGGCGTTGAACAATACTTAACCACTAGCCCTGATTTTGTTCAACCGCCCAATGCCTCGTTATTTGTCAGAATTGATAAATTCGGCCCCAGTTCGATTGACTTAATGATTTATACCTTCACGTACACTACGGTTTGGGGTGATTGGTTGATTTGTAAAGAAAACCTAGCTTACGCTATTAAAAAAGTAGTCGAAAATGCAGGCTCAGGCTTTGCCTTTCCCAGTCAGTCTGTTTATGTTGAAACCTTGCCTGAGGGCGCTTTTCATGGTCATTTACCCATTAATGCACCAGTTAACGAAGCCTAACGAATCATGCTTAAACCATTGATGCCTATTTAATGATGACTAATCAATCTCACCTTTTGCCTGCTGATGATGCGTTACGACTTACGCTTCACAACGAGGTTCATTCGCGCCCGACAGGCGAGGTATTGCTGCCAACAATTGTGCATTATGTTGCGGTGTTTAGCGATGGCGTGACGACAGAACAAGCCTGCCAGCACCTGCAATTATTACCAGGCATGTCGGGTCTGTTGCCTGAACAATTAAGTGATCAGTTCATACAAATTACCCTGAAAAGTGGGGTTTTAAAGTGGGAACGGCATACTGAGTTTACGCGCTATGTGATTTACCAAACGGTGACAGCTCAAGAGGCTTTTGAAGCTATTTCTCAACCTGAAACAGGCCTTGATGTCTTGCCTTTAGGTTGGTTGGCCACCATACCTGGGCGAACTTGTGTTGCCGCACGATTAGTCGTTTTGCCAGACCCCTTAACTGATACCCAGTCAACGTTAAAATCTGCACGGCAATGGTTAGGGCAAAATCATATTGTGGCCTCAATGATTGGCGTTGATGGCCATTCTTTAGCTGTGTCAGATTTTTTAATAGACGAGTCAGGTTTTGAGCGCTTTATAGTTTTTGCACCTTTGGGCAGTAGTGCTACACGCATTGGGCGTGTGGTGCAGCGTGTACTTGAAATTGAAACCTACCGCATGATGGCTTTACGCGGTTTACCCATTGCTAAAGCGCTTAGTCCACAGCTTACTTCAGCTGAAAAACAATTGGCTGATATGACGGTTTTATTAGAAGATAAAGACACGCCCGATCAAAAACTACTAGATGAACTCATTTCGCTTGCGGCTCGTATTGAGCAAGCAACCGCTTTGAATTTATATCGGTTTTCAGCTACGCGAGCCTATGATGCGATTGTTAATCAACGTATAACAGAATTACGAGAAAAGCCCGTTGTGGGCACGCAAACCATCGG
Organism: uncultured Alcaligenaceae bacterium; assembly: GCA_937896225.1. GTDB lineage: Bacteria > Pseudomonadota > Gammaproteobacteria > Burkholderiales > Burkholderiaceae_B > Algicoccus. Next base: position 7,111 of record CALBMZ010000263.1, on the reverse strand, counting down.
CGAATTTATGCGTCGTCGCCTTTCGCCCGCAATAGCAACGGTGGCATCGACTTCTGACCGTTTGTTTTCACTGGCTGAACGGGTGTCAAGAACCAGCTCAATGTTACGAACACGGGTCGATATTGCGACCGAGGTTCAAAATCAAGCCTTTTTAGAAAAGCTAACCCGAGGGCAGTCGCTTCAGTTGCGCCTACAAACAACTGTTGAAGGCCTGTCAATTGCGGCCATCTCATACTATGTGGTGAGTTTGCTTCTATATGTTGCGAAGTCTGCTCAGGCAGCAGGTTTGCCCGTTAAACCAGAAGTGGCGGCAGGCTTATCGATACCCTTTGTTATTTTAATTGTCTGGCGAGTTGTTAGACGTATTCATAAGAGCGTGCGTAAAGACTTGTCATGACAGTACCTGATCAAGTCGTAATGCACCATATGGGGAACGCATGGTGATTTAGCCTGTATTGCGTAAACCTGAGGCAATACCGTTAATGGCAATATGTATGCCTCGTTTGGTTCTTTCATCCGTTTCAATTTGGTTTTCATCACGACGAAACCGTTGAATCAGTTCAACTTGTAAATGATGCAATGGGTCGATGTACGGAAACCGATGTCGTATAGATCTTTCAAGCGCTGGGTTGGTCGCCAATAAATGTTTATGACCCGTTATAACGGTTAAGGCATGGCGAGTTTGATCCCATTGGGTTTGAATTTTTAGCAAAATTTGTCGGCTAAGTCTTTTATCGGTCACAAGGTCAGCATAACGCGACGCCAATGCGAGGTCGCTTTTAGCCATGACCATGTCAATATTTGAAACCAAGGTCTGAAAAAAAGGCCATTTTTCATGCATGCGTTTTAAAAATTGTTCTGCTTGTTTAGCGCTTAAAGTGGGGTGATGATGAATAAACTGGTCAATTGCCGCACCAAAGCCTAACCAACCGGGTAAATTGAGTCGACATTGCCCCCAACTGAACCCCCAGGGTATGGCGCGTAAGTCTTCAATGCGCTCACTGGGTAGGCCGGCTTTGGGTCGTGCCGCTGGGCGTGAACCAATATTTAACTTTGCAATTTCACGTATTGGGGTGGATTCAAAGAAATACTGTGCGAATCCTTTGGTGTCATATACCAGGCCACGATAAGCCGTAAGGCTATAGCTAGAAATTAATTCAGCCGCGTCAATAAATGATTGCGGTACGGTATGTTCAGGAACCAGTAATGTGGCCTCTATGGTGGCTGCCACCAGTGTTTCTAAGTTTCGGCGGCCAATTTCGGGGTTGGCGTATTTTGCACCAATGGTTTCACCTTGTTCAGTGAGGCGAATTTGCCCTTGAACGGTACCCGCGGGTTGGGCCAAGATGGCTGAATAGCTTGGGCCGCCGCCGCGCCCAACCGTGCCACCTCGACCATGAAACAATCGTAGCGTAATCGGTTCAGGCTTTGAAAGCTTTTTAAATAATTCAACCAAAGCGACTTCAGCTCGATATAAAGACCAAGTGCTGGTAAAAATACCACCATCTTTATTGCTATCTGAATAACCCAACATAATTTCTTGTTCACCACCACTGTTTTGCACCATCGTCGCAAAACCTGGAACGGCATATAAAGCCGCCATGATGTCGGGTGCACGGGTGAGATCGTCAATGGTTTCAAACAGGGGTACTACCAACAACTGGCAACGTACAGGTTGTGTGGCATGAGATGCAATGGATGTCTTTGAGGGTTTTGGGGCTTTTGCTTGCGACAAGGTACCTTTAAATAGCCCCACTTCTTTTTGTAGAACATAAACTTCAAGTAAATCGCTAACCGTTTCAGTATGACTGACAATGTATTGACGAATCGACTGTTGGCCAAATTGATTAACCATCTTACGAGCGGCTTCAAACACCCCTATTTCAGATTGGGTGTGTTCGCTATAAGAGGCTAGAGGTACACGTAAGGCGCGTACATCTTGTAAACAGGTGGTCAGTAATGCTACCCGTTCGGCTTCGTTAAGTTGACAATAATCATTGCATAGTCCTGCCGTCGCCAGTAGTTCAGCGATAACTTTTTCATGTTGATCAGAGCTTTGCCTGAGATCAACCGTTGCTAAATGAAAGCCAAACACATCAACGGCTCGCATGAGTGGCACGAGTCGGTGTTGTGCCAGCAGTTCACTGCGGTTCAGAGCTAGTGACCTATGCATGACTTTTAAATCGTCTAGCAGGGCTTCTGGCGAAGGGTAGGGGTCTTGGGGTGAAATGGCATGCCGAGCAGCTTCACCGCCTGTTAACGCCTTCAGAGTAGCTGCTAAACGGGCATACATGCCAGTTAATGCTCTGCGGTAAGGTTCGTCTTGTCTGTGTGCGTTGCTGTCAGGTGAACGGTTAACCAAAGCTTGCATCGCTCCTTCAACTGGCATCAGCATGGCTGACATAGACAGCTCACCACCCAAACGATGCAGTTCTGTGAGGTAAAAACGTAAGGCGACTTCAGACTGTTTTTTAAGAGCAAAGCTTAAGGTTTCTGCATTGACGTTGGGGTTGCCATCACGGTCGCCCCCTATCCAGTTCCCCATTTTTAAGAAAGAAGCGATATCTTGACGGCATAGCATGCCTTCAAGTTGGCCGTATAAAACCGGTATTTGCGTTAAGAAAGTTGACTCGTAATAGCTTAGTGCATTTTCAATTTCATCGGCAACGGTTAGTTTCGTAAAACGCAGTAAACGGGTTTGCCAAAGTTGTAATACGCGAGCTTTAATTGTGCGTTCATTTAGGTCAAGCTCAATTTTTTGTTTTTGGTCGGTAGGGCGGTTCGCAATGCCATCGCGATCGCTTAATAAGTGAGCGATGGCACGTTCAGCATCCAGAATGCTTTTACGCTGTACCTCAGTGGGGTGCGCGGTTAATACTGGCGATATATGGGTGTTTTGTAGGCAACGCATAATGGCTGGCGTTTTAATGCCAGCGGTTTGCAAGCGCTCTAACGCACGCGCCAAACTGCCATCTTGAATGCTACCGGCACGTTCGTGAATTTGGCGGCGACGAATATGATGACGATCTTCAGCTAAATTGGCTAAGTGGCTAAAGTAGGTAAATGCACGAATCACACTAACGGTTTGGTCGGCTGACAGTTTTTTAAGCATTTGTTTTAAAGTGCGGTCGGTTTCTGTCTTTTTGTCACGCCGAAAGGCGACAGACAGCTTACGAATACGCTCAATTAAATCGAAGGCGGTTTTGCCCTCTTGCTCACGCACCACATCACCTAATAGCTTGCCTAATAAACGTATATCGTTAATTAGAGGTTGCTCGTTACGACTGGAATCTGTGGTGGGCATGATTACAATTCCTACGGTTTGCTAATTAAACGTGCATGACGGCTCAAAATAAAATCAAAAATGAGCTTCATCCAAATAGTAGAACCTGCAATAGCTGACCAAGTGCTGTACGGTAACGCTAAAACCACCACACTAAACACCACGTAAAGCATTACCAAGCCACCGACTAAATTAATGGCACCTGCAAACATCGCAAAACGCTCTGGCCTTGGGGGTGGAACACCCCGAGAGAGTGCCACTTCAGAGTAATCTTTTTTAACCAAAATGCGCCATGCACGCCGGAACCAAAAAAAACCAATCGGAAACACCGCAATGAATAATATCCATGTGATGGCCATGCTGACATCAAATACCATACTTCACTCCGCAAATAAAAAACCCTAACAGCACTACGCTGTCAGGGTTCAGTTTAAAACATTAAGTTGTTGTGGTTCAGTTCAGGGGTTGCAAAGATAAACCAACCCCCCTGATCTGACCAAACTAGCTTAGTGTGAGCCCGTTACAACACCCGAACCGCGGGGTACGCGAACGTTTTCAACCATCTGCTGAATGTGCTCTGGTGGTTCTTTGGTTACTTTATCAACCATGAAGGCAACCAAGAAGTTCACGCCGGCACCGACTGCACCAAATGCTTCTGGCGTGATACCAAAGAAGCCGTTAGCGCCACCTACCAGTTCAAGATAACCCGTGCCTTTAATAAAGAACAAGCCTTTATGTGCAAACACGTAGAACAAGGTCACGATTAAACCAGCCAACATACCAGCCATCGCACCTTCTTTGTTCATCTTCTTAGAGAAGATGCCCATCATGATGGCAGGGAACAAGGTTGACGCCGCAATACCGAACGCTAACGCGACAGTACCCGCAGCAAACCCAGGCGGATTAAGGCCCAAGTATCCTGCTACACCGATCGAGGCTGCCATGGCTATTTTGCCTGTCAAGAGCTCACCTTTTTCACTGATATTTGGTGCAAATACATTCTTCACCAAGTCATGTGAAATCGCCGCAGAAATCGCCATTAGCAAACCTGCTGCCGTTGACAACGCTGCTGCTAAACCACCGGCAGCAACCAATGCAATCACCCAGTTTGGTAACAGAGCAATTTCAGGGTTAGCCAACACGATAATGTCGCGGTTAATGGTTAACTCATTACCTTTCCAGCCCGCATCTTCAGCCTTCTTTTTGAAAGCTGGGTCTTTTGATGCATCGTTGTAGTACTGAATACGACCGTCACCATTTTTATCTTGAAATTTCAACAAACCGGTAACTTCCCAACGCTTAAACCAATCTGGGCGGTCATCGTAGACAAGTGCTGCGTCTTTACCAAACACATCGCCTGTTGAAACAACTGCTGGGTTGATGGTTGTGTGAATGTTCATGCGTGCCATCGCTGCAACAGCAGGTGCAGTTGTATAGAGCAATGCAATAAACACCAAAGCCCAACCTGCTGATGAACGTGCGTCAGCAACCGTTTTAACCGTAAAGAATCGCATAATGACGTGAGGCAAACCAGCTGTGCCAATCATCAATGACAAGGTGTACAAGAACATATTAAGCTTGCTACCTGGAATTGACGTGGTGTACTCACCAAAACCCAGTTCATTAATCACACTGTTTAAGGTGACCAGTAATGACTTATCGGTTCCCACCATATTTGAACCCAAACCCAACTGTGGCAAAGGGTTGCCGGTAAGGTTTAAAGAAATAAATACAGCTGGCACGATGTAGGCCAAGATCAACACGATGTACTGTGCAACTTGGGTGTATGTAATGCCTTTCATGCCGCCAAACACTGCATAGGCAAACACAATAGCCATACCGATATAAATTCCCGATTCATTAGTTACGCCTAGGAAGCGCGAGAATGCCACGCCCACACCGGTCATTTGACCAATAATGTAGGTTAATGAAGCGACTAATAAGCATACAACAGCCAATGTTGAAGCTGATTTTGAGTAAAATCGATCACCAATAAACTGCGGTACAGTAAATTTGCCGAATTTACGCAAGTATGGTGCCAACAAACAAGCTAATAATACATAGCCGCCTGTCCAGCCCATTAAGAATAAGCTGCCGCCGTAACCCATGTAAGCGATTAAACCTGCCATCGAGATAAACGATGCAGCAGACATCCAGTCAGCTGCAGTCGCCATACCGTTCATGACTGGGTTTACACCACCACCTGCTACATAAAACTCGCTGGTCGTGCTTGCACGGGCCCAAATTGCAATACCAATATAGATGGCAAAGGTAAAGCCAACAACTAAATAAATTGTGGTTTGAAGTTCCATGATTTGCCCCTTTATTTTTCGTCGACGTCAAATTGACGGTCGATTTCATTCATTTTCTTGCGATACCAAAAGATCAAGATAATGAAAATATATATTGCGCCTTGTTGTGCAAACCAAAACCCGACGGGGTAGCCACCAATTTGAAACTGGTCTAACCAACTAGCAAATACAATGCCGCAACCGTAAGAAACAATCGCCCAAATAGCAAGTACTTTAAATAAAAGCCCTTTTGTTGCGCTCCAATAGGCATGCGCATTATCATCTTTATTATCCATAAAGCCTCCTCAACTTATATGTAAAACTACGTTTTTATTCCCTACCTTGCGAACTGTAAGCACTTTCACCTTTAGTCGGTATTAGGGAAACAACTAGTATTTGCAATTTATTTTCTATAACTGACGTCAAACTTACCCTAAGCTTGCGTCGAACTGAAACTTTTGCCAAAAACAAAGCGTTTATACCTATTTTGCATTAGGCTAGTAAAAAGATGAGGTTTAAAAATGACGACAGATAACAACACAAAATTAACTTCTGCTCAAAGTTTGGTTAAAAACTTAACCCAACAACTGATGGCTGAAGTGCCTTTTTCATCGATGCAAGTGAGCGATGTTGACTTTTTTGTTGAGTCGTCGCAAGAGGCTTATTTTGCCCCGAACGAGGTCATCCTCTCGCCCGAAACAGGGGTACCGAAGTTTTTATTTTTATTGCGTCAGGGTACTGTCACGGGTCAACGACATGTTTCCAAAAACGAAACAGTTGATTTTGAGGTGGAGGCAGGCCAACTATTTTCGGTGGGTTCAGTGCTGACCAAAAGACCCGTTACGACAATTTACTCGGCTAAAACCGATTGTTTTTGTTTATTATTGCCAATCGAGGCGATTCACGAATTGAATATTAAATCGCCACCATTCTTAGCTTTTTTAAAAAATCATTTCAAAACCATTTTAGAAAAATCGCAAGACGATATGCGTATGAGCTTTGCATCTCAAGCTTATGCATCACAGTTGCATCACAATACATTAGGGTCTTTACCTCTTCGCCCCCCTATTATGGTGTTGCCTGACCACCCCATCCAAGAAGCACTTGAAATGATGGATGAAAAAGAAATCGGTTCAATTTTGGTGGCCGATGATCAGCAACACCCCCTCGGTATTTTGACGCGCCACGATATATTGAAACGTATTGTTTTGAGCAAGGTTGAGTTATCTAAATCCATAGCTGAAGTGATGTCTACACCGATTCAGTCGCTTGAGTTTAATCATTCAATTGAAGATGCCAGTCACTTAATGCTCGATAAAAAAATACGTCATTTGCCGGTATTAAAGCAAGGCAAAGTTATTGGTTTGGTGTCTGAGCGTGACTTGTTTTCGTTGCAGCGATTTTCTACAGGGAATATTTCTTCTGCCATTCGTGCAGCAACCGATTTGCCATCTTTGGCACAGTGCGCCAAAAATATTCGCAGTTATGCTGAGAATTTATTAGGTCAAGGTGTGTCAGGTCAAAGATTGACAAGCAT
>CALBMZ010000262.1 GCA_937896225.1 uncultured Alcaligenaceae bacterium | reverse complement strand
TGTTTGGTGAAGTGGGCATTGATTTGCCTGCAGGCCCAACAGAGACTTTAGTTATTGCTGACGATTCAGTTGATGCTTTGTTGTGTGCAACTGATTTATTGGGCCAAGCCGAACACGGAGTAAACAGCCCAGCAATATTACTTACCAATTCAGAAGCATTGGCTAATCAGACCATAGCTGAGATTGAGAAACTTCTTAAAGTGTTACCCACTGGCGAGGTGGCGTCACAGTCTTGGCGTGACTATGGTGAAGTGATTGTATGTGACAGTTACGAAGAGATGCTTTTAGAGGCTAATCGTATAGCTTCAGAACATGTTCAGGTGATGACCCATCGTGACGATTATTTTCTAGAAAATATGGTTAACTTTGGTGCTTTGTTTGTTGGGGCTAGAACAAATGTGAGTTATGGTGACAAAGTAATTGGTACAAACCATACTTTACCAACGGCTGGTGCGGCACGGTTCACAGGTGGCTTGTGGGTTGGTAAGTTTTTAAAAACATGTACCTATCAGCGCGTTTTGACAGATAAGGCATCGGCAGTTATTGGTAGCTATTGTTCAAGGTTATGTGCGCTTGAAGGTTTTGCAGGCCATGGCGAACAAGCTAATATTCGTGTGCGTCGTTATACAGATGAAGATATTCCTTATGGTGGGGCTTCAACGCAAGTTCTTAGTTTTTAAGGTTTATGTATGAACTCGCTAAATCACCATTCCCCCTTTTCCTTGATTGGTAAAACAGCTCTGGTATTGGGGGCATCGAAAGGTATCGGCAAAGCAATCTCTCAAACCTTGTGTGAGGCGGGTGCTATGGTGACACTTTCGGCTCGTGACACGCCTGTGCTAGCCGATTGCGTCAAAAAGCTACAGGAAATGGGTTTGAATGCTCAATCACTCCCATTTGATTTATCTGAAATTAAGAAAATTAAATTAGTATTGTCTAAGCTTCCAGCATTTGATATTGTTGTATATTCAGCTGGCATTGCTAAACATGCCCCCTTTTTAGAGATCTCTGAATCACAATATTACGATGTAATGAGTTTAAACCTTGACGCTGCATTTTGGGTGTCACAAGCTTCTGCACGACAAATGGTTATTGAGAATAAGCAGGGAAGTATTATTTTTATTTCTTCGCAAATGGGACATGTCGGTGGAAGTGCTCGTTCGGTCTACTGCGCCAGTAAACATGGGCTTGAGGGGTTAACAAAAAGCATGGCTATTGAGTTAGGTGCTCATGGTATACGTGTCAACACTGTCGCCCCTACCTTTGTGGAAACTGAGTTTACGCGTCAAGCTTTGTCGAATGAGTCATTTCATCAATCTGTGCTTTCTAAAATTAAGCTAGGTCGCCTAGGCTTGCCTAGTGATGTAGCCTATGCTTGCTGCTATTTGGCTTCAGATGCAGCCAGTCTTGTAACGGGCACTTCGTTGGTGGTTGATGGCGGTTGGACAGCTGAATGAGTTAATTGCGTATAAACTGAGTAAATGAAGATTCGGCATCAACCCGTTTTGTCCAAGCCTATTAAGGCTATTGATGTTGCGCAATTAGCGGGCGTAAGTCAATCTGCTGTCTCAAGGTATTTCACCGCCGGTGCCAGTATTTCCGAAAAGACCAGGGTTAAAGTTAAAGCAGCTGCAGATCAATTGGGTTATCAGCCTAATGCGATTGCTCGTAGTTTAATTACTTCACGATCAAAAATTATTGCTGTCGTCGTCGGGTATTTTGCTAACCCGTTTTACGCTCAAGCGCTTGATAAGCTATGCCGTAAATTATCTGCCAGGGGTTATGGCGTCCTCATATTCGAAACTGATGGTAAAGACTCAGAACCTCAGGTTGAGCAAATGCTTGCTTATCGCGTAGATGGTGTACTGTTGTTGTCGGCAAATCTCACCTCAAAGCTTGCCAGCCGTTTGGGTCTAAATGGCATTCCAACAGTGTTAATGAACAGACGTGATTTGAAAGGGGTTAACCCTAGCGTAGTGGCAGATAACCGCAAAGGTGCTTGCGAAATAGCCAAATATTTATCAAGTAAAGGTTATAAACGTTTTGCGTTTATTGCAGGTTTGAAAAACTCTTCCACCAATCGTGACCGTCAAAAGGGTTTTACTGAAACGCTGAAAGCGTTAGGCCATGCCCCACCCGTTGTAGTAAGTGGTGAATATGACCCTGTTCTAGCTAGTGCTGCTGTTAAAACGCTATTTAAAAACAAGTCTGAATGCCCTGATGCTTTGTTTGTAGCAAACGATCATATGGCCTGTGCGGTGCTTGATACGTTACGATATCACCTTAAGCTTAAGGTGCCGCAAGATGTAGCAGTCGTCGGCTTTGATGACGCACCTACTGCCAGTTGGTTAAGTTACGGTCTGACGACCTATAGTCAACCTGTTAATCATATGGTTGATGAAGCGATCAGTTTGCTTGTAGATCGCATTGCAAAACCTCAACAAAAGTTTCAAACTCGAACAGTGCCAGGTGAGTTAATTATTAGAACCTCAGCCTAATCTTTTTTCCCTTTCAGCCAAACCCCAATGAGTGAACGCCGCATAAAAAAACCATTAACTGTCTGTTTTTGGTAGGCTAAAACGTTGGCCTCATGGGCTTTGGAGTGGCATAATTTAAATGGATTAATCAACGCGTGTAGGTCAGATGGAGGCATACAGACTTTACGCTTATGTTTGTCGCCTACATCTTGGGTTTCTCTGAAAAAGCTGTTGAATTCATCGAGCTATTGGGGCGGTTGGTCGTCAGATTAGCTTTTCCAACTTACTTGCAACGACCATGTCCCAGCTTAGCTTTTCAGATGTTGAATTTGGTGCTGGACTCAAACAAATGCGGCATGAGAAATTTCTGGTCGAGATGAGTCCTGTGATTCCGAGAGCAAACGTCGCGTTATCGTGAAGCATATTTGTAACGCTCATGACGAGGACAGTTTGCCCGTTCTAATGGCTGAGGGTGAGCGTTATGCCCAAGCCCACCTTTGCCCTGTTGGCCAACTACTATAAGCTTTGGAATGTAGAGCAAGCGTTTCGCATGAGCAAGTTAGACCCAAAGACGAGGCCCATCTGCTTGATCTACGCACCGGCCAAACCTAAGGCATGCGAATGAATGCCCGTGAAATGGCAAGTGAATTACTGATTAATCTGCTCGAACCCAAGTTTACGCACCAATTGGCAGAAGTCAGTAGAAAATCGGCGATACCGGGCGAGTGTTGATTCGAGCATCAGGTACTGAAGCAAA
>CALBMZ010000261.1 GCA_937896225.1 uncultured Alcaligenaceae bacterium | reverse complement strand
AATATCAACTGGTTCATTGGCGACGATACGGTCATACATGCCACCAACCGCACCAAAATCACCGATTATATTTAAGTTGGTTTCTTTTATAAACTCAGAACAAATAGCATTAACTAAACCATTCGCCGCGCCACCACTTAAAATTTTCACATCACTCATTATTTTTCCTTGTTTTTCGATAAGGTTAAGATTCGTTTAATGCCGCATTAATCAATGCATCATGTGTAATGGGCATATTGCAAACATGTACACCTATGGCATCAAAAACGGCGTTGCCAATTGCTGCAGCCATAGGCCCTTGAGCAGCTTCAGCACAGCCAAGTGGTGGCAGATCTGGTTGGTGAACCAATTGAACATTGATTTCTGGTGTGTCTGAAAAACAGAGAATAGGGTAATCTAACCAACCTTCTGTTGCGACAACGGGGCCGTCAAATTTAATTGCTTCGTTTATTGTCCAACTCAATGATTGCAACATGCCACCTTCAGTCTGGTTGATTGCACCATCAGGGTTAATGATTTCTCCCCCGTCTAATGCAGCCAAAGCATGGGTGACACGAACCCGCTCTTGAACTTCGGCCCGAACCCAAATTGCACAGTAAGCAGCCGTGTTTTTATATTTTGCAAAACCAATACCCGTGCCAACCCCTTCACCGTCACTTGAAATATTCAAATTTGAAATCATAGCTCTGAGTGTTTGTAAAACATTTTTTGCGCGCGCATCAGACAAATGTCGTAACCGAAATTCAAAAGGGTCTTCGTTAACCTGATGTGCTAATTTGCTCATTAGGGTTTCAATCGCGTAAACATTCAAATGCGCACCAAGTCCGCGCATAGAAGAGGTTCGGTAAGGTAATTTATGAACAATTCTTTTTTGTACTAAAACATTAGGAACGTCGTAGAGTGGAATGGCATTGCGGTCAGCACCACCACCACCTGCCAGAGGTATATCATTTGAGCGGCTTGGCAAAAGGGGTGGGTTTAAAAAAGCCGCTGCACGCAGATTTGGCGAGCCATTGCGACCAGGTCGATTGCCATGCGGTGCGCTATTAACCAATACGTCTATTTTTTTGATGGTGTTTGTTTGGTCGAGCGTTACATTTAAGCGCGTAACCATGGCTGGTGCGAGTGGGGCACATCGAAACTCATCGGCACGACTCCAAACAACTTTAACGGGTCGGCCAGGAAATGCTTTGGCTAATAATGCCGCATCAAGTGCAACATCATCAGCACCGTTATGACCATAGCAGCCCGCTCCAGGGCGGTGGATGACGTCTATATCTGTGGCAGGCATGTTGAGAACCATGGCCAATGCATCGCGCAAGGGGAAGGGTCCTTGTGCATGAGACCAAACCTCTAGTCGATCATCTTTAAAAAGGGCTACGGCAGCAGACGGGCCAATTGAGCCGTGACTCAAGTACGGCCTTGTAACCATATGGGTAAAGTCATTGCCTGAAACACTCAAAATATCGCCTGCAGCGTGAATCAGATCGACCTCCTCGTCAGAGTCTCTAATAGCGGCCACTGGATCACGTGGCGATTGATCAGGTAATGACCACTCAACTTTTGAGTGCGCCCGTTCACAAGC
>CALBMZ010000260.1 GCA_937896225.1 uncultured Alcaligenaceae bacterium | reverse complement strand
TTTTTATTCACGCTCGATTTTTCGGTGCTTTAATGAAATCTTCCGCTGCTAAGATTATGCCTGCACACAACGTCGGTGTGCATTCTGTTTTAACCTCTGTTGACCGTGTAACGGGCGACTTACGACGGGGTGAACCAGTCGTAGTCACTTTAGGCACTCAATCCTTATGGTTAATGGCGGCTGAAGCGGTTGATATGCATCACATTGATGAATTCAACGCCCTTTCCAAAGAACCCGTTAAGGTTTTGCTAACCGGTCAGCGCGCATTGCGTCTGGGTCTGGTCACAACATTAGAGACAGGTTGGGTGGCTGAGTCAAAAACAGCACTCGATGCCCACTTAATTGGGCTCGCTGCTGACCCTACTTTAGTTGATGTAGATCACGATGCTACCGCACAAATTTTATCCGCCTGGAAGGTCAAGCCTGCTGACCGCCTAGAAATGGCTTGTGTCAAACTCACTAAACTCTCACGTTTATTGCCTGCAGCCCTTATTTCAAACGTAACGGGCCCCATTCCAGAACATATTTTGGTCGTTAACGCTGAAGACGTTGAAGCCTATAGCGTAGAGGCTGCCAACCGTTTACAAATTGTTAGCCAGGCACACGTACCACTTGAAGACGCAGAGCTTGCCAAAATTGTAGCTTTTAGACCACACGATGGTGGCACTGAACATTTGGCAATTGTGGTCGGTGAGCCCGACACCACCAAACCCGTTATGATTCGTATTCACTCTGAGTGTTTTACGGGTGACTTATTAGGCTCCATGCGGTGCGATTGTGGTAATCAGTTACGGGGCGCCATCGCTTTAATGGCATCAACAGGCGGCGGTATATTGCTTTACATGCAACAAGAAGGTCGTGGCATTGGTTTGATTAACAAATTGCGTGCTTATCAGTTGCAAGACTCAGGCCTTGATACCGTTGATGCCAACTTAGCGATTGGTTACGACGAAGACGAACGCGAGTATTTACCTGCGGCACAAATGCTTGATCGTTTAGGTGTTAAATCGATTCGGTTACTAACAAATAACCCCCGTAAGGTCGATGCCCTAACCCGATACGGTGTTGATGTGGTTGAACGTGTCGCGCACGTTTTCCCTGCTAATCATCACAACCGTGGTTATTTGTACACCAAGGCTACCAAGGGTGGTCACTTATTCAACTACCCTGAACCAGACATGGTTACAAGTATTAAAGTTTAGTTTTTGCTATAACTAAGTTGCAATAAGTAATTTACAATAAGTGCACCTTCTATAGCCATTTCTGCGCGATTATTAATGTAAATCTGTAGGTGTTTCTTTTACACAACAGCAGCGCCATGCTACCTTCTCGATAGACCGTTCGGTTATTGACTTCACTAACCGAACGCCAATCGTGTCATAACAATTGGAAGGGTACACACATGCAACTTCGCAAACTCGGTAGGTCTGGTCCAACCATACACCCTATGGGTGTTGGCGCAATGTCTTTTACAAATTTTTATGGGCCAACCAACGAATCTGAAAGTTTCGCCATACTTGATGCAGCAATGGTTGCGGGTGTCTCGCTTATCGATACCGCCAACATTTATGGCCAAGGCACGTCTGAAACTGTCATTGGGCGCTATTTAAAAGCGAATCCGCAATCCAAAGATATTTTTAAAATAGCTACTAAGGTTGGAATTACCCGCAACCCTGATGGAACCGGCAATATTTTCAACAACTCAGCCAATCACTTAGAGCAAGAGCTAGATAAAAGCCTTGCACGAATGGGCATTGATGCTGTTGACTTGTACTACATTCACCGTCGCGACCAATCACTGCCTATTGAAGAAGTGGTGCAAACCCTTGCTGGTTTTGTAAAAGCAGGCAAAATAAAAGCTATCGGGTTTTCAGAAATCGCACCGAGTTCTCTTCGACGTGCCCATGCGGTTCATCCTATTGCTGCCGTGCAGTCTGAATACTCGCTATCTACCCGTTCCCCAGAGCTGGGTTTAATACAAACCTGTGCGGAACTTGGCGTGGCATTGGTAGCATTTTCCCCTGTGGGTCGTTCATTTTTAACCGATTCACCCCTAACCTTCCAAGCAGTGCAAGAGAGCCAGTTCCTGCAAAACAACCCACGTTTTATTGAGCCTAATTATTCGGCGAATATCAACGTCGTTAAACCTTTCCAGGCGTTAGCATCAGACCTAGGCATGTCAACAGCAGGATTGGCCATTGCATGGCTTCTAGCGCAAGGCGACCATGTGATACCAATTCCAGGTACGCGCTCAGTGAATCACTTCAAGCAATTATTGGAAGGTGCTAGTCGTAAACTCAATGCCCAAGAACTTGCAGCCATTCATGAAATCCTTCCTATCGGCTGGGCACATGGCGATCGATATTCAAGACAACAATGGGCAGGCCCTGAAGCTTATTGTTAACGACTATGTAAGTGTCTTATGCAAAAGGTTGCTCTAACAGCAGGCCAATGTTTGCTAAATTGAGCGACAGTTTATTTGTGTTTAGACGATTCTACAACGCTCAACTTACTACCTAGGCCCGTAGGTACATTAACAAGCGTAGATAAGTCAAAATTCTCAAGGCATCCACTGTTATAGCCAAACTCAGGCGCGCTACGTCGCCAATTATGAGTGTAAATACCACATGTTTTACAAAAATAATGCCGCGCGGCCATGCTATTCCACTGATAAAGCTTGAGGTTATCTTCACCTGCAACCAACTCGAACTCGTCTGCTGACGCCGTAAACATAACAGCACCTTTTCGACGACATAGCGAACAATCGCAGCGACGGGCATCTCGAGGTTGCGTAAGAACCTCAAACTTTACCTGTCCGCAATGACAAGAGCCTTTCAAGGGCTTAATAGTCATTCATAACGCTCCTTTAGTCGCAGCAACTATTTTTAATATTAGTGCCCAACACCTTCAGTTGCAAAGAGTATTAAGACACCAACTAAACATTAAACAAAAAATTCAATACATCACCATCACGTACGACATACTCTTTTCCTTCAGCACGCATTTTGCCGGCTTCTTTAGCGGCTTGCTCGCCTTTTAGCGCCACAAAATCATCATATGCAATGGTTTGGGCACGAATAAAACCACGCTCAAAGTCAGTATGAATAACCCCAGCAGCTTGTGGGGCGGTAGCGCCGATGGGTACAGTCCATGCGCGCACCTCTTTCACACCAGCCGTAAAGTAAGTCTGCAAACCCAAGAGCTTAAATGCCGCACGTATGAGGCGGTCTAAACCGGGTTCTTCCATTCCAATGTCTTGTAAAAATATGCTTTTATCTTCATCTGGCAAATCGGCAATCTCGGCCTCGATAGCCGCGCAAATGGCCACCACAGGCGCATTTCGTTTCGCAGCGTAGTCTTCAAGCTGCTTGAGTAACGGGTTATCAACAAAACCTTTTTCACCCACATTACCTACATACATGGCAGGTTTAGAGGTAATGAAACAAAGGGGTGCAATCAGCAAATGGTCGTCGCTCGACAAATCAAGCGTACGTATAGGCTGTGCTTGATCTAAGTGCGCAATGCATTTTTCAATGATACCCACCACGCGTTGTGCTTCTTTATCGCCTGAACGGGCAGTTTTTTGGTAGCGATGCAAGGCTTTTTCAGCAGTTTGCATATCGGCTAAAGCCAATTCAGTTTCGATCACTTCTATGTCAGCAATGGGGTCAACACGATTTGATACGTGAATGACATTTTCGTCTTCAAAGCAACGCACGACATTCACAATGGCGTTGGTTTCACGGATATGCGACAAAAACTGGTTACCAAGGCCTTCACCTTTACTGGCACCCGCCACTAAACCGGCAATATCTACAAACTCAACGGTTGCTGACAAAATTCGCTCGGGGTTAACAATATCAGCGAGTTTTTGCAAACGGGGGTCTGGCACTTCAACGACACCTACGTTAGGCTCAATGGTACAAAATGGATAGTTTTCTGCGGCAATACCTGCCTTAGTCAACGCATTAAAAAGGGTAGATTTACCAACATTGGGTAAACCCACGATGCCGCATTGCAGTGCCATATTATTTCCTGAACAAAAAGTATCGAATTAAGGGTTAGTTTAACCGTTTGACCAGCCCATTGAGATTACTACCCACGCCACCAGAAGCGGGCCAAAATTATAAAGCGCATGTAGCCACATAGCGTCAGCCAAACTGCGGGTGACCCGAACCCATGACATCACAAGACCCGCCAACCACTGCGGCATGACCAGAAGCGGCAACATGAGCAAGTTTATGTCTGTAAATTTAAAGTTTAATATGTGAAGCCCAGCGAAACCTAGCAAAGCCAAATGCATGACCCATGGGAAATAATATCGATACTGTCGCAACCCACGAAACCCACGCGCTGATAGGAACTTAACCTGCCGAGTTGATTGCACAGCCAACAGTATGGCGACAGCAATCATGATGGATTGCACCCAACCCGGACCATGCCATATCGCTAGGCAAAGCAAAGGTACAACCCATAACGCTTGAACAGGTCGCCGCAGACCAAAACGAAACAGTAACTCTTCAACGATAGGAGCCCAAACAATAGCGAGTAACCAAGGTAAATTTTTTGGGTCGAGCAAGGGGTCGGCACCCATATCTTTGACGACACCGACAACGATAGGACCTAAGATAAATAAGTTAATGACCCACAACGTTAACCCCCAGGCAAACAAACGCCCGATTGAAAATGTGGGTAGCCAGTCTTGCAACCAACCCGAAGTTTTAGACTGGCGGTTTGGGTAGCGGGCTAAGCGTGGTCGCAAGCAAAAGGCTAGACAAGATCGCCATTCCGTTGACCATTTAACACTCGCACTTGAGTTACTCTGGATCACGGTGCAGGCCATTCATAGCGATGGTCATGTCTCCATCGAGCATTTGAGGAAAATAATTTTTACATCGCCACATGGCGTCTTCTATACGCGTGAACTCATCTTGTCGAGGTTGATGCAACACAAAATCAGCTACTTGCTGATTTAAATTAAGGGTTCGGGGGTGGCCAATACCCATGCGTAGTCGCCAAAAATTGGGGTTACCTAGAGCAGACTGAATGTCTTTTAAACCATTGTGGCCGGCATGCCCACCACCTTGCTTCAAACGAAGTTGCCCCGGCGCAAGGTCTAACTCGTCATGTAACACCAAAATGGCGGTTGAATCTATTTTATAAAACCGAGCCAATGCACCCACACATTGACCTGAACGATTCATAAAGGTTATCGGCTTCGCAAATAAAATCTGACGGCCCTGATATCTAGCCTTAGCCACTTCCCCGAAAAAACCTTTTTCAGGGGTGAAAGCAGCACCTAATGACGACGCCCAGTCTTGCACCAACCAAAAACCTGCGTTGTGACGGGTTTTAGCATAATCAGGACCCGGGTTACCGAGGCCAACAATTAAAGATATGGGTTCAGACATGGTGAACTATTATCATTGATTTAGATCGATTGCGGATTTAAACAGCCCATACCGAGCGAATATGAACGATCAAATAAAAAGTTAAAACCCCTCGCACCAACTAAAGTATGCGAGGGGTTTGTTTGACAGTTAGATAAAGTAACAGCGGAACCGGTAAAACTGTGTGTTAAACGACATCCTCTGGGTCACTTCTTAGCTAATTGAACAACAATGCTTAGGTTCTTAATAATTAGTACTTAATAATTAGTACTTAATAATTAGTACTTAAGCTTTAGTTTCAGCACCAGTTGCTGCGTCGGCATCATCACCTTTTTTGGCGGCAGGTACAGTTGCCGTTGCAATTAAGGGGTTTGCGTCGCCACCGTGTGTTGCATAAGTAACACCCAGCGGTAACTTGATATCAGCCAAGTGAATCATTGAACCGGCAATAACGTTTGACAAATCAACCTCGATAAACTGAGGCAAGTTAGCAGGTAAACATATCACGTCAAGTTCTGTTAAAACATGAGTGATGACAGCTGAGCTAAGTTTGACGGCAGGTGATGCTTCAGCATTGATAAAGTGCAACGGCACTTTAGTGTGTAAAGCTTTGCTTGCATCTACACGCTGAAAGTCAACGTGCAAGACCAATTGCTTGTAAGCGTGCCATTGCACATCGCGCAGCAGTACCTGTTGTGAATCATCACCAATCTTCATGTTCAAGATTGACGCGTGAAATGATTCTTTGCGTAAAGCATGAAAAATTTCGTTGTGATCGAGCTCAATATTCAAGCTAGGTTGTGCGCTACCATAAACGATGGCAGGTACACGACCCGCATGGCGCAGGCGGCGGCTCGCACTCGATCCCTGGACGCTTCTAAGGGTTGCATTAAATTCCATGAAATAAAAACTCCGTAATGGGTGATGACACCCGGTCTAAATTGAACACGTCAAAATTGCCGTGTTGTTGAATGCTTCACCGCGACCAGTGAAACAATCAATCTGGTGCAATGTCAGTACAAATGAAAAACTTGACTGGCATCACGTGACTTTTAAACAACTAATCAACAAATAAGGAGCTAACTGACTCAGCGTGAGAAATTCTCAAAATGGTTTCACCTAGCAGCGCTGCACAAGATAATTGACGAATTTTACCGCTAGCCTTGGCCGCTTCTGAAAGGGGTATTGAATCGGTTACAACCAGTTCATCGAGCTCTGATTCTGCAATGCGGCCAATTGCACCTCCTGATAAGACTGCATGTGTACAGTAGGCGTACACTTTTCCAGCCCCACGCTCTTTAAGTGCTTGAGCGGCCTTGCAAAGGGTGCCAGCCGTATCAACCATGTCATCCATAATCAAACAGGTGCGGCCATCAACATCACCGATGATGTTCATCACCTCAGATACGTTTGCGCGCGGGCGACGCTTATCAATGATAGCCAAGTCTGCTTCAAGTTGTTTGGCTAATGCGCGGGCGCGAACAACACCACCAATATCGGGTGAAACAACCACTAAATTTGACAAATTGCGGCGCCAAATGTCGCCAAGCAAAATAGGACCTGCATAAATATTATCGACGGGAATGTCGAAAAAACCTTGGATTTGATCTGCGTGAAGATCCATCGTGAGTACGCGGTCTACGCCCACGACTTGCAACATATTTGCCACAACTTTGGCAGTAATAGCGACCCTAGCAGAACGTGAACGACGGTCTTGACGTGCATAACCAAAATATGGAATGGCAGCGGTAATTCGGCCAGCAGACGCACGCCGAAGGGCGTCTACCATAACCATGATTTCCATCAAGTTATCGTTGGTTGGGGCGCATGTGGGCTGTAATACAAAAACGTCTTTGCCTCGCACGTTTTCGTTGATTTCAACCATAACCTCGCCGTCAGAGAAGCGCCCGACTGACATTTTGCCAAGCGACATATCGAGGTGATTTGCGACATCGACCGCCAAACGCGTGTTGGCTGTGCCAGTGAAAATCATGAAACTTTCTTGGGCCATATCGTCAATCATGCGCAGGGTACAGAAATAAGATCGTTAAATTCAGCGCTGAACTGTAATTGACGCTGACAATAACGATTGGAGAAAAAAATGGGCTGGGGAAGAAGGATTCGAACCTTCGCATGCCGGAATCAAAATCCGGTGCCTTAACCAGCTTGGCGACTCCCCATCTAACTAATCATTTACCCAGCACCTTAACGGGTGCTCGGCATAACCATCACAAGCAAACAACTGCTTTATGGCGTTACCCGTGCCACTGCGGACCTGAGTAATAATACTTTTACAACGTGTACTACTTTTACTGGCTATACTTTTACTGGCTATACTTTTACTGACTATACTTTTACTACCCGACATTGTCGTTAACAATACTTCACGCGCCTTTAGTGCTTCGCTTGGGCTAGAGTGTTCAGAAAACAAACAACTGCCTGAACCCGATAACCTTGTTTCTAACCCCGCTTGGCAAAGCCAATTATACGCGGCAAAAACAACTGGGTACTCACGAAAAACAACGGGTTGTAAATCATTTTTACCAAACCCGTAAGGTGCGCTACGTACGAAACTTCCACCTACGGGAAAGTCCGTAATTTTGACGTGTTCTGAGTTCCGTGTCAAATCGGGGGCACCAAACACTTTCTGAGTCGCCACACTTTGTGAGGGCTCTATCACTATGTAGCTTTGCGTTGGCAAAGCTACGGGGGTTAATAATTCTCCCACACCCTGAGCAAATGCAGATTGACCAAATATAAAAAAAGGTACATCAGCGCCTAAGGTAAGGCCAATTTGCATCAGTTGAGTGCGGTTCAACCCGCAACGCCACAAACGATTTAAGCCGATCAGAACCGTCGCTGCGTCACTTGAACCACCGCCTAAGCCACCACCGGCAGGAATACGCTTGTTGACTGAAATATGGGCGCCTAAGCAAGTGCCAGTGGCAACTTGTAGGGCTCGCGCGGCTCGCACAACTAGGTCATCTTGTTCAGGCAATAATTCGTTTAAATTTGTTTCGCGCGTAATGCCTGAGTGCAAGGATAAGTCTAATGAAATGCTGTCAGACAGTGAAATTAAACGAAAAAGTGTTTCAAGTGAATGGTAACCATCATCTCTTTTGCCCACTACATGCAAAAATAAATTTAACTTAGCGGGTGCAGGTAAGTCGTAAAGAGTCATGGCGAGGCATCAACAATGAGTTTTAATGTGACGGCACGCTGATTGATTTTTTGTGTCATAGCCAGTAAAGTTGGCCCATTGTCATCGTATCGACTTAAGGTCACTGACCATTGAGCCGCACGAAAAGAAATGACTCGATTTTCGTTGTCTCGTTTAATTTGAGATGCTTGCAAAGATTGAGATAACTGCCCTTGCAACCAATCACGCATGGCTTGAATCGGAACGGGTTCAGCGAAAACTTGAGTTAATAATTCGTCAGCCGTGGGCGCCACAACGGCCTCTTCACCTGGCACCTGCAAAACAGACTGCTCAGGTTGCACCTCGATACGAGCAAGCGTCACACCAACGGGGGAACTGAGATCTAGCGTTAAGCCTCGTTGCAGATCTTGCCAATAAAAACGCCCCTGCAAAAACTCATCAGGACGCTTAGCATCTTGAATGAGCATCGAAAAACGACCACTACGAACCATTTCGCCTAGCTGCAAATCTCGCGAGGTGTAAACGCCTGCACAACCTGAAAACAAAAATATTACAAAAATTAGAGCTACCGTACGCAAAGATTTCATCAAGGCTTAATACCAAAACGTTTCATTGTGTCGTTCAACGAACGATTTCCTGTATCACGTGAATATGCCTTTAACCACAACGCACGGGCCTCATCTTTTTTTCCCTGCGCCCAAAAAACCTCACCTAAATGTGCCGCAATTTCTGTGTCGGGTCGCATATCGTAAGCCTGCTGCAAATACTTTACTGCCCCAGTTAAATCACCCATTCGAAACTTTACCCAACCTAAACTGTCAAGAATAAAAGGGTCTTGCGGCAATAACTCGTGTGCTCGCATAATTAAAGTTAATGCTTCAGGCAAACGCTTATCGCGATCAGCTAAGGCATAACCCAGTGCGTTGTAAGCCTGCGCATAGTTCGCATCGAGTGCAATCACTTCACGCAAATAACGTTCCATTTTATCGATCTGCCCTTGTCGTTCAAGCAACATGGCCAACTCATATTTAATTTCAACTGAATTTTTTAATTTTTTATCGGCTTCGATCAACCTTAAAACAGCCTCATCATTGCGGTTGGCTTCTTTTAAAATTTGTGTGACGGTTAATAAGCCCACTAAGCGCTCATCATCATCAATGGGGTTGGCAGCATCAATCATACGAAGCGCCTCATCAACCCGGCCTTGCAACGCACGCAAGGAAGCTTGACGCAAACGCGCAGGGTATCTTGCAGCGGGCTCTTCAATTTTGCCAAGGTAAGCAATGGCTTGGTCGTACAGCTGCTGATCTTCTGCAATGCGAGCCAACATGGTGTAGGCATCCGCCAACGCATTACTCGCGTCAGTTGCACCCAATTCGGTAGCGTTACCTCGCTGCGTTTGCACCGCAACGTATTGCTCAAGAAACTGTTGAGATTGGTTTAATCGCTTGGCACGATACGCAACCTGTGCTTGTAAATAAAGCAGGTCAAAGTCTTCAGGTGAGCCTTTAGCCATATCAGCCAACTCAGTCAACGCACCGTCAAAATCGCCCTGCTCGGCCAACCTACCCGTTAACATCATGCGCAACTGACGAGCATTGGGGTTATATTTTGCAAAAAGCTTTGCCGAAGCAATCGCTTGGTCAGCATTTACTCGTAAGCCATAATCGAGCACTCGCATGGCCGCGTCTTGTGATCGAGGCGCCAAGGCTTGTGCATTTTGAGCCTCTGTGTAAGCCCTTTTAAAGTCTTGGGCTGACTCAGCCACATCGGCTAGAGCCATGTAGCCTACCAACGTCTTTTGCTGTTTGGTTTCCGATAAGACTTCTTCAAGAATCCTCAAAGCCTCAGCTCGATCATTCATACGATTCAAAACCCCAATGACGCGAGCAAAACCAACGGCTTTATCTGGCGTAGCTTCAACTTGTTTAACAAGCTCTTGAACCAAACCTTCCGTTTTACCAGCTGAAGCAGACAAGGCTAGTTTCGTAGCTGAGGCCTCAGGGTCTCTGGGATCTAAGAAAGACCAGAATGTTGCAGCCTCAAGCGCACCAGGTAAATTTCCTGCCGCCACATAAAGCTCAAGCGCACGCTTTGCCAAACGGGGGTCGCTGGTTTCTCTTGCGAGCTTAATGGTGGTGCTGGCTGCAGGCAAAAAACTACCACGCTGTGCCGCAATCTCTGCGGCTAAAATTCTGTAGAGCAAGCTTGAGGTCAGCGTAACCTCTGGCAATTGACCTTGGCGAAAGGTAATACTCTCAACTTCCTCAGTGGGTTGAACAATTTGCGGCGGCGCATTTTGAGCCGTTGTAGTTTGGGATCGAACTGGCGATGCCCAAAGTAAACAAGCGCAAAGGCTCACACCCCAAATGATTGAGGAAGAAAATGCAAAACGAGTAAACAACGGACATTTCACGTTTGAGCGTCCTGAATAGTGGCAAAATATATTATATGAATAACCATAAGCTTGATGTTAGCACCCACTGATGCCCGAATTACCTGAAGTTGAGACAACTCGCAAAGGTATTCATGCGGTGGCCGTTGGTCAAACGCTTTTGCGTATGACCGTCCGTGAGCGACGCATGCGATGGCCGATCTCTGACGAATTGCCTGCTTGCGTTGGCTCACAAGCCCTATTAGCGTGCGACAGGCGGGGTAAATACCTGCTCATGCGCTTTACAAATGGGGTGGTAATTGTTCACCTTGGGATGTCGGGTTCGATCAGGGCTGTCGAACCTGGTGCAATGTGGCGCACCCACGACCATGTTGGTTGGTTATTTAGCAATCAAACTGAGCTTCGTTTGCACGACCCGAGGCGTTTTGGAGCCGTGTTGTGGCACAGCAACCAAACTGGCCCTGTAGAGGAACATCGGCTTTTACAAAAATTAGGTATTGAACCTTTTGACACAAAGTTTGATGCAGCATTTCTTAAAAAAGGTTTAGGCTCTCGACAAACAACGATTAAGCAAGCTTTGCTAGCGGGTGACGTGGTTGTGGGGGTGGGAAATATTTACGCCTCTGAAAGCCTCTTTAGGGCGCGAATACACCCTGAAACGCTTGCTGGCAGCCTAAGCCCTAAAAAATGCGAAGCACTGGCCAGGTCGATCATACAAACCTTAAATGATGCACTCAGCAGCGGGGGCAGCACGTTACGCGACTACGTTAATGCTTCAGGTGAGCCCGGCGCTTATTTTAGCCTTCATGCGGCCGTGTACGACCGCGCTGGCCAGCCGTGCAAGGTGTGTGGTGGCTTAATTGAACGCATCGTTCAAAACCAACGGGCAACCTATTTTTGTAAACGTTGTCAGAAAAAACCAGCCAAGGCACCTAAACCGTTGTTAAACATTAAGCACCTTACCCGGGTTTAAAAGATTGTCGGGATCAAGTGCTTTTTTAATACGTTTCATCAACTCAAGCTCAACATGACTTTTATAGCGTGTCAATTCATCACGCTTAAGCTGACCCACACCGTGTTCTGCACTGATTGAACCATTAAAAGCATGCACACTGTCATGAACTAAGGTGTAGATTTGAGCTTGTTTAGACAACAAATCAGCCTCAGTTAACTCCGCTTTGCGCGCCACGTTGTAATGCAAATTACCATCACCTAAATGACCGAACACAATGTTTTGAAGCCCTTGAAAGTTTGCTTGTAACGAAGCGTTGGTTACGCGCACAAACTCAGCAATCGATGAAATAGGGATCGATACATCGTGCTTTATACTTTTACCCAACGCAGCCTCAACGAGCGGTATGCTTTCACGTAAGTGCCACATCGCGCGAGACTGGGTTTCGTTTTCCGCAATCGCCACATCGGTTACCAGCTCTTTTTCAAGTGCCTCGCCCAAGACTTCCTCAAACATGTGTCGCGCATGCGAAGCGCTTTCGCTATCAGACAGCTCGAGCAACGCAAACCATTTTGAATCGGCGGCGGCCCCTTGAAACGGTATACGTTGCCGTTCAGCCACTTTCACCACACTTCTCAGTACATCACCTGCCATTACTTCAAACGCGGTCAAGGCTGCCCCAAAACCTGATTTGGCGTGAGACAGTAGCGTGACCGCATCTTCTAAACTATGAAGCGCCAACAAGGCGGTATATTGTGCGACAGGACGAGGAAATAGTTTTAAAGTCGCGGCCGTAATAACGCCCAAGGTTCCTTCGCTACCAATGTACAAATCTCGTAAATCGTACCCTGTGTTGTCTTTGCGTAAGCCACGTAAGCCATGCCAAATGTCACCTTGTGGCGTGACCACTTCAAGACCCAAAGTTAACTCACGCGCATTGCCATACCGTAAAACTTGGGTACCCCCCGCATTGGTTGCTAAGTTACCACCAATGGTACAAGTGCCTTCCGCAGCCAAACTCAAAGGGAACAACCGATCAACTTCTTTGGCGGCTTCTTGAATGGTTTGTAAAATCACGCCCGCCTCAACGGTCATGGTATCGTTTTCTGTATCAATGGATCGAATGCGATTGAGCCTACTGGTTGAAATCATCACTGCACGCCCTGAATCATCTGGCGTGGCGCCCCCACATAACCCTGTATTGCCCCCAATGGTCACAATAGGGGTTTGGTGTTGCACACAGCAGCGCACGACCGCCGCCAATGCTTGTACGTCAGCGGGTCTAACAACCGCTTGAGTTGCACCCTTAAACCGGCCTCGCCAATCGGTGACATAAGATTCAGTATCAGCACCCGTCAAGACGTGCTCTGACCCAACGAGTGTGCGCAATGCGTCAAGAATCATGGGTTTTAGACCTTTTAATTAAAGTGTTTTGAGTTATTGTAATAGTGCAATATCAGCCCGCACCATCAAGTTAACTTTTACAAAGCAAAATATTTGCGATAATGAACAGTTTATCTATTTAAATTTAAGTTCTAACGGATTGCCATAACAAGTAAGCCTCTTTTTTATTTATCAATATTTTGGTTGCTACCTCACAATGAATACCCCTTTTAATCTACCTGCTTCTGCATTCAAGGCTTATGACATTCGTGGCAAAGTGCCGTCAATGCTGAATGAAGAGTTTGCTGTTAGGCTAGGTCGTAGCCTCGCGATGCGCGCACGCGCCGCAGGCGTAAAGCAACTGGTGGTTGGGCGAGATGGCCGGCACAGCAGCCCTTTATTAGCTGAAGCCCTGCAACGTGGCATGCGTGAGGCGGGCGTTGACACTATTGACCTAGGTGAAGTACCAACCCCTTTGGTGTACTTCGCCGCCCATACATTAGGAACAGGTTCAGGGGTCGCCGTGACTGGTAGCCACAACCCACCTGAGTACAACGGCTTCAAAATGATGATGGCCGGTGGCACCCTGCATGGTGACGATATCACCACCTTAAGATCTGAAATGTGTAAGCCTTTAGCCTTGCCTGCTCAACCTGGGCAAACCACTTCGTTTGACATCGTAACCCCCTATTTAAAATATGTTGTACAAGATATTAAATTGTCGCGCCCCTTAAAAATCGCAATTGATTGCGGCAACGGCGTGGCCGGCGGTATCGCCCCACAATTTTTTGAAGCACTAGGCTGTGAAGTTATACCGATGTTTTGTGAAGTTGATGGCAGCTTTCCGAACCATCACCCTGACCCGGCCGACCCCAAAAACTTACAGGATCTGATTAAGTGCGTCAAAACCAACCAATGCGATGTTGGTTTAGCGTTTGATGGTGATGGTGATCGTCTGGGTGTTGTCACTCAAAATGGTGAAATTATTTGGCCCGACCGTCAAATGATTTTATTTGCCCGTGATGTGTTGTCGCGCAACCCAGGCCAAACCATCATTTTTGATGTGAAATGTAGCCGCCAACTCGCCGTAGCCATAGAAGCGTCCGGCGGTCAGGCCTTAATGTGGCGCACGGGCCACTCTTTGGTAAAAGCTAAATTAGCCGAAACAGGCGCCCCACTTGCAGGTGAAATGAGCGGCCACATTTTCTTCAAAGAGCGCTGGTTTGGGTTTGACGACGGGCTATACACCGGTGCACGTTTATTAGAAATCTTATCGCGTCATGCTGAACCATCAGCCGTTCTAGAGGCCCTACCCAACGCTTATTCAACGCCCGAACTAAAGCTTGAGATGCAAGAGGGCGAACCCTTTGAATTAATTAGCAAACTGCAACGCGAAGGTCGTTTTGAAGGGGCACAATCGGTTTCTACTATCGACGGCTTAAGGGCTGACTACGCAGACGGGTTTGGCTTGGCTCGCGCATCAAACACCACGCCGGTTGTGGTGTTGCGTTTTGAAGGTGATAACCCCGTTGCATTAGACCGAATTAAAAAAGTTTTTCGCGACAAACTGCAAACCTTAGCCCCCGACGCTCGGCTTCCTTTTTAAAGTTTTATTTATGCCACTAGACTCTTTGCCTGCTTGGCATGAATTTTCAGCAGCCGTTAAAGCGGCAAATAATCGTGATCAAGGGTTACGCATGATTCATGCGGCAGGCCTAACAGTCGACCTGTCAACACAACGAAACTCTGATGCTATGCAAGCGGCAGCCAACAGCTTGTTACAACATCGTGACTTTAAACAAGCCTGTCAGCAGCTCGTTCAGGGCGATCCCGTTAACTGGACAGAGAATCGCCCTGCCCTGCATACGGCCTTGCGTGCGCCCCAACCCCCTGCACAAGTGGCTGACTTAGTCCTCAACGAACGTGCGCGCATGCAAGCCTTTGTTGAACAAGCCAACACACAAAATCGTTATCGAAATGTCGTACATTTAGGTATTGGTGGGAGCGATTGGGGTCCACGCATGGCCATTCACGCGTTGTCAGGTATCGCAACGCGTCGAAATATAAGGTTTGCAGCCAACGTCGATGCCCACGCCATTACAACAGCTCTAGATGGTTTAGACCCTCGTGACACACTGGTTTTGGTGGCTTCAAAATCTTTTACAACTATCGAATCGCTTGCTAACGCACAACGCGTTATCGACTGGATGCTCGCCAATAGCATTCAACAACCCCTTGAGCAGTTTGTTGCGTTAACTGCAAACCGTGAAGCAGCAATCAAGTTTGGCATAGATGACAAACACATTTTTGAAATTTGGGACTGGGTGGGGGGGCGCTATTCAGTTTGGTCTGCAATTGGCTTACCCATTGCTTTAGGCTTAGGTTGGAACGTATTTGCTGATTTGCTAGCGGGTGCGCATGAAATGGATGAACATTTTTTAAGTGCCTCCATTTTAGAAAACGCTCCGATTCAAATGGCACTCAGTGGTGTGGCCAACTGCAGCGTATTAGGCTTTGCCTCAATGGCCATGTGCCCATATGACGCCCGCCTGACTGATTTGGTACCGTGGTTGCAGCAGCTTGAAATGGAATCATTGGGCAAGTCAGTCTTACAAGATGGTAGCCTCCTTAGCGTACCTAGCAGCCCTGCCATTTGGGGGATGCCAGGAACCGACAGTCAACACACCTTCTTTCAGTGGTTGCACCAAGACAAGAAAGGCGCACCCGTTGACTTCGTTATCTGTGCAGAACCCGATCACAAACATGCCTACCATCACCGTTTATTGGTCTCTAATTGTTTAGGGCAACGGTCTGCTCTTTGGCGTGGCAAATCTTATGATGAAGCCTTAATTGAAAGTACCCAACCAGGCCACACCCCTGAACAGGCCCAATGGCTGGCCAAGCATCGCGTCCATGCTGGCGGACGACCCTCTACGTTGATCGTGTTACCCAAACTCGATGCGCGCCGCCTCGGAGCACTTTTAGCGCTTTACGAACACAAAGTATTCACGCAGGCGATTATTTGGGGTATTAACCCTTTTGATCAATGGGGGGTTGAGTTTGGTAAGCGATTGGCTAACCAACTTGAAAAGCAACTGGCTTCGCCTGAAGCCTTAGACCATGCTGATTTTGACCCGTCGACCCAACACTGGATTCAACAACTGACGCGCCAATACTAACTCGTCCATATTCACGAGCCCAAACCTTGAACACCCGATTGTTCTTGGCGGTTCAGGGGTTTTGCCATCGATAAGTAAAAAATAGTCAACAACACCAAGTAATTTATAAAAATTGATAAAAAAAAACCCAAAGTCGTGAGACTTTGGGTTAAATCCACCAAAAGAGGAGGGTGGAGGAGACAATCGTTTGGAAATACAGTTAATACTCAAGCATAAATGGAGGGCTTGTTTTTTACGTTTTTACTGGTACAAACCCTTAAATTTCAAAGTTTTAAATTCAACGAACTAAAAACTTTTTTACCTTTAAAGCGAACAAATTAACTTCCATAAAAGAATGATACCGTAATTTTTGTTGCGATGCAAGATTGATATTAAATATATTTACCTATGAACTGTCACAATAAATATTGCAACGCAACATAAAAGAAGCATCAGGGAAGCTTAACACTCCAAGGCATTAATTATCTTAGTATCAAACTATGCAAACGCCTAACTGCCTACAC
>CALBMZ010000259.1 GCA_937896225.1 uncultured Alcaligenaceae bacterium | reverse complement strand
AAAGAATCATTGAGTTTGAATTCAAAATTAATAACTGTAATGGTTATTTTTTGCGTATGGTGTTCAATTTACTACTTAAATGAGTGGTTATTTTCACAATTTATACTTTTTGAAGATTTTATTAGCAGGGTATTTTTACCTGCTGCAATTAGAGGTTTAGCTGCGCTTTTAGCAGGTTGGGTCGGTATTGAAGGTGATTTTTTTTTGGTATGTTGATTGTGCTGTACCTAATTCGCTTTTTATTGCCTAAATCACACAAACAACTAAAAGAGAGGCTTTTATAGGATTACGTCTGGTTGTTCTTAAAATAACTCATTAGTAATAATTTTTCTTTGTATTTATTTCTTTTCAACCAATTAAAAGCTAATTGTAGTTATCAAGCACATCTCAGGCGTATACGTTTGTTTATATTGAAAAGTTATTTAATCAAATTGCCCTGTAATTAGGCAGTAGGTGTAAGATTGTCCAACAATTTAACTTGCAATCATGTGCGAGGCATGTTTGAATATTAATTGACATCACCAATACAAGTTTTGTAATTGAATATGAACACCCCAAAGCCTTACTCATCAATGTACCTTCGCTTCATCAATCTTATGCAGGCCATTAGAGAGTTGCCGACATTCCCAAAGATTGATCCAGTCGAAGAGCGCTTGTTGAATATGTTTGCAATATGTTGGTTGAAAAACCAAAAGTTAACTGTACTTGAAGCCATGAACATGTCACCAGACGTGTCACCGACAACTGTTCATCGTCGTCTCAAATCTTTGCGTAGCAAAGGCCTAATTGATCTGTCTATCGATGAAATTGATACTCGAATCAAATACATTGTGCCTACAAAATTAACAGACGAATATTTTGCTTCCATGGGCAAATGCCTAGATGATGCAGGGCACGCCTCAGCATAATTCCTGATTTATTAAAAAAACTGCAACTTAAAAATGTTGCAGTTTTTTTTGCCTAGTCACTCATTCATCATCAATAGAAGTATTGACTTAAAGCTAAAGCTTTAACCATCAATGAATATGCAGTGTGTCATGATTAAAGATTCACTCATTATCAACCCACTGTGTCAGACCAAATGTTTTTGGCCCAGCCCCAAGCGTAAATACCCTCAAGAGCGTTCGGTGCAGGTGACAAACCACCTGAACCCTTCACCGTTTTGAAGGTTTTTTCTTCAGCGTTGTATTGGTGAACGCTCGCAACATGAACCACATCTTTACTATTGACAAAGCTATAGCACGTGTTGGTGACCACTGGGTTGGGATTGACCGGGTAATCGCTTAACTCACAAATAATTGCGGCGGCAGCTACCTTAGCTTGCTGGTTGGCCATATGGCCAGATTTAGGCATACCCGGTGCGACTTGAATAGAGTCGCCTAATACATGAATGTCTTTAGCCGCTGTTGATTCAAAGTTTAAAAAGTGAACCTTTGCCCAACGACCATTAGCATTTGCTAAGCCCGTGTCAACAACCAATTTACCAGCACTCATTTGAGGAATCACATTGAGTACATCTGCTTGAAAGTCATCACGCAATTCAAATTTTAAGGTTTTGGTTTTAGCATCTACGCCCACAACATTCGAAGCGGGTTGATAGTCAATGATGCCTTGGTACTGCTCTGCCCAAACAGCTTTGAATAATTTGCCTTTTGATGTCACGTCAGCGTTGGCGTCAAACACCATCACTTTGGACTTAGGTTTGTGTTGTTTGAGGTAATTTGCAACTTGGCATGCCCGCTCATAAGGCCCTGGGGGGCAGCGGTAAGGAGCTAGGGGAATAGACATCGCAAAGACACCCCCATCGCGCATTTCAGCGATTTGTTTGTGTAGTGCAACAGTTTCGGGCCCAGCTTTCCAAGCTTGTAAGGTGACGCCTGCTTGGTTAGCTGCGGCTAAACCTTCAACTTTGTCCATATTAAAAGTAATGCCAGGTGACAGTATGAGTTTGTCATATGGCATGACGGTGCCAGAAGCCAATTGCACCGTTTTTTTCACGGGGTCAATTTTGCTGACACTGTCTTTAACCATTTTGACGCCATATTTCTTAACTAGGCCATCATATGATGTTGTGATGTCTTGAATTTGTGTTACGCCACCTACGACCAAGTTAGAGATCGGGCATGAAATGAATTCCGCCTGTGGCTCAATCAACGTGACATCAGCACTGTTGTTTGATAATGAACGTAAATATTTTGCTGCGGTTGCGCCGCCGTAACCGGCACCCACCACAATAATTTTAGCTTTTTGTAAACTGCTGGCTTGCGCGGCAAAAGCAGGAAACGAAGAGGCTGCACCAATTAATGCTGCACTTTGACCCATAAAAAGACGACGATTCATGGTGATCTCCTTTTAGTTTTTCTTGCCAAGCAACACGGCTATGGCATTGATTTGTTCATCGGTATAGCCTTTAGCCAATTGCGGCATGATCGTGCCTTGGCGCGTGCCAGCTTTGTATTCCAGCATTCGAGTTTTAATTTCTTCGTGTGTCAAGTCACTGATTTGAGGCATATTGTTTCCCGCTGCGCTGATGCCGTTTGTGCCATGACAGTTGGCACAGGTTGCCGCCAAACTCATGTTGTAAATTTGTTCAGCAGAATTGGGTTGAGCAGAAACGCTTAAAGGTATGGCGGTACTCATCACCGCAGCCGCCATGGCGACCTTTATTTTTGACATCACAATCATG
>CALBMZ010000258.1 GCA_937896225.1 uncultured Alcaligenaceae bacterium | reverse complement strand
GATGCTTTAAAAAGTTTACCCAAACTGTGGTCAATTTTTAATGATTTATGTCGTCGCTGGCAAAAAACCCCACCTGATTTGTTTCTAGGTGTTGATGCACCTGATTTCAACTTACGCTTAGAAAAACGACTTAAGCAGCAGGGGGTGCCAACCGTACATTTTGTCAGCCCCTCTATTTGGGCATGGCGTTATGAGCGTATTCACACCATTAAATTGTCTGTTGATTTAATGTTGACTGTTTTTCCCTTCGAGCAGGCAATTTATGAAAAAGAGGGCATACCTGTCAAGTATGTGGGTCATCCTTTAGCCGACGTCATACCAATTCAACCCGATCAAGCTACAGCTCGTAAACAGCTGGGTTTAACTGAACTCGCTGAAGTGTTGGCTATTTTGCCGGGTAGTCGGTCATCTGAAATTAAGTTGATGGCACCGCTTTTTTTGCAAACGGCCCAGCGTTTGGTTCAGCAAAATCCAAACTTGGTTTGTTTAGTGCCTATGGTTAATGATCAACGTTTTTATGAATTTATGAAAATTTTGGCTCTATACCCTGTACCAAATTTACAGGTTTTAAGAAAAACTGATGCAACGTTTCTGGGCAATAACCCATTGTCATGGTTAGCCCTGCAGGCCTGTGATCGGGCATTAGTTACCAGTGGTACGGCTACGTTAGAAGCCGCCTTATTTAAACGACCAATGGTCATCAGTTACGTCTTAACACCTTGGATGCGTCGCTTAATGGCTTGGAAGTCAGGCCAATCGAAACCCTATTTACCTTGGGTTGGTTTACCCAATGTACTTGCAAATGAAACACTTGTACCTGAGTTATTGCAAGACGATGCCACACCCGATGCATTGTTTGATGCCATGCAAGCTTTAGCAAACAATCCTGATCGGTGCCAGTACATTGTTGATCGCTTCATCACCATGCATGAAACGCTTCGTTGTGACACGCCAAGCCGTGTGGCCGAAGCCATCGCTGAACTACTTGATGGCAAACGTAATGACAATTGAGCCTACTCAGGCTGTTATTTATATAGCTGGGGTTGATGAGGCTGGCCGAGGGCCTTTAGCAGGCGATGTCTTTGCCGCTGCGGTTGTACTGTCTTCATCTAACCCAATTGATGGGTTAGATGATTCAAAGAAGCTAAGTGAAAAAAAACGTGACTATTTAGCACCCATCATAAAATCTCGTGCTGTGGCTTGGGCGATTGCGACTGCCAGTGTGGCTGAAATCGATGAGATAAATATTTTGCAAGCAACTCTTTTGGCCATGAAGCGTGCTGTTGAGCAGCTTGGTTTGCCCCTTACAGAGGTTCTAATTGATGGAAATCGTGCCCCCAAGTTGGCTTTTCCAACTCGAACTATCATAGGTGGAGATGCCTCTGTAGCAGA
>CALBMZ010000257.1 GCA_937896225.1 uncultured Alcaligenaceae bacterium | reverse complement strand
AGCGGTCAAACTGATTACAACACTGTCATTGTGGCGCAACAAGCTTTACAACGCGTACAAAATGCTTCAGTGCAAACTCAAACCAATAACTTGTTGGGTTACGTGGCAGCCTTTAAAAGTTTAGGAGGTGGTTGGTCAGGTGATTTGACCTTGCCTGTTTTGCCTGCCGAAATGGTCGCCACCATGACACAACGAACCGACTGGGGCGATGCCCTTTTAAGCCCTTCGGGCCCAAGTATGGTCGCCACCAGTGAGCCCAAATGATGAATACGAGTATGACTAACCCTAGAAAAAAATCAAATACCTATCGTGCGATGTCGATGTCTGCTCTGTTGGGCTTTGCATTGATGATTACAGGTTGTGACAAGCCCAAACCAATTGAAAGACCACCTACTAAGGTTACGGTTGCTGTACCAACCAAACAAAAAGTGTCTGAATACTTAACGTTTGACGGCACATTGGCGGCTTCTCAAGAGGTGAATTTGGTAGCAAGGGTACCTGGTTATTTAGATAAGATTTTATTTAAAGACGGTGATCGGGTTAAGAAAGATGATTTGTTATTTGTGATTGAGCAAGACCAATATATTCAACAAGTTAACTTAACCAAAGCTATTTATACCCAGGCTAAAATTGAATATGATCGGCAAACAAAACTTTTAAAACAAAGGGCAACATCACAAGCTGCTGTAGATCAAGCACTTTCCAACCTACAACAATCAAAAGCCAACTTAGCGTTAGCAGAAATTAATTTGGGCTATACAGAAGTGCGTGCACCCTTTGATGGTTTGATGGGTCGTCACTTAATCGACGTGGGCAACTATTTGTCTGCTGGCCCCGGGGGTGACAAACTGGCTATTATTCAGATAATTGAGCCAATTTATGTTTACTTTGCTTTAAATGAAATGGAAGTTTTGCAATTTTTGAAAATGACTGCTAACGAAGCGGCTCGAAAACAAAATGTTGATAAAAAAACTGTTTATGCCAAACTTCAAACTGACTCAACTTATAAGCACCGTGGCTTACTTGATTTTTCATCGAATCAGTTGAATACCTCAACCGGTGCTTTGCAGGTTCGCGGCGCCTTTGATAACACCGACATTTCATTGTTGCCTGGTTTGTATGTCAGAGTATTACTTGAAATTGATGAACCCAAAGATGGGTTGTTAACGCTCACAAGTGCCGTACAGTCTGACCAACAAGGGTCTTATGTTTTTGTGGTGGGTGCCGATAAAAAAGCCGTTCGTCAAAACTTAAAGCTAGGTCAGTCATACGGTCCATTAGTTGATGTTTTGTCTGGTTTAAAAGAAACCGACCAAGTGGTTATCAATGGCTTGGTGACTTTAAGCCCGGGTCAAACAGTCGACGCTACGGCCGGTAAATTACCTGCCCCTGTTCTGCCTGCTCTCAATCAATAATTGGCCCAAAAATGTTATCTAAAATTTTTATTGAACGGCCGATTTTAAGTAATGTTATCGGCATCATCATTTTACTAATTGGTGCCGTTTCTATATCGGGATTACCGGTTGCGCAATACCCAAACATGGTGCCTACAACCATTCAGGTCAGTACAAATTGGCCGGGTGCAAGCGGGCGTCTAATACAAGAATTAGTTGCCAGCAACATTGAGACGCAGGTAAATGGTGTAGACGGTATGCTGTATATGCAGTCGTTTTCATCTGATGCGGGCACTTACTCATTGACCGTTACTTTTGCAGTGGGTACTGACCCCAACATGGCTCAAGTGAACGTGCAAAACAGAGTGGCAATTTCGATACCGTCTTTACCGCAAGCAGTGCAAAAGCAAGGTGTCACCACTAAAACACAGTCAACTGCAATTTTGTTATTTGTAAACGTCATTTCAAAAAATAATAGTCGAGACGCATTATTTTTAAGTAACTTTGCAAACTTGGAATTGCAAAATCGTTTGGCTCGTATTCCTGGTGTAGCAGCGGCAAATGTTTTTGGTGTGGGCAATTACAGTATGCGGGTTTGGCTTGACCCAGCCAAAATGAAAAGTCGTAATTTGTCGCCCTCTGATGTGATGGCAGCCATTAATAAACAAAATGTGCTCTTGTCGGGGGGGCAAATCGGTGCCCCGCCGGTACCAAGCGGCCAAGATTTTCAGTTCACGCTAAACGTGACCAGTGCCATGACGACCCCTGAGCAATTTGAAAGAATTGTTCTAAAAGCTGAAAAAAATGGTGAAATCACCCGCTTAAGCGATGTCGCACGTCTAGAAATGGGTAGCCAAAATTACAACCAGTTTTTTGCGCTCAATGAAAAGCCTGCTGGCGGTATTGCAATCTATCAAACGCCAGATGCGAACGCGCTTACTGTTGCGGCAGATGTTCGAGAAGTCATGGCGACGATTGCTAAAACATTTCCTGAAGATATTGAGTGGCTCATTCCTTTCGATACAACCACCTTCGTGCAAGCCTCTATTGATGAGGTTTACACCACCCTATATGAAGCGGGTATTTTGGTGTTGTTGGTCATTTTGCTTTTCTTACAAAATTGGCGCATGACGTTGGTACCAGCTGTCACCATTCCAGTTACCATTATTGGTGCTTTTGCGGCGATGTCTGCACTTGGGTTCTCGATTAATTTGTTGACCCTTTTTGCGATTGTGGTGGTTATTGGTATTGTGGTTGATGATGCCATTGTCGTGGTTGAAGGGGTAGCCAAGAAAGTTGAAGCGGGGTCTAAGCCTAAAAAGGCTGCTATTGAAGCCATGACCGAGTTGATGGGCCCCATTATTGGCATCACTCTAGTGCTGATGTCGGTGTTTTTACCTGCAGCCTTCATTTCAGGTTTAACGGGTCAAATGTATAGGCAATTCGCCTTAGTTATCGCTGCGACGGCTTTACTAAGTGGCATTTGTGCCATCAGTTTAAGCCCCGCTCAGTCAGGCGAGTTTATTAAAGCAGCCAAGCCCGGCGAAGAGAAAAAAAAGTTTTTCTTTTTTGTATGGTTCGACAAGGGATTTGACGCAATCTCCAGCCGATACAGCAAAATGATGCATTTCCTCATGGAAAAGCGTAATGTTGTGGCAATTGTTGGCTTAGTGATGATTGGTTTGTCGCTCTATGGTTTGGCGCGTGTGCCCTCTGGTTTTATTCCAACTGAAGACCAAGGCTATTTGATGGTCACAGCTGATTTGCCTAAAGGTTCTTCTCTTGAGCGCACCCAACAAGCCATGAACGAGATACGTGAAGTTATCTCAAAAGTGCCTGGCGTTGACAATATTGTGACAATTGGAGGTATCAGTGTTTTAAATAGCAGTACGTCTCAAGCAAGCTCTGGTGTTCAATATGTCATTTTAAAACCTTGGAATGTGCGCGGCAAAGCCAAAAACGAAAATTTAAAGTCTATCTATGAGGCCATTTCAAAAGCCCTAACAACCGTTCAGTCTGCAAATGCAAAGGTACTTTTGCCCCCCGATATTCCAGGCTTGGGTATGTCGGGGGGCTTTTCAATGCAGTTGGTACTGACTGACGGTAGTAATAGTTTTGACAAACTGGCGGCTGCAACCCAAGACTTTATTGCTGAGGCACAAAAATTACCTGAAATTATGGTGGCCTTTACACCTTTTACCAATACCGTTCCACAATATGAGTTGACCTTTAATGTTGAGCGAGCAGAAATTTTAGGGGTGCGCATTGGTGATGCCTATGATGTGCTGCAGTCTTATGTTGGTTCGTCATACGTGAATCAGTTTTTTAAATACGGTCAAACGTATCAGGTTTATGTTCAGGCTGACGGTGAATTTCGAAACAAGGCTGAAGACATTAGTCGCTTGTATGTAAAGAGCTCAACAAGCGAAATGGTTCCATTAGGGTCTTTTATTGATATCAAAGAAACGTTTGGCCCACCTATTGCTTCGCTCTATAATTTGTACCCAACTGCCGCAGTGGTTGGGGCTGCCGCGGCCTCAGTGAGCTCTGGGCAAGCACTTGACGCATTGTCGCAATTAGCGCAAGACACCTTGCCAGAAGGGGTGAGTTACTTATGGACAGCGATGTCTTTCCAAGAGCAGCTGGTGGGAAATACTCAAATATTGGTGTTTGCCTTGTCTATTTTGTTGGTTTATTTGGTGTTGGCCGCGCAATACGAATCGTGGGTGGCGCCCATTGCAGTTTTGAGCGCTGTGCCACTTGCGCTGATGGGCATTGCGATTGCGTTGACCGGCACAGGGTTGTCAAACAACATCTATGTGCAAATTGGTTTGTTATTGATGATTGCTTTGTCCGCTAAAAATGCTATTTTGATTGTTGAAGTCGCGATTGAGGCGCACCATAAGTTAGGCATGAGTTTAGTTGACGCGGCTTTACACGCGTCACATGAACGTTTCAGACCAATTGTGATGACCTCCATTGCCTTTATTTTAGGGGTGTTGCCATTGCTATTGGCTTCTGGGGCAGGCGCGGCTTCTCGTTTCTCGATTGGTTTAACGGTATTTAGTGGCATGATTTCATCAACCTTATTTGCGGTTGCCTTGGTGCCTATTTTCTACGTAAAAATCATGGGTTTCTTTGAAAGTGAAACTGACCCTTACGTTGCGGGTGAAAAAGATTATTAAGACTGATACTTTTAAAGTGTCT
>CALBMZ010000256.1 GCA_937896225.1 uncultured Alcaligenaceae bacterium | reverse complement strand
ATGTCATGAGTAAGCACATTGTGGTGATTGGCGCTGGTGTTGTAGGGGCGTCTGTCGCCCACCACTGCCTTCGAGCAGGGCTTAAAGTAACGCTGCTAGAGCCTGGCAAACCTGGGGATGCTCAAGCCGCTAGTTTTGGTAATGCAGGTTGGTTATCATCACACTCGATTCTGCCACCCGCATACCCAGGCGTATGGAAGCAGGTGCCAAAGTGGCTACTTAATCCGCAAGGCCCTTTAACTGTTCGCTGGCGCCATTTACCCAAAGCGATTCCTTGGCTCAGTGCTTATTTAGCATCAGCTTGGACACACCAACAAGTCAAAAATACTTCAATCTCTTTGCGTGCTCTATTACGTGATGCGCCAAATCTACATAAGGAAATGGCTAATCAAATCGGGGTTGGTAACCTGATCTGCGTTCGAGAGGTCTTGCATACTTATCCAACTCAATCAGATTATGAAGCAGACTCATTTGGTTGGGAAATTCGTCGTGATGCGGGTGTCACTTGGCAGTGTCTAAATAAACAACATCTTCACGATTTAGAGCCTGAGTTAAATGCTATGTATGAGTGGGGTGTTTTAGTTGATGGCACAGGTTACTGCCTCAACCCCAGTGATTATGTTAAAGCTTTAGTAGAAGATAGCCTGCAAGCAGGTGCAACACTTACTCGTGCGAGCGCTCATTCGTTTAACTTTATAAACGGTAAATTAGTTTCAGTGAATACCAGCGTAGGTGTTATCAAATGTGATGCGGCCGTTATAGCGGCTGGCGCACGTGCAAAAGAATTAGCGTTTCAAGCGGGTGACCATTTGCCGTTAGCAACAGAGCGAGGCTATCACTACGTGGTGCAAGCATCAGGTCAAGGCCCCAATCATCCTACGATGTTTATGGACCAAAAGGTCATTGTTACGCCATTGTCTTTAGGCATTCGAATTGCAGGTCAAGTAGAGATAGCTGGTTTAGATGATTCGCCTAATTGGCAGCGTGCAGAAATTCTTCGACAACATTTAGCCACGCTTTACCCAAGGCTTGCAGACAATATTTCAACTGATCATATTAATGTCTGGATGGGGCGAAGACCAAGCTTACCTGATGGTCTTCCGTGTATTGGGTTCTCAAGTGGCTCTCAATCTATCATTCATGCTTTTGGCCATGGTCACGTTGGTCTGGCCAGCTCTGCCCGAACAGGTCGTTTAGTTGCGCAGCTTTTAACAAACACTTCACCTGAAATAGATCTTAAACCTTTCAGACCACAAAGATTTAAGAACAAGCTAAGTGTTAGCTAATGGCATGCTAACGTGACTATTTGGTGCATGATCAATACTTACGATTTTATAGGACTAACAAATAAAAAAGTGTGCTGCTTGTTATGAAAGATAAGACGCAGAAGAGTTTTTTCAATTGAAAGAATACAGCCTCAAGCAAACTTGCTCTAAAAAGCCAACTTTTATGCCGCGCGCCAGTAGCGCTTAAATGGTACATACTGGAATCAGCACCAACTCACAAGTTACCAAAATGGGATTTTGACCCAGGGCTAGTCGGCCTTCGGTCACGGCTCCCGTGTAATCGATTAAAGAAATATCTAGCGTTACTTGTCGTTTTAGGCAGTCTACATGACCTGAGCGCACCATCAGCTCTGTCACAAACGGTTCAACAACGCGTCCATCGTCAAAAACAGCCCCAACCACGCTGCCCACACCGCCTTGAACCAATGCCGCATTAATCTCGTGTCGATCGCACGCCTCGAGCAACGCTTGCCCAAAATCCACATTTGGTCCAATACGCACCAAGAAGCCATTCACGCTATTGAAAGAATCACAACTCCGGCTCTCGCTTAAGTTTGGACGAGGCTTGAACAATGAAAAATGCGTGTGTTCATCAGCACAGACTTCAAATGTTGCATCTAGTAGCAAAGTTAATTCAACCTCGATATCGTTAGCCAAACAGGTTTGCTCAGGTAGCAAGTGACCACATTGAAGCATGCCATGCTCATCAGTCCAACGCGCATGGCAATGAAGCCAGGTTTGTTGATCTCTTAAGCCAATTGTGACAGCCCCCTGGGTTAAAGCCAAAGGGCGATGGGCCTTATGGGTTTGGCTGTAATAGACCGCGTAGTTTGGGTCAGTTGATAATGCAGGCAAGACATAACTAGCAGGATAAAGGTCGCCGCCTTGCATTCGTGCCACCGCACCATCGACATCATATTTTTTTAGCAACGCTGAAAAAGCTTCCAAGATTGTGTAGCCACGTTGCAATCTTTCATGCACCGTGATGCAACGCGAAGGCACTGTATGAAGTGCTTGTTCGACACATGGCCCAGGGTGCTCAACACGGCGCAACGGCAAAGATTGAAAGAATTTTTTCACAATTTCCCCAGGGCTAGAAAGAACCATTTGCCTTACCTCCAATAATCCAATGCATGGTGCCACCGCTTACCAACAGATGGATACTGGCCCATCGTTAACCAAACTTACCTGCGTGTCGGCACCAAACACCCCTGTATGGAACAGCGGGCGAGACAGGCGCGATTGACTAACCAAATAATCGTACAACTTTTATGCATCACATGGGGGAGCGGCCTCAATAAAACTCGGTCGATTCCCTGAACATGTGTTGGCAGCATGCGTAAACTGCGCGCCCAGGTGGTCAATTTTGAACTGGCTTCAACTGATACACACTTCATCTCATGTAATGTTTTACACACTCACTCTTTTGATTAATGCTTGACGATCTTCCATACTCTTAGAATCGCCCTCAAGCACGACTCTTCCTCGTTCAACTGCATAATGCCTGTCACATAAATGAATTGCTTTATGAATATTTT
>CALBMZ010000255.1 GCA_937896225.1 uncultured Alcaligenaceae bacterium | reverse complement strand
GTACAAACTGTAGGATCTATTCCTGCAAATAAGCATTCAGAAGCTATTGCAATTCTACAAGAGCTTGCAGAAGAGTCTAAAGCAGCTGGATCAGAACGTGCTAGTTATGGAACGATCATGACAGGCAATAATGCTGGAAGTATTATTTTCCAACAATTCTTTAGTTCACTAGATTGTTTTGCAAATGTGATGGATACCTTTGCAACTTCTTCTACGTACGCAAAGGTGATAAGTACGGGGCTAAAAGTTACGACTAGGAATATTGCAAGGTTTTGCGAAGTTCCATTTACGGCACCATCAAACCCCCAACGAAAATTCTTAGTTCTCACGCGAGGTAAAGCCTCTGTTTCCCAAGCAGAGATAATAGATTTAATGGTGCAAAGTGCCCCGATATTTTCTGAAAATGGAGCGCAAACCTTAAGATTTGCCAAACTGATGACTGGCAACAATGCAGGTGATTTCTTGACTGGAGTGACTTACCCTTCCATGGCGGCAATTGAGGCAACATATGATGCACTTGGTGCCAGTCCAGTCGTAGCCAAAGTTTATGCGGCACTAGATGTCAATCTTCGGACCATCATTCGTATACAAGGTGCAGCGACATAAAAAAACCTCAATAATTGATTGTTCATGGGCCTTCAGTAAAGGCCTATGAATCTTTAACCGAGTTGTCCATTAGGAACCAAATGAGAGCTTAACTGGCTCTTTCGTGTTGGCTCAAAGTCACTCAAACTACTGTCTAACTTATTGAATACAGCGAGATCAAGCACAGAATTTTTTTTGGAACTTGGGTCGATTTGTGACCATCACAATAAGCGCTTTTGGCACGTACCATTTGATATCTCTTTGCAAGAAGTTGTTTTGTTTGGGCTGATACCAAGCAAATACTTTGGTGCTAAAGTAAATGCGGACGTCAATGCTTATGATTTCAATAACTTTATGGAAAAAAACCATGTACTTACAATGATTCATAACTTTAAAGTCATCCTACGAAGTGTGGCATAAGAGTTTCGCTGATCACAAGTCCGAACGTGCAAAGATTTGTGATGAAAGTAGAACGTTGGTAGCCAAGGCTAATGAAACGACAGCACTGGTGACCTGCTTCGCTGTCGATATGCCTGCATTTAAATCCATGATTCAAGATCCTGTATTTATAAAAATGAACAAACCTATGGCTTCGAACATGATGCAATACGCACTCACGCCCTTACAAAGGTAATTTTTTTACAGCGCAACCGCTCGCGCTTGTCTTTTAGGAAACTCACCATGACTTCAGTAACAAAAGAAGATGCTATACGAGCACTAATCACAGATTTTTGCTCGATCGAGAAAAATATCGAGGTTATCACTACCCGCACTACCTCTGATTTCCGATTCATACGACCCAGCGGAAATCCAGTTGATGCGAAAGGTTTTGTAAATATGTATGCATCTGGTGACTTGGTTATGCATGTCGTTGGCTTGAGCAAGATCCACCGACTGGATGTCTATGGTGACCATGCCTTTGCGGCCTTCACTCAAGTTGCGACGTTCACCTATAAGGGCGAACCAAACGATGACGTGTTTACCGCCACAGCTCTTTTTCAAGAGGTCGATGACGTCTGGAATATCTCTTGGATTCAGCGCTCTAGCGGGCAAGCCGATCAAGCGACTTGGTTTTAAAGTGGCCCACCCCAGCACCCACACAATTGACTAGTGCCACAAGTGATAGGGCAATTGATATTGAGTTGGTCGTAAATTAGCATCATTTTATTAATAAAATCAGTATCAGTAGACATTCTTCATTGTGCAGCATCACGATGCAGCTACAACTCAAAGAAGCCGCGATTTTTTTACATTGACTTGGTCTCGTCTGTTGTGATGGCAGTCCGAATAACAACATAAAAGCAAGCCAAAGAATTCGTGAGTTTTGAGTCTCAATAAATCCCTATCAAGCTGTAGTTTAGATGCACGTGAATTCTGTCGTCAACAACAACTGAACGTATCGCTGTTTTATAACCGACTTGCACATTTAGACAAGTTCGGATTGATATTAGTAACTACCCCTAGCATGCGTGATCCTTGATTTATTGATGCGTAGCTTATTAATATTAGCCATATCGATGCGATTTTTTATGGCCTCGATTAAATATTTATGGTCTTATCCCTTGATTACCCCTTTTTTTACCCTTCCGTTCACTATTTATTCGGTTTGTAATTGTCACGATGTCAGTTGGGGTACAAAGGGGTTGAATAAAATCGTTAAAGTGAAATCAAAATTTTCTAAGATCACCTTAAAAAACAAATTGAAGTTGTTTAGAGATGAGTGTTTTAGACCAACCGTATTTTTGATGTGGTCTGGATCAAATTTTATGTTGTGTTTAGTTTACTTTTTATCTGAAACAGCAGAAAAGAAAATCATCTTAGACTCGATTTTTCTTTTATTTTTATGCTACGTTTTATTCAAATCTTTTTCTGGAATGCTTACATTTCTTATGATTCGATTAAAAAATTTGTGATAACAGTGCCTTAATAAATTACCCTGTCAGTTTTCCCTTGCGTGACGAGTAAATATCTTGGTGCTTTTGGAACAGTCACAACAAAAAAAGCGCAAAGACAACACGTTTGTGCACACGCTTCACATTTACAAACCAAGGGCCTCTGTAGAGGCGGTGATACAACTTTTATTTGCTGCCTGATCTTGATTCTAATGCCGCACAGTTTTGGTTGGCTTAGTTTGGGTTAGTTTATCGAGATGTTTCCTCACCTCACTGTGAAATCATATTTTTAAAGCAACTAAACCCTCTTGCGATGCATAAACAGCGCATCACACTCTGACTCTAACACTCCACCAACTAGCTCGGGCTTATGAAAGGGAGCCGCGTCAATCACTGATTGAGCAGACAAGTTAATTTGCCGAATGCCAGCACGAGTTATTGATGCAATTGAGCTAGCGTAAACAACCCCCCCCATTCCAGCCCAAGTTAATGCGCTCATGCACATTGGGCAGGGTTCACCTGTTGTGTACAACACCAAGTCGCCCCAACCACTGTTGCCATGTTGTTGAACATAGTTATTTATGCAAACCATTTCGCCATGAAACGTTGGGTTTGAACCTGAAGCATTTACCCCACTCGCCATCAGTTGCCCAGTGCGACCATGGGTTATGACCGCGCCAAAAGGGTAAGCTGGGTTTGCCGCAGCCACGTTGATCGCTTCTCGCATGGCAAGTTCATGGTGTTTTAAGGGTATGTCTGAAAGGATCATATTTATATTTTGATAATTATCTTAAAGTTAA
Source organism: uncultured Alcaligenaceae bacterium (assembly GCA_937896225.1). GTDB lineage: Bacteria > Pseudomonadota > Gammaproteobacteria > Burkholderiales > Burkholderiaceae_B > Algicoccus. The sequence goes on along the minus strand of CALBMZ010000255.1, from coordinate 8,581 downwards.
CATGCGCACACTGGTCAGCGAGTGCGGAAATAAAAAAACGTAAGCGGCTTCTTTTGCCTTAACCAATGTGCAAAGCACTTAAGCAAATTGCAACTTAGCTAGCTTGGCATAAAGCCCAGCTGCTGCCATCAGTTCGGCATGCTGCCCCTGCTCTAATAACTGACCGTATTCAAGAACAAGAATGCGGTCGGCCCTAAGCACGGTTGCCAGTCTATGTGCGATAGTCAACGAAGTTCGCCCGGGTAATACGGTATCTAAAGCCAATTGCACTTCACGCTCTGACTCAGCATCTAGCGCGCTGGTTGCTTCGTCAAGCAACAAGATAGCTGGGTTTTTAAGTATGGCCCGAGCGATTGAAATGCGTTGCTTTTGACCACCCGATAGGCGCACGCCACGTTCACCTAAAAAGCTGTCATAACCCTGCGGTAAATCTGAAATAAACCCGTGAGCATGTGCCGATTTAGCTGCTGAAATAACGTCATCATAGCTGGCGTCTAACCTGCCATAACGAATGTTGTCAATTGCACTGGCAGCAAAAATAACAGGGTCTTGAGGAACAATACCGATTAGGTTACGTAACTCGTTAACGGGCCATTTCGCAATATCGCGACCTAAAATTTCAATTTGCCCTTTAGTCGGTTCATAGAAGCGTAACAGCATGGCAAACAATGTACTTTTACCTGCCCCTGATGGGCCCACTAAGGCATAACGCGCGCCTTGCGGTATGGACAAGTCAAGATGGTTCATCACTAAAAAGTCAGGTCTGGAGGCGTAGGCAAACGTGACGTTTGCAAAGACCATGGCGGTAGGCTGATTCAATACCGATGGGGAATCGTCTAAATGACTGTTCTGCTTCATGATGCGGGGCAAGTTTTGATGCCCCCTATCTGAGTCAGAGACTTTCAAAGCGGGCTCGGCCTGCATCAGTTCAACTAAGCGTTCAGTCGCACCTGCTGCACGTTGCAAGTCGCCCCACGTTTCAGATAATGCACCAATTGAACCTGCAATAAACACGGCATACAACACAAACTGAGTTAAATCACCTAATGACATTTGACCAGCTGTTACCTGCTGAGCACCCATCCACAACACAAACACAATCACGGAAAAGGCCAACATAATGGTTGTGGCCGTTAATACCGAGCGCATGGTAATTCTTTTTTTAGCTTCGTTAAAAGCGATTTCAACGGCACGGTCATAACGTTGTTTTTCATGTGGCTCGCGCACAAAGGCTTGCACCGTCGTGATGGCATTTAAAACTTCGCCCGCCATGGCGCTGGTGTCAGCCACTTTGTCTTGGCTAGTGCGAGACATTTTACGTACATAACGACCTAAAGCCCAAAGCGGTAAAACAATGACTAACAGCAAGGTGATCATGGTGCCGGCTAACCAAGGACTAGTGATCAACATCATGGTGACCCCACCAATCAACATCACAATGCTGCGTAACGCAATGGAAATACTTGAACCCACCAGTGTTTGTACGAGTGTCGTGTCACTGGTTAATCGTGACAACACTTCGCCGGTTTTTAAGGTTTCAAAATACTCGGGGCTTTGGCGCAATACATTTGCAAACACACGCTGACGAATGTCGGCTACGACCCGTTCACCCAGCCACGACATGATGTAGAAGCGGCCAGCGGTCATGACTGCTAAGACTGCAGCCAAAATAAGCAAGTTAATGAATTGTTGATTAATGGCTTGACTGGTGATGCCGGTATTAACCAAATTGCGAAACGCCAGTGGTACGCTTAATGTTGCGCCAGCGGCTAAAAGCAAAAATACACCAGCTAAAAACCATTGAAGTTTGTACCGAGAGATGACCCGATAATCTCGCAACCAGCGAGTGAGACTACTGATTTTTGTTGCCATAGAGACTGATTTTAGCTGAATAGGCTGATGTGGTTGTCAATCACTTGAAATGTTAGGCCAGTGGGTAGAGTAAAACAAACGAACCAAACACAACCAGTGCTAGCCGTTTAACCCATGTGCCAGGGGCTATGATGCCATAAGAAATCGCAGTTATGGCAACCCCCACTTTAATCATCGCAATCACTGCACTAACGGGTGACGCAGCTAAATCAATTAAGCCTGGCGTGGAAATCATACCTAAAGGAATCAGGTAGAGACCGACCCCCAGAGCCATAGCTTTCCAGGCTACTTTAAGCCAGTTTTCTTCAACCATACCTGCCGCAATAAAAACCGCACCACAAACAGGTGGCGTAATGGTTGAGAGCAGTGCAAACCAAAATACAAATAAATGAGTCTGTAACAACTCAAGGCCTAGTTGTGTCAAGGCTGGCCCCGCAACAGAAACACAAATAACATAGGCTGCAGTGGTGGGTACTTCCATACCTAATAATAGGCAGGTTAGTGCTGTTAATAAAATAGCAGGCCAAAGCAACCCTCCTGACCCAGACAAAATGACCGACGTAATTTTGACGCCCAAACCTGTCATGCCCAACACACCAATAATGATCGAGGCACACAAAATAATTGAGGCGATCATGGCGATCTGACGACCCGATGTTTCAGCTGCGTTGCAAAGCCGAGAAAGCACCTGCCTGGGCTCAACCTTAAAATGATCATCTGTCAGCAGCAATAAAGCGGCTGCAATCACAGCTAAGCATGCCGCATACTGGGGCGTATAGTTCAAGCCAAACATACCATACAGCAAGACCGTGAACGGAATGGCAAAAAAACCAGTTGTAATGATGACTGTGCGCGTATCGGGTCGTTCGTGTGCGGGCAGTTGCGGCAAGTCGTAGCGACGCGCAAAAGCATTGATACCGACCCAAACGGCTATAAAGTAGAGTAACGCTGCTGGCAGGGCTGCCAACATAATGCCCTCGTAAGGTACACCTGTGAGTTCTACCATCACAAACGCACCAGCCCCCATAAGTGGGGGCATAATTTGACCACCCGAAGAAGCAACCGCCTCGACCGCACCGGCCAGTGAGCGGGGGTAACCGAGTCTACGCATAGCGGGTAAGGTAATCGCACCGGTTGAGGCTACGTTGGCTGAGGCAGAACCAGAGATCGAACCAAATAAAGCAGAAGACAAGACTGAAACCTTCGCAGCACCACCGGTTAGCCTACCCGCGAAGGCAGCCGCTACGTTCATAAAACCAGAACCCGCTTGACCAGCATTAAGCATGGCACCGAAGATCACAAAAATGGCCACAATCGTGACTGATACACCCGTTAAACTGCCCCAAATACCACCCTCAGTAATGGTTAACGTTCCCATAAAGCTATCAAGGGGCATACCTAAATGACCAAATTCACCTGGTATGAAGTTGCCAAACAACCCATATAACAACATCAGCACTGCTATACAGGGCAAGGGCCAACCCACCGCACGTTTGGCCATGATAATGACCATCACCAACAAAATGATAGACATTAGCATTTGCAAGATGCCATCAAGACTGCCGTACTGATCACCCAAATCGTTTTGGTTTAGGGCCACCCAAGCACAGGCCACCATGCCAGCTATACATAACAACCAATTTATAGGTGAAGCGTTTTGACCTGGTGGTCGCCACAACATCACCCAAGGCAGTGCCAGCGCCATATGTATTGGGCGGGTCACTAAATTAGGCACTAGCCCAGCAAAAATGAGCCAGAGATGAAAAGAAATGCAAACTAAGCCCAGCAGCGGCCAAAAACAAAGCCAAAATGTAGACTGACGCATCGATTAAATGTATTTTTTTTATTTAAATATCAAGCCCACCATCCTATGATGGCAGGCCATATATTTATTGATTAGCGGCTGAAACAGGAATATTCATTTCTTTGTAGAAGCGCAGTGCACCAGGGTGAATTTTGCCAGGAATATTTGCCAACATGGCAGGCGTTACCCCACCCCACCAAGCTGCTGTAGCAGCTAATTTGTTACGCTCTTCCCAAAATGTTTTAGTTAAAGCGTAGGCGGTCTTGTCATCCATTTGAGTGGTGGTGTAAGCAATAACCGGCAATGATGTGGTGATGATGTCTGTCGTTTGACCCGCATAAGTATTGGCTTGAATGACGACTTTGGCGGCACCGGTTTGCTGCACCTGTGTATCAGTCATCGACAAGATTACAACGGGCATGCTGGCAGCCGCTTCAATCACGTTGGGTGCAGGAAATGAACCCGCCGTTACAAACGCATCAATTTGTTTATTTTTAAGCGCGGCTACAGCATTATTCAATTCAACATTGGCTAAATTTACTTTGCCTTCCAGGCCAAACATTTTCATGTACTTAGCACCCTCACGAGCTGAAAATGTACCCTTTCCAATCAAAACATTTTTACCCTCTAAGTCAGCAAAGGTTTTAATTCCCGCATCGCCCCGGGTCACAAAGTGCATGGTTAAAGAAGGAATGGGAAACAAAGCACGAATGTCTTGGTATTTTGGTGAGGGCTTTTTCTCAAAGGGGCCCTTATCTGCCATAGCACTTTTAACCAGTGAGGGCGGGGTCGTAAAAACGTAGTTACCTGTGCGGCTAGCCGATTCAATGACGTTTTGAACTGAGCCTTGGCTTTCTTCAACTGTCACAATAATTTGACCATTTGAACCGGCCTTCATGGCTTGCGCTAACTCAACACCCATTTGGTAGTAAGAAGAACCAACTTTGGCTGATTTATAAGTTACTTTGGTGTCAGCTTGCGCGGTTGACGCCATGCTAAAGGCTAAGGCGGCGATAAACGCCGGTGCGAATTTTTTAATCTTTTTCATAAGAGTCTCGATTTGTGTTGTTTTAAGTAGATTAATTATATAGGTAGCAACAACAGACGTGCATAGTGAATTGCACCGGGTTTCGAGGAGGTTAATTGGTTAAAGTAATGGCACTCACTAATCAAATCAGGAGCTGCGACCCTGTAGAGATTTTTGCAACAGTGGCTAAATTAAAACTGACCAGAGGGGCTACCATCATCAAAGATACCGTAACAAAAGCGAAAGAGCACTACGGGATTCATTATTAAACATACAGGCTGAGAGCAAAACTCGAATTTCCGCCAACGTAAGCCATAGATAGTCATCTTGATAAATAACTTCACCGACATCTATGATGCGATAGTTCGAAATACAGTGATAGAAACGGCCACCTTCATCAGACTGTCTTACCGAAAGCCTTACATTCCCAAAATCAGGCGAATCGGTTTTAGGTCCTTGGACTGTAGGGGCGAGTTCGGCACCGCGAACTAACCCCGGCTCCCATTGGGCTCGAAAGGCAAATACAAGACCCGCACTGCCCCGCGCGCAGAACAGGTCGATCACTTGTTCCTCAGTATCCTCTAAAATCGGCTGATCCCAAGCATGCACCTCACGTAAACAAGACTGCACTTCAATATGCTGCAAAGACTGAGCGCCATTGCTCAGCGTGGGTGCGGTATCAAAAGAACAACTGAAACCAGCAACGCTACGCACATCTATAAAGCTTAAATTTTTCGAACGGCATCGAAGCTCATCTAGTCGCTTCAGCACCGCTGCAAGAATATGAGGTCGTGGACACGCTAAAAATGACTTGCGCAACTCCTGAGCGAAATCTTCGCCTTCAGCAAAAGGTACTCCTCCGGCAAGGCATGCCCAGTCCGTACAGCAAAGGACAGATCGTAGATCCGTATTGACGCGAAAGTCCTTGTCTAACATGCTTGCTAACAGCCTAAATGAAACCCAGCGATGCTGGGCAGTGAGTTCCTGCGAGTCGCAATCAACTATGAAGATATTGCGATTTAGCTTACCAAAGAAACGCATGCCATGCTCACTCTGCAGCGAGTCACTAATGATCTCGCCGTGCGGTGATAAAAAATAATTAGAAAATGGTGGAGGCGTTCCACCATGAACTTGGTCCGCATTACTTGCTGTGGCTTGGCATGTTGGTGCCAACTGAACAAAACCAAAATTACCTGGTTCTGCCTTAGCGTTCAACAGAATTTCTAGGCCATCGTTTGACCGTCTTGCAATGACGCCGAGCGTTCCAATTTCCCTCTGCTCTAGGAAAATTGATGCACTCGTTTTACCTAACTCAGACCATTCGACGCCGATCACACTGAAAAACCGTTTACTCACGTGCTGAATGGAGCCGTCAGTAAATACCCACGAATTAGAGCGAAGTAAAGTAGAAGATTTAACAACCATAGCATCACTAAATTGACTTTCTTGCATCCAGCAGTCAATTTGTTTGAGATCGACTAGTCGATCTTGGCTCTTAAGATCAAATTTTTTCATTTCGTCTTTGTAATTAGCATTACCATCTGGCAACGTCGCTCAAAAAAATCTTGGATGAAAGCCAGTCCGTGAGCCTCGATGGCATCAGCACGCGCCCTCTCTTCGTCAAGAACGTTTGCAATTACGCAATCCGCGAACATTATGCCTGTTGTGCCAAACCGTTCCATAGCTCTCAGAGCAAGCGCTACTTTCCTCGCCCCCGCATTTCCAAAATCAACCAGATCAGGAAAACTAATCGGAAAATATGTCAGTAACTCAGGCTCAGTAAACCGCTGCAAAACTGTCGCATGCTCAATTTTCATTCGAAGAATTTTTCCTGCTGAAGGTTCACTCAAATTTACACCGTCTACGATCCTCATTTTCGTCAATTGCATTGGCAGCACCATAAAATCACCAAGCGCTGCTAAACGAATCCAAAGATCAAAGTCAGACAACTGAACAAGACTGCCACGAAACCCGCCCAGTTTCACCAAGTCGGACCTCCTCACCATTGCAGATGGCAATGCAAGACAATTACCGACATCAAAAAAATGACGAAGCCAAGCTCTAGGTAATCTATTTTCCACTGTAAATAGGTTATCCCCCCAACTATTTTTCTTGGCATTTCCATCTACATCAATCAGCTCGACGCCAGTAAAGCAGGCTGTCAAGTTGTCATTGGCTTCCATTACTTCTAATTGTCGAGCAAGCTTATCAAGCTGCCAAACATCATCTGAATTTTGAAAAGCTATATAGCGACCACGAGCCAAACTGAGCGCTAAATTACGAACATGCACTCCACGATTGAATGGTTGACAAATTAGTTTCAGGCGTTCATCACATATAGAAGCTACGATTTCCGCAGTTCGGTCGTTTGATGCATCATCGACAACAATTAACTCTATGTTAGTGAGGCTTTGCGACAACACACTTGTAATCGCCTCGGCTACGAACGGCGCATGATTAAAAGATGCCATCAATACAGAAACTGTTGGTTGCCTGCGCCTCATAAAATTGAGTCGGCTAAACGTACGGTCAAAACGCACCTTAGTTGTCACTACTTAGGCGTATGCCCGAGAACATTAAAAAGGACCCCGCTATCAAAGCCAATTTACGAACTACTTGCATATGCAAACTCTCCATACAAAGATGAGCGTTTGCTGTGGAGTGGCAAACGTTGATGGCGTTAGATAAAATCTAACTGTACTAGATATTGGCGCCGCCCTCTTCTATACAGTATTAATCCGGCGTCAACACTATTTATTAGGTTGCTGTAGGTGTATTGGTGAATTACCCAAAACATATCGTTTAGGTTAAAATATTATCAAATGTGTTGCTGTTGAACGCACAAGTTTTGAACAGTTGGTTTCGACCTTAGGCGTACTTGAGTTAGAAGCGAACACCTAACCTAACTTTTTTTGAGACAAATCATGAATAAAAGAATCTTAGCAATAACTATTATTATGGGTGCTAGCTCACCAGTAATGGCTCAGTCTGCATTTCAAGGCTTTTATGGGCAGCTAAGTACGGGTTATGAAAACAATACCGCTTCGGGCCTAAGTTCACCATTAACTGGGACTCTTGGCTTACAGACTGAGACTCTTGGAAACTTCTCAGCATCTAATCAAAGCTTTGGTGGGGTACCTTTGATTGCAGGTATTGGCTATAACTTTGCTCTTTCACCGAAGTGGTTAATTGGTATTGGTGTTGACTATTCACTCCTTACTCAAGAATCGTCAAGCTACAACTATAAATTATCGGCACTTGACCCTGATAATGATGGCCTAAGTGCGAATGGGGCTAAAATCAAAGCCTCTAATCGGTTAAACATTTTCATTACTCCAAGCTATGCTATCAGTGAAGATAAGTTAGTTTATTTTAAAGCAGGTTATAGCTCTATTAAAGTTGATCACACCGCTCCTAGCAGCCTTTCAGATGGTGTTAACACAATATCTTTTGTTGGAACTGGGTTAACATCTAATCAATCAAAAACCCTTAATGGTTACATTCTCGGTCTGGGGTATAAACAAATTATCAAGGGCGGCTTTTATGCATTCGCTGAAGCTAATTATATGAACTACGGTAGCCAAGACTTTGGCTATAGTCGATCGTTTGAAGGTGGCACACTCAAAACTAGCTCCAGTAGTAGCTTAGACTCTTACCAAGTATTGGTAGGTGTTGGCTACAAATTTTAAAAAAACCTGTCAATTAGTTTAGTTACGCTGACCAGTTAATAGCTTCAGAGTAGCTGTATAACGTTAGCAGACTCAAGGCTAACGCTATGTGTTTGTATAAGAATCATAAAACACCTATCGTTAGCCTTGAAAACCCCTTCCCCTCACCAAGTCTCGCTAATCTTCGCTGATACTTCTTGCGAAACGAAA